>JAIFMH010000183.1 GCA_020048595.1 Bacteroidota bacterium | reverse complement strand
GAAGATAAAATTAAAAAGCTGCTTAAAATACCTTCGGATAAATCCATCGGACTGCTGATCAGCCTGGGTTATGCCGTTGATAATTACCCGCAGCGGACAAAAATCCGTAAATCAACGGAGGAAATTGTGCGGTATAATACATATTGAAAAAAGAATGGAAATCGATTGTAACAATTTTCTTCAGGCTATTTCAAATATCCTATTTCCCTCTATCTTTGACCTCCGAAATCCCCCAAACAATTCAAACTTTTATGAAAAAACTAGTACTGTTCCTGGCATTGCCGCTTATCATTCTGGCTGCCGGATGCAACAAATCAAGCGGATCAGCTATGGAAACAAAACCGGCCTTTATTAACCAGGCCACCCTCGACAAAGTGATCAAACAATTAACTGATTCCTCCGGCGAAGCATCCAGGGTTCGGCTCGGGCGTGGAGTAAAACAGGTAGCTTCACTGTGGGAAAAACAGGATGGCGATCAGGAAGCCTTTACTGCTTTTTGTAAGGAACAGTTTATTGCTGATACGGCAAAGCTGGAGGTTTTATTTAACAAACTACAACGAAGTTTTGAAGTATTGTATGGCAATTACAACAAAATGGCCATGGATTTGCGTATCCCTGTCGATTTGAGTGGTGATGAACTAACGCCCATTGATGAAATGTTCGGGGCTTTTTCTCCCTCATCGCATCTTACGGATGATATGTTTGGAAACAAAATCGCTTTTATTACCATGCTCAACTTCCCGTTTTATACGCTGGGCGAAAAAACAGAACTGGGGAAAACCTGGAGCCGCCGCGAATGGGCTTATGCCCGGATGGGTGACATTTTTACCTCCCGGGTTCCTGCAGCGCTTAATCAGCAGGTGAATGATGCCCTCGCAAAATCGGATATGTATATTTCGGAATATAATATCATGATGGGCAAGCTGGTAGATGCATCCGGTAAAACCTATTTTCCTGAAGGGATGAAACTCATCACCCACTGGGGTTTGCGCGATGAACTGAAATCGCATTACGGGAAAACCGATGGACTTGAAAAACAAAAAATGGTGTATTCCGTCATGAAACGGATCATCGATCAGAGTATCCCCGAAATGGTGATAAACAATGGCGAATACCAGTGGAATCCAACGGATAACAAAGTTCTGAAAGAAGGAAAAGAAGTTTCAGCAACTCCTGAACCCGACCGCCGGTACGAAATGCTGCTCAATAACTTCAAAGCCATTCATGCAACCGATGCATATTATCCGGCACTTCCAACATACAGTCAGCGCGCATTTGAGTTGAATATGGAAATACCTGAGCAGGATGTTGAAAAACTCTTTGTTTCGCTTGTAACATCACCGGAGATAAAACAAGTTGCAGCGTTAATCGGCAAGAGACTGGGCCGTAATCTTGAACCTTTTGATATATGGTACGATGGTTTTAAAGCACGTAGCGGTTTGAATGAAGATGATCTGACTATAAAAACCCAGGCTTTGTATCCAAATCCTTTAGCTTTCGAAAAAGATATGCCCAATATGCTTCGCAAACTTGGCTGGAGCGCCGAAAGAGCATCGTACATTGCATCAAAAATCCAGGTTGATCCTGCCCGCGGTTCGGGACATGCTGCCGGAGCCGCTATGAAAGGAGATAAAGCCCGTCTTCGCACCCGGATTTCAGATAAGGGCATGAACTACAAAGGCTACAATATTGCCGTTCACGAGTTTGGGCATAATGTGGAGCAAACCATTGATCTTTACGATATAGACTATTATATGTTGCAAGGCGTTCCGAACACTTCATTCACCGAAGCGCTGGCATTTCTATTTCAGAAACGCGACCTTGATTTATTGGGCATCAAGGATAGCAATCCCGACAAGGAACACCTGGCATCGCTGGATGCAATATGGTCGTGCTACGAGATTATGGGCGTTTCGATGCTTGATATGCAGGTCTGGCGCTGGCTGTATGCCAATCCGGAAGCTACTCCTGCCCAGCTAAAAGAAGCCGTGATCCGCATTTCTAAGGAAGTTTGGAACAAATACTATGCTGATGTTTTTGGAAGTAAAGACGAACCTATTCTGGCCATTTATTCACACATGATTGATAATCCGCTTTACCTTTCAAATTATCCTGTCGGACATTTGATTGATTTCCAGATTGATGGATTCATTAAAGGAAAGAATTTTGCATCCGAAGTGGATCGTATTTACACCCTTGGCCGCCTGACTCCGCAAGCCTGGATGCAGGGAGCAGTTGGTACTGCTATCTCGATTGATCCAATGTTGAAATCGGTTGATGAAGCGCTTAAGGTGATAAAATAGATTTAGTGCTTTTAAAAGGAAAGGGACTAATCCGGAACATGGCCGGGTTAGTCCTTTTTTTTGTGTTATGATCTGGATTTTTAAATTATCCGGTAAAAATCGGGTTTAAATTAATTTATTTCTGGCGATTTATCGAAACCACAATACTTCTAAATAGTAGATCCCCGAATAGAAACTTGATGTACGAGTCTATCCGGGGATCCTGCAAATCTATTTGCGATTTGATGCTGTAAAGATAACTGCATCTGCCACGCGTGGTAAAAAATTAGCAAACTTTGTGATATAGAGTTCTCTTTATATTTTCTCTTTGTCAACCACTTCTCTCTGTTACCAGGTCGCCCTGTGATTTCAGCTCTTCTATCTTTCAAACATGGGTGACCCAAAGGTGAAAAACGGTGTCAGAATACTTGGGATTCCCATTTCTTTCATTTTTTATTCAGCGCTTAAATTTTAATAAAACGTTGGGTGTACGTTTCCCCATCCATTGTTATTCTTAAAAGATATACTCCCGGTTTGTATGTCGAAATATCCATGGTTTCAATCCAATCACCGGAAGTCCTGGCAGTAGTTTTTACATTGTCAAGGACCATTCCCTGTTGATTGATAATCATAATTCCGATTTCATTTTTTGCGGGAGTCCGGAATTTAATATTCAGATTATCTGAAACAGGATTTGGATAGATACTGAAAATGTTTTCAGATTCAGTTTCAGCAATACCATACGTTTCATCGCAAGTACCCGGAATATTGGCATCAAGCCAGCTTAAGCGGTTGTGCATCCAGCTTTTGAGGGTGTTAACTTCACCCATATATGTAGTTGCATAAGGCCATGGATTAGGCCATACGTAAATACCAAGGATTTGCCATTGTGTGAAATTCCGCTCCTGTGCTTCCATAAGCTCACCAGATATACTATCGATATAAGTATCGAACCACTCATTGCTGAGTATATTTTGCCTGAGGTTTTGCCAGCGGCATGCCAGATTATTTTTGTACCGCGGATCTTCGAGGAGCCGTTTCCACCAGAATGGAACCTGCCAGCCATCATCCGGGCAAGGAAACTGGTACGCCCAGCCGGAAGTTACATCACCGCCACAATAATCGGCATTATGCCACGCAATGTCATAATCCCAAACCGGTCCCATCCGTATTTTGCCCCCTTTGCTGTCACGTTCCTTATTCATGAAAGTGCTTATCCGGTAGCCATCCACATTTTTGCTGAGTTCATTTACCAGGAAATAGTCAATAAAAGTATCTTCTTCTGCATATTTGCGATATCCGGTTAATGTATCGGTATAGGTAGTGCTTTTAAGAGCGGTTTCAAAATCATACACATATTTTTGTATATAGCCTCGTTGTTGAGAGGTTATATCTTCCTCTTTAGGGTAATCGTATTGGAAATATATTGTTTGCCAGGAGTATTCGTTAGGTTTGTAAGAAGAAGTCCAGCCTGCACCGCCGGAACCTGTTTGTTTATCGATCTTAAAAATATATCCGCCTGTAAGATCGTCCCCGGTATTTTGAGTAGTGCTCAGTTTGGCGATATTAAGGCGGTTTTTATCCCGTTTTATTTTTTCGGAAAAAATATAAATGCCTTGATACTGGCCATTCAGTATCAATTCAACAAACTGGTAACGAGTGCCATAATGTCCCATGTTTCGCCAAACCTGGTATGCCATAACATTTCGCAAAAAAGATTTATCGGTATAATTTGCGTTTAATATCCAGTCGCTTTCCGATGGCATACCCAGGAAGGAAGTATCTATGCTTTCTCCGGAGGTATCCCATGATTCAAAACCATAGCTTTTTTTGGGAAACGACTGCGAACTCGATCCACGTACTTCTATTCCTGAACGGCCATCGAATTCAGGGGTGTCAGTAATGTAATTCCGTTCGCCGGGGCCATTGTTAAATATTTTGAGGTTGGCCGGAATTTTAGGATCATCAGGAATTTGCTGCCCGTTATTAGTTGTAATCACCACAATGGGCAGGTTGGATGACGTAAGTTCAAGTGTCGATTTATTGTTGTTTCCTGATGTAGTTTGTGCAATACCCAGGTTGGAGAAGCATACAAGAGCCAGTAAAAAGTAAAAAGTCCGCATAAATATATTGGTGTAAGATTGCAACAGCATTCAGCGTGCAAAGTTACAACAGTGCAGGGATGAAATTGATATGTTTTGCGAATATATCCTGTGGAGCTAGCTATACAGGAAGCGTTTGATGCTCCGCTTGGGTGTTTTTTCAAATTCGCTCGAAACCACCTGGAATTTGGCAACCTGCATATAAGTTGGAACTTCCTTATTAAGATGTTTGCGGTACACTTCCATTAACGCTTCCAGCGAATGCTCTTTCATCTTTTTTGCATCCACCATTTCCATATCAGGATAAATAAGCGCCACCAGTCCTTCCTTGCGGTCGACAACAATAGATTCCTGCACCAGCGGGAAAGCATTAATACGTGCTTCAATTTCTTCAGGATAAATATTTTGCCCCGATGCGCCAAGAATCATGCTCTTGCTCCTGCCTTTAATATACAGAAACCCTTCACTGTCCATGGTTCCGAGATCACCTGTGTGCAACCATCCGTCGCGGTCGAGGATTTCGCGGGTGGCTTTTTCGTTTTTATAGTAGCCTTTCATCACGTTTTCGCCACGGACCATTATTTCACCTACCACATTTTCTGGATCAGGAGAATCAATGCGCATTTCGAGCTGATCCACGCAGCGGCCTGCTGAATTAAAGCGAGCTTCGCGCCATCCGGCATAGCTGATTAACGGACCGCATTCGGTCATGCCATACCCAATGGTAAAAGGAAATTCAGCCTTGCGAAGAACTTCCTGCACTTCTTCATTTATAGCAGCGCCTCCGATAACTATTTCGTGAAAATTGCCACCAAAGCTCTCTGTAAGTTTGGTTTTTATTTTTCCGAGTATAACGCTGTCCATAAACGGAATCTTCATCAGAAACTTAACCTTGGGCTGCTCCAGCACAGGTTTAATCTGTTTTTTGAATATTTTTTCAATTATCAGCGGAACAGAAAGGATGAGCCTGGGTTTTATTTCGCCAAACGCTTTAATGAGTAATTGCGGTGTAGGCATTTTTCCCAGGAAAGTAATGTGGCATCCGGATGTAAATGGGTAGAGGAATTCGATAGCGCAACCATAGGCATGAGCAAGCGGCAGGAAACTGAGGATATGATCGCCGGGAACCAAAGGCATATTGGTACGCGAATACACCATGTTACCTGTAATGTTATTGTGTGTTAACATTACGCCTTTCGAAAAACCGGTTGTTCCTGAAGTATAAATTATGGCAAAGAGGTCTGAATTGGGGATGATCTGTTTGGGTAGTTTTTCCTTAGTGAAATCTTTGGAAAGCAGACTTTTAAATTTGTTGATATTTTCGGCAGAGTGCTTATTGTGTGTATATAAAGGTGAAAAATCATCCAGAGAGATTACCGATTTGAGTTTGGGCAGGTTGTCGCCATCCAACACATCCCAGTTTGCTTTATTGGCAAACATCATTACACTTTCGGAATGATTTATAATATGTTGAACATCATTGGGTGTAAAGTTGGGTAGAATAGGAACTACCACTGCGCCATACGTAACAATTGCCTGGTAGGCTATTGCCCACTCGGCACAGTTTTTCCCGATCAGGGCAATTTTTTCGCCTTTCTTCAGGCCGCATTTAGCAAAAAGTTTTTGCAGGTAGTAAATACTTCGTCCAACTTCAGCATAAGTATAACTTGCTGATTCATAATTTGTAAAAGCGGTACGGTCCCAGTTTTCAAGAATACTGTCCCATATAAACCTCGTGTAGTTTTCCTTTAACATGATTTCTGTTGTTTAGAAGCTCACTAATTTATATATAAATATTCTATTATTGTTCCGGTTGTTGAATAATATTTTATTCTCAGGATACTAATCCCGTATTCCAGGAGGAGGTAAAGGAAAACGTTTTTAAGTCCGATTAGGAAACACTTAAACCGAAACTCAGTATCACGCGGTAGAAAAACAGCAGTACCACAACAGCTATAACAATACTCCACTTGAAATAATTGCGTTGAATAACCCCGGACTGATGGATATTCTCAAATTCGAGCGCATTGTACATGAACAAGGTTGGAATCATAATCAAACCAGGAGTTATTGTTTTAAGAATCAACGGGAAATAATAATTCGGTAGCGTAATCAGGAATAAAATCACCATACCTGTCAGCCACGGGAAAATAACCTGGCTAAGAATAAAGAACAGTCTGAATTCAGGTTTTACCAAAGTAACCGAACCCGATGACAACAGGAACAAAGGCGTGACTATCCTGCCAATAATTATGAGCATAACTATTGATATAACGGTAAAGATTATTTCCTCCACATCGAATGAGCGGCTCATAAACAGCCATGCGGAAGTGTATATAAACTCTGTACGGGTAAAAACACCTGCAATATAAGCCCCGAAAAACATATTGGCCCCGCATATAAATCCCCATAAGTAAAACAACTTAAAGCGCCTGGCAAAAGGATTTTCAGTGAAGTACATCTTAAGGAATACAAAAGCCAGCATTAGTGAAATAAGCGGGCCCATGGCAAAAATAACCACCAGCGCTTGCCGTGTATACAAAGGCGAAAAAGTGTAAAGCGGGAATTTTAACTGATAGTAATACCAGATAATAGGGATATTATAAGACGAGGCAACCATGATGGTAATGCCCTGGTAAATAATATAAATAAGCATAAATGCGAGAATAAAATATGCTGTGGAATGCAGATAAGCGAATCCGAACTTTTTACGCAGATCGGGAGTAGTAATTACTGTTTTAAAGTTTGAGATGAATTGCCTGCGTTTCTGCCTGGCCAGCTCTTTACGTTCCGTTTTTGTTAAACCATACACATCATAGTATCCGCCGCCCGGAGCTTTCGGTTTGGGTGGAAACAACGTTTTTAACGGATCTTTTTTAAATCTGGCCAACCATTTTTGCCGGTCTTTTTTTCGGTCGCGCCTGGCATATTCTTTAAAGCGTTGTATCTCACGCTCCGAAGAGCTGAGTTGCCTTTTGGCAAAGGGGTCAGCAATAAATTTGTCGAAACGCTTCCTGAAGTTACGCCAGGTTTCAGCCCGGCTTCTTCGCCTCCATGCTTTTTCCCTGGCACGTATATGCTTCTTTTCAGCCCGTGTTTTCCGACGGTCTCTTATTGCAATCGGATCTCTTCTGAAAACTTCCCACATAAACACGTAATAATACAGGGGCTAAGGTATAAAATATATTCCTTCCGAAAGCTGATGAATGTTTGCTGGTATCGTTAACCTGATAGTATTGCACAAGGAGGATTATTGGATTACTGCTAAATGCATGATATACAATAATTTAAAAACATATAAATGAGCAGGATATTTCATTAAGGCATTCCCTTTCATTGAATCGTATAGTGTTTCGGGATAGACTCAGGAAGAGTATCAGGCTCAAGGTCATACTATGAAAATCTTAATCCTAAACTTAGAATCACCCTGTAAAAAAACAAAATGGCAATAGCCAAAATTACAATGCTCCACCTGAAGTAGTTATGCTGTATAACCCCCGAACGATGAATATTGTCAAACTTTTGTGAGCTATACAGAAACAAGGATGGTATCAGAATCAAACCAGGTGTTATAGTTTTGAGAATCAGTGGAAGGTAATAATTGGGCAGCGTGGTCAGGAATAGAATGATCATACCTGTAATCCAAGGAAATATAACCTCCCCCAGAATAAATAACAGTCTGAATTCAGGTTTTATCATTGTAACTGAATTCGACGATTTCAGAAACAATGGCGTTATGATCCTGCCGATAACAATAAGAGTAAAAATAGCGATCAGTGTGAAAACAATTTCTTCGGCAGCAAACACATGGCTCATAAAAATCCACTCAGAAACATAAATAAACTCTGTTCGAGTAAAAACACCTGCTATGTAAGCACCGAAAAACATATTGACACCACAGATAAAACCCCACAGGTAAAAAAGCCTGAAGCGCCTTGCAAAAGTATTTCTTGTGAAATGAAACCTCAGGAATAAAAATGCCAGCAATAAAGATGCAACAGGTCCTGATGCAAAAATTACCACCATAGCCATCCTCGTATATAAAGGCGAGTAGGTTGACAATGGAAACTTTAACTGATAGTAATACCAAACTATGGGGATATTGTAGGACGAAGCCACTACAATAGTAATCAGCTGATAGATACTATATATCAGAATAAAAGCGAGAATAAAATAGGCCGTGGAATGCAGGTATCCAAATCCAAACTTCTTGCGAAGGTCGGGAGTAGTTAGTATCAGGTTCAGATTTCCAAGGAATTGTTTGCGTTTCTGTCTGGCATGTTCTTTACGTTCCTTTTTTGATAAACGAAACGTTTGATAATACCCTCCACCGGGAATCCTGTGTTTCTTAGGTGGGAAAATTGTCTTCCAGGGATCTTTCCTGAACTTGGCCCACCATTTGCGCTGCTCAATTTTCCGGTCATGGGCAGCATACTTCTTAAAAGACTGCTTCTTTTTTTCTGCTGAGCTTAATTCCTTTTTTGCAAAAGGATCAGCCTTAAAAGCGGAGAACCTTTTTTGCAAAATTCGCCATGTTTCTGCCCGTTTTCTTCGCAGCCTTGCTTTATGCCTTTCACGTGCATGTTTCTTCTCTGCAAGAGCTCTGCGACGGTCAGCAGTATTGTTTAAATTGAAAAATTCCCACATAAACGGATCTAGAGTGTTGCTAAGGTATGAAGATTATTCATTAAAACTACAGAATTGGTTCTGGAGTCTTGAGTTGGATTATTGTGTATAAGTATGTGAATAACATTATTTTTCTTTAAGTAATTCTGTTGCGAATTTGTCGGAAATTTAGAATTAACTGCCGGGAAATCAGTTAATCCAGATTTTCTTTTCGAAAACCTGTATTACTTTTTCTTAACGAGGCTATAAAGAATACAAAGCGTTAAGAAAAAATCATTGAATTATGAAAAATACAAACGTATCCGTTACTGACCAATACTCAGATATTCTGCCCGAAGAATCGTCAACTCAATTCGTTGTAAAACCTTTTCATATTATAGGAACAGCATTGCTTCTGGTTGCATGGGCATGGCTTGGAACAGTGATCATAAGCTAGTACACCTGGTATAAAACACCTTCTTCCTGAATCTAAAATAACTGCCTGCGTTAATCTGAAGCACTTTTTCTGCAAGCAGTATCAAACCATTTTCTCTTTACCATTTCCTTCTTTAAGCAATACCAACTGATACTCCCCAAAGCAAGGAAGTTTCGGTGTAGTTTGCATGTATTATTTTAGCCAATCAAAACTCTGTTGGAAGCCCGGCAGATTTTATTAAAAGGCTGTCCGTAAAATTATACGAGGCTCCTTTTTCAGATTGTAAACAAATTGTTTTATTTGTTTGTTGATAGCTTATTGTCAATTCATTATCCTAACCTAAAAACTTAATTCTATGGATTTTTCAACCCTCAACTGGCTGGCCATTATTGTTTCAGCATTGGTATTTTTCGGACTTGGAGCCATTTGGTATTCTCCCTTGCTGTTTGGTAAAATGTGGATGAAAGAAACCGGCATTACACAGGAAAGAGCTCAAAAAGCCAATATGCCAAAGATCATGGGCTTAACTGCTCTGTTTTCATTTATAATGGCATTAAACCTGGCGTTGTTTATGAATTCGCCTGAAATAGGAGCATCGCAAGGAGCCATGTATGGATTTTTCACAGGTTTCGGCTGGATAGCTATGGCCATTTTTGTTACCGGACAGTATGAATTCCGCAGCACACGCTATATGCTGATACACGCCGGGTATAATATTGTAGGCTTAACGCTGATGGGTTTGATACTTGGAGCGTGGAAGTAAACGGGAGGATTGAGATGGTTTGGTTTGACAAGAGGAATGGGAGAGTGGGAGAAGGGAGAGTGGGAGAAGGGAGAATGGGAGAGTGGGAGAAGGGCGACAAGGCGGATTGCGGAATTTTGTATTGTGATTTCTCTGATTTGTGATTTGTGAAATGTGATTTGTGATTTCTCACGGAGGTTATATAATCCCCAACCCCTGAAACCTAATCCCTTTTCTGAATTACCCTCTTCCTGTTAAAGTCTTCGGAATACGGCCTGTGCGAACACTTTCCGAACGTAGCCTGCGGCCGACAATACGCTCAACCATTGCACCTATCTGGAGCACTTTATCTATATTAAGATTTGTTTCTATGCCCATTTCGTCCATCATAACTACCATGTCTTCGGTTTGAATTAAACCGGTAATCAACGGATCGGCATAATAATAAGCGCCAGTTCCGGCAACGGGAACGCCATCCACAAAGTTAGCAGGTTGTCCGCCAATTCCACCCATAGTCGATTCATAATTTGTCATGCCGGCCTGTAAGGCAGCAAGTACATTTGCCAGTCCCCAGCCACGGGTAGTGTGGAAATGGACGATTTGTTTTTCCGGACGGCCTATCTTATCCATTAACATTGAATAATAACGATACACCCGGTCGGGCGAAGCAGAGCCATCGTGGTCAGCATGTTCCACATCGCTGGCACCGATATCGAACCAGCGTTGGGCAAAATCTATGGCTTTCTCCATTTTTGTAGGCCCTTCAATCGGGCAACCCCAGATGGTGCTTACGGTTCCGTTCACTTTGAGTCCGGCATCTTTAGCTTTTGGAATCCATTCTTCCGCCATCTTCCAATAGTCGGCAAGGGAAAGTCCTGAATTTTTCACATGATGCGATTCACTTGTCGAAACCATCAGCAGAATGCGGTCGGGACCCCAGCCTTCCTTACGGGCTTGTATAGCCCTTTCTATCGCTTTTTCGCGGATGGTAACAGCTGTAAGGCTCACGGCTGGCAATAAGTGAGCTACTGTTTTGCTGGCACGGATTTTTTTCAGCAATTCGTCGCTATCCTTAAACTGAGGCATCCCGGAAGGATTTCCCAGGTTGGTAACTTCAACATGCCTGAAACCGGCCATGATAAGTTGCTCGGTGAGCCAGAGTTTGGCAGCTGTCGGAATAAATTTTTCTTCGTGCTGGAAGCCATCACGTACTGTGATATCACCTATGGTTACTTTTTTTGGATAGTTCATGCGGATCGATGTAGTTTGTTATCAAATATACATTATTTTTGAAATACTCTAATGTCGTTTCCGATTCAGGTATCGCCAATAGTAACAGATTCTCTCTCTTGTTGTTCAACATTTGGTTGCAACTAATCGGTAATGTGGGAGTTAAGCCATAATAAAATTTGCCGGAACATTCTAAAAAACTATCAAATCATTGTTTATTCCCGACTTCATATTTAACAAGTTCAGGACACTTGTTTTCCTTGGATTGACATTCCTGCTCTCTGTTCCGCTTTATGCTGAATACAGAACAACAATTCATTCCATTTCGCGGCGTGAAGGATTATCAAACGGCGCAGTGAACACCATTGTAAAAGATTCGGAAGGTTATATCTGGTTTGGAACCTGGAACGGCCTTAACCGGTACGATGGTAATAATATGGTTACATACCTTCCGGGTAGTAATTCCAACTCCATTCATAACCATGTAATCAGGGAGTTGCATCCCACAGCGGCAGGACCTATCTGGATGCTTACCAATAAAGGAGTTGGGTTGTATGATAATATCCACGACCAGTTTACTTCCTATTTTACCAGGGAATCAGAACAGATAAACTATGAAAATGATATTGCAGTTTGCCATTCCGACAGTTACGGCACATTGGCTTCGGTTTTTGGTAAGGGAATATTTAGTTTCGACAGTACAACAAGGCAATTCGGGAAATTTACTTTTAATAAGCAATCACAACAGTTGTCTCTCAGTATTAAACGTATTCATATTGCTGATAATCGTGTTTATTGCATCACTGCAAACGGACAGTTAATAATGAGTTCAGGCAACAGCCTTATTGAAGTTCTGCAATTACCTTTAACAGGAGCTTTGTCGTCGTCAGCTTCGGTAATGATCAACCAACGTCCTTACTTGCTTGTAACTCAACGGGCCGGCGCTGCACTTATGGTTGATCTCAAAACAAAGGAAATTCAGCAACTCCGGCTTCCTGATGATATTATTACTTCATTTTCGGTTTCCAGGGGAGGTGAAAAGCTTTGGATCGGCACTGAGAAGGGTAGGATTTACAGTTACAACCTGCAAACCCGGAATTTTGAAGTTCTTAGCCTGCTTTCAAATCTGCTTAAAAACAATCCGATCTCTACCAGGATAGTAAGCATTTATGAAATTGAGAATGATATTTTATGGATAGGAACCGATGGTAACGGTGTGTATAACCTTAAACTTACTGAATTTCCGAATAAGAGCCTTTCTTCTGATCAGTTGGCCTATCCGATTGTACGTAGTATTCTTGTAACCCATAAAAGAGATGTTCTGATAGGCACCAAGGGAGGTGGAATTGATATTTTTGATGCCGATGGGAATCATATCCGGCAGATATCTGTAAAAAACGGATTGAGTAATAATTCGGTGCTTTCATTCCACGAACAAAAGGATGGGTCAATATGGGTTGGCACCGATGGCAAAGGCATTGATATCATTTCGGCGGATTACAGGAGCATCCGGAACTTCCCGCGCGACTTCAATATTTCCAAACCGTTAAACTTTGCATCTGTTTATCGCATACTCGAGGACAGCGATCAGCGCTTATACTTGGGAACCAGTGGCTTTGGAGTAATATTGGTTGAATTTGATAAAGCCAAAGCTTCATCACCGGTAAGTTGCGAACAACTGGTTCTCGATAAAAGTATAGTAGCGCCCGGTCAGCAGAAACAGATCGTGTATGCTTTGGCTGTTGAAAAACCAGGCGTAATATGGATAGGTACCCGGGGGCTCGGCGTTTATCGTTACAATACAATCACCAAGCGGGTAATTGCTCAGTTAACAACATCAACACATCCTAAGCTTATAAGTAATGATGATATACTTTCCCTGTCGGCCAATAGTAACGGACGGATATGGGTTGGCACCAGCAACGGAATTTTTAACCTTTTACCAGTCTCGGCTGATCTGGTAGAAGTAGAAGGATTAATAGTTCAGTCCGATCTTTCCAATACCAGTATTCACGCGCTGCAGTTTGATGAAAAGGGTAATTTGTGGATTACAACCAACCAGGGCCTTTCGCTGATTGATAACAGCCGGAAAAATGTGCGGAGTTTCAACACCAATGATGGATTGGTTAATTTCGAATATAGTGATGGAGCATCGTTTTTTGATATAAATACAGGCAGGCTTTTTGTCGGAGGCACTATGGGAGTGGATATAATAAAAACGGATGAGATAAAATTCTCTTCCTATTTTCCTCCCATCGCATTTAACCAGTTGTATATCAGGAATCAACTGATAGAGCCCGGGAATGAGAGTGTTCTTTCAAAACGCATCAACCACCAGGAAAGCCTCAACCTGAGTTATAATCAGAACTCACTTACGTTTTATGTTTCGCCTTTAGCTTTTTGGGGACAGGAACGCCACAGAATATCCTACAGGCTGAAAAATTCAATCGAAGACTGGACTGTCAGCATCCAAAATCAGCCTATTAACTTTTCCAATCTTGAACCGGGTAAATACTTGCTTGAGATACGTGTCAGCGATGAAAACGGTAACTGGTCGGAGCATTCCAGGATAATTGAGATCGTTATTAATCCGCCTTTCTGGCTGACATCATGGGCTATTGCCGGTTATATTCTTCTTTTTATTGGAATCCAGACTCTGCTGTTTGCAGCCTATCGCCGCCGTGAAGCAAGGAAAAAAGAGTTAGTGTTGCAGGAATTCCAGAAAAAAACGGAAGCTGAATTGCAAAGTTATAAAATTGAATTTTTCACCAATGTAGCTCATGAATTTCGTACGCCGCTTACACTTATCACCTCACACATTCATGCCTTGCTTGAGGACACGAGGAACGCATCTGAAAATCCACGCCTTTTAAAAGTGTTCAACAACAGCATCAAACTCCAGAAACTGGTGCTCGAAATTATGCAGTTCCGGAAGCTTGAAAAAGGGAAAGAACCTTTAAATATCCAGTTAACAAAGCCGGTGGAGCTTGTCCGCGAAGTTGTATCGGACCTTGAACTGCTGGCGCAGCAAAGGAATATCCTGTGCGAAGTGATTGCACCCGATGATGAAATTATTTTCAAAACGGATGCGGATAAAATTCAGCGTATAGTTACAAATCTGATATCGAATTCAATAAAATACAACAAAGCCGGGGGATTTGTTAAAACCCGGATACTATCGGAAGACTCAAAACTTATTATTGAAGTCGAAGATAATGGAGTTGGTATTAAACCTGAGTATTTTCAGAAGGTGTTTGAGCCTTTCGGGATTTCTTCGGCCAGGAAAAAAGGAAGTTTCCCCGGGTACAGATCAACCGGGTTGGGACTTGCTGTTACCAAAGGACTCATCGAACTCCTGAAAGGAACCATCAGTTTCGAAAGCGCCACAGGAGAAGGGACAAAGTTTATCTGTATTTTTCCTGATGTTCACCAGTTAAGCCCGGTTGAGCTATTAAATGAGCCGGCAGATGATTTTAACGAAATCAGTTTCATCGACGAAAACGAGCCTGATAAACCGGAAGGAACATCAACACTGGCAGCAGGTAAACCATTAATATTGCTTGTTGATGATGATTCCGAGATTCTGATGTTGCTCAGGGATTTCCTGAAGGCGGATTATAATATTATTTTTGCTGCGAACGGACTCGAAGCTTTGGAAAAAGTATCTTCTGACAAACCGGATCTTATCGTTTCCGACGTGATGATGCCTGAAATGGATGGGATTGAGCTTTGTGATAAACTTCGCGAGAACTTTGATACGAGTCACCTGCCGATGATCCTGCTTACTGCCAAAGCTGAAATAGAGGATCGCATTGCAGGATTAAAAGCCGGTGCCGACTCCTACATACCCAAACCATTTCATCCGGAGCACCTGAAAGTACGTATTGATAAGCTTTTACGCTCGCGGTCAAGTATGCGGAAGCATTTCGGCCAACCTGATGACAATCCCGCACTGGTGAAGGATATTCCGGACCCATTCTTTCAGAAGATGATCAGTTATATTGATGAGAATATCGATGATGAATCCTTTTCATCCGAAAAACTGTGCGATAAGCTTGCCATCAGTAAATCATCGCTTTACAATAAAACAAAGTCGTTGCTGGGAACTACCCCTCATAGCCTGATAAACCAGCGTAGGTTGAGCAAAGCGGCAATACTTTTAAAATCAACCTCCATGACGGTCAGTGAGATTATCGACCAGACCGGTTTTGCAAGCAGGACGCATTTCTATGAGCTGTTCAACAAAGCGTATGGATGCTCTCCTTCGGATTACAGGGCAGGAGCGGGGAGAAGTTAGAGGAGAAGAATAAGACAGGGCAGTCCCAACGGGATTTTTGGGTGACCCGAAAAACTCATTCTGAAAAACAGAAAGCAGTTGCTACGACTTGGCGGAAGCTAACGCCGCTCAGCCTGACAGTGAATAACGAATAGTGAAAAACAGGCACAGCACTCATTCCCAAAAAGCCTCTTCAGGGGTTTTGGGGTAGCCTGAATATCTTAAAGGTCATAATAATAATGAATACGCTGGTTCTCTTTCGGCTGTTTTCTGCTTTCCGCATCCATTTTGATCCCTAAATATTGGTGAGAAGCAACGCCGAGACTATAGGTGATTCTTTGTTTTTCTACCTGTTTGTTTTACCTTTGTATAAAGGTTGAGCCTTTAAACAGCTATTCGCTTGAAATTTAGATTCCGTAGTTGGAAGAGATGAAAACCAGCACTAGTTTTCCCTTTCAAAGATGCATATTTCCAGTTGATTTTATTGTTTCAGGGATAAAGTTGTTCAAATGCTTTTGTATTTATCCATAGCAGGAATTTCCCATTCGGCAGTGTCCGAATATTTCAACGCATGGAAATTTATATCCACCATTTGCGCGGGTGTTTTCTTTTTCCTGATTTGTCAGTTCTAGCTGTTTATATTTGGCCAAGTAAATTTGGTATTGCCGCATAGTATAAAGTAAACAGCTACAAAAGGAAAATTGAGGAATAAATTAAAGATTACCCCCCTTGCAGGTATTGAAAATAAGCCTGTGGCTTGAAATAAAAACTGACTTTTTAGTTAAAAATAAATTAAAAGACAGGATTAAAAAAAATGTCGGAACAAAAGTTTTTCAATCCCTCTTCCGGACTGCCGGAAATACTATCAAATAGCAGGGTTTGGGTGTAAAAATACTGCAACAGAGCATTCAAATTACATAAAATGCTGATTCTTAAGATGGAAATGATGAATTCAATTTTCAACTATTTTGACAAATTTCTGCCCTTATCGGAAGAAGCCAGAAAACTGGTGCTCTCAAGCGTTGAAATAGAAAATGTGCCAAAAGGCACTATACTGGTAAATCAGGGTAAAGTCAACAATCATTTTTATGTCATAAAAAATGGAGTAGCACGAGGTTATTACATACAGGATGGCATTGAAGTTACCAGCACGCTGTGGAAGGAAAATGAAGTTTTTGGTGACGTGATTACATACATTTCCTTTGAACCGGCTACCAAATCGTACCAGGTACTGGAGGACTCAGTTCTGTTTAAAATCAACATCGCCCGTTTCAGAGCACTTTTCGAAATTAACATCGAAATATCTAATATGGCACGTATCATGGTCGAAAAGTACATCCTGAAACAGGAAAATGAAAAAAAACGATTCAGGGATCTGACTGCTTACGAAAGATTTCAGATTTTTATTGCCGAGCGATCTGACCTTATACACAGGGTTAAATCCATTCATATCGCATCGTTCCTTAATATGACACCCGAAACATTCAGCCGTGTACATGCTGAGTGGACAAGGAAAAACAGCTGATGTTCATGTGATTCGCTTCATCGTAAAGCTATTGATGGAGTGATGGTGTGATTGGGTAAGGGAGCGGGGATGGGATGGCTTTTCCGTTAATCGTTAATCGCTATTCGTTAATCGTTATTCAATGTCGTTTAGTTAAGGATTCGTTTTAAAAGTTCTCATTAATGTTCTCTGTAATTCCCTTTGTACCCCCTCTGTCTCCCCCTTGAAAATAGGGGGAGGACATACTAACAAAGTTTAACCTAAGCTCCAATGTCTGAAATTTTGTTGCGAACTACTCCCTCCCTATTTTCTAGGGAGGGCTGGGGAGGGTACAAAATCCGACATTTCTTTCTTTCTATTCTGAAAAATGCTAACTAAATGACATTGAATCGTTAATCGTTATTTGTTAATCGTTATTCGTAAGTCATTAATCGTTAATTGTTATACGCTATTCGTAATTCGTTAATCGTTATTTGTTAATCGTTATTTGTTAATCGTTATTTGTTAATCGTTATTTGTTAATCGTTATTTGTTAATCGTTATTCGTAAGTCATTAATCGTTAATCGTTATACGCTATTCCTTATTTGTCACCCTGAGAGAAGTCGAAGGGCATTATTCACTCTTCACTTTTCACTCTTCACTCTTCACTTTTCACTCTCAACCACCCCTCCCTTTTGCTGAACCAACAAAGCAATTTTCTTCTTTTTATACGTAAAACAATTTCTTGATCTATATCAAGATTTTTTACTTTTAAGTATTATATATTTGAATATAGCATATAGAGAAAGCATACCTAAAGCCATTCAGGCCTTAAACTTATATATCTATATATCAATTACTTAAAATGAACCCTATTGCCTTCCTCTGCATAATCCGCAAATGCTAAATTCCATAATAGTTACGTAAAAATTCAACCATATGAAAACATTTTTTACATTGACCATCGCAATCATTTGTTACGCAAATGTACTGTTTGCCCAAAACGTAGGTATTAACTCCGATGGCACTGCACCCGATGCATCGGCCATGTTGGATGTAAAATCAACCTCCAAAGGCTTCCTGGCTCCCCGCATGACAGCGGTGCAACGCGCAGCCATTAATTCGCCCGCTACGGGACTTACCGTGTACCAAACCGATGGCACAGCGGGATATTATTATTACAACGGTTCTACATGGACTTTAATTGGTAACGCCTCTGGTGCTACGCAATGGACCACCACAGGAAGCAATGTATATTATAATACGGGCAACGTCGGCATCGGGACTACTACGCCTCAATCATTAACTCATTTGTATACATCCGCAAATAAAGAAATACCTGCTTTAGGTAGTGCGGGAGGGCATCAAATAATTCAAACAGGTGCTGTACTTGCTACTTGCATAGGAGTTAACGGAAATGGTAATTACTGGATTCAGCCACAAAGAATAAATGATGGTGGTAGTCAAGCCTATTCGATATTACTTTGCCCTTCTGGAGGCAACGTGGGTATTGGAACAGCAACACCAAGCCAAAAATTAGATGTAGCAGGTAATATCAAAATAACCAATCAAAGTGGTCCTGTTGCTGCGCCAGATAAAATTGATTTGGGAACATCCTATAGTAATGGAGCAAC
>JAIFMH010000270.1 GCA_020048595.1 Bacteroidota bacterium | reverse complement strand
CTTTCGCTTTTTCAGGTACTTCTTTGAGCTTTAAGGCAAGTGTGTCGGGTGTTGATTTCTGAATGGTATCGGTGTTTTCCTTAGCTTTTTCTTTTGGCTTCTCGTAAAGCCATGCTACCCAGGCTCCGCCTTCTTTCGGGATTTGAAATGATTTTAAATCCGCAAAACGCAATATTGAATCTTTTTCCAGCAGCAGGATTCCAAGTGAATCTTTTGGAAGTTCATCTTTCTTCTTTTTTGCCAGTTTCAGTTTTCGGAGGGTATCAGCGGGCTGTACAATCCGGAAAGCAAGCAAATCGCTGGTTGACGAAAACACAGCACTTTGTCCGCGGTAAAGCGAATCGTGGCTTTCTGAAACAAGGTTATGCCAATGCAGCCAGCCATCGCCTTTCAGCGGATTTATCTCGTACGAAACATATTTCCCGTTGTCGGAAATCTGCGGCTTATCCAGTTTTTTCCATGTATTGTACACATCATGGGTAAGTGGCTTTTTAACAGGGGTTTGTGCTATGGACAAAACACTAATCAGCAATGCGGGGCAAAGCAAAAACAATATTTTCCTGATCATAATAAAGTGGTTTCAGTTAAAAGAAGGTGCAAGATAATTTATTTACGGAAATGATAAACCGGAAATCGATCAAATATACATTTCAATCGTTATGACATGGCGAATATCTGTCTACTTTTGAAACGGGTTTCCAAAAACCCGGCTTTTAATCCTAAAACCATACATGAATATTTCTCATTCCCTTCTGCACTGGTACTCCCAAAACAAACGCCCTCTCCCCTGGCGCGAAACCCGCGATCCTTATAAAATCTGGCTCTCGGAAGTAATCCTTCAACAAACACGGGTTGCCCAGGGAACAGAATATTACCATCGTTTTCTGGTCGCGTTTCCTGATGTTCAAAGTCTGGCTGATGCGGATGAACAGGATGTTCTGAAACTCTGGCAAGGACTCGGTTACTATTCAAGGGCCCGAAATATGCATCATACTGCTAAAGAAGTTGTTGAAAAACACAATGGAATTTTCCCGCAAACGGCTGAAGGTTTAAAAAAACTCAAAGGAATAGGGGATTATACTGCGGCTGCCATTGCGTCCATCTGTTTTGATGAATCAGTGGCAGTGCTTGACGGAAATGTTGCCCGTGTTATCAGCCGGTTATACGCTATTAATACTCCTGTTGATTCGAATGAAGGCCGAAAGACCATAACTGACCTGGCTAACAACCTGCTGGATACAAATCATCCCGGCACCTTCAACCAGGCTGTAATGGAACTTGGGGCTTTGGTTTGCACGCCTAAAAGTCCGGCTTGCAATGCTTGTCCCATAGCTTTCGCTTGTGAAGCGCTGAAAATAAAGCAGATTGAAAACTTCCCTGTAAAAACACCTAAAAAAACACCAACCATCCGTCACCTGAACTACCTGGTGATCAGCTTTAAAAAGGAAAAAGAGAAATTTATTCTGATGCGGAAACGCACCGGAAACGATATCTGGAAAAACATGTACGATTTTCCCTGTATAGAATCCATAGTTGCTTCAGATACTGATGAAGTGCTGGAAAGTTGCGTGAAATCAGGATTTTTCGGAGGATTTCCATTTGTTGTAAAGCATGTTTCCGACGAATATATTCATCAGCTTTCGCACCGCCGGTTGCTGGCAAGGTTTATCCGTATTGAAGTGAAGGGAGTGCCAAAATTAACGGATAACATTACTGCGGTAAGGAAAGATCGTATCGCGGAGCTTCCTTTACCAAGGCTCATCGACAGGTACCTGGCTACTTTACTATAATCAGGGTTCAGTGGTGAAAACGAGAAATGTTATGTTTTAATCAATTTAGAGCTGTTATTTCAGCACAAACGAATTATATAAAGTAAAAATCCGCTACTTCAAGGCTTCAAGAAATATAAACATCCCTGCTGCTAATGCCGCTCCAACAAACGGTCCCACTATCGGAACCCAGGCATAACTCCAGTCGCTGTTGCGTTTGAGCGGAATAGGCAGAAGGAAATGCATGATCCTTGGACCAAGATCGCGGGCAGGATTAATAGCGTAACCTGTTGGTCCACCCAGGGACAGGCCCAGACCTAGCACAACCAACGCCACCGGTAATGCATTTAATGCACCAAGACCAATCCCAGGTGCTGCCATATACAGAACAGCCAGGGTAAGTACAAAAGTGCCTATGATCTCAGTTATAAGATTGTACCCATAGTGACGTATATTGGGCGCTGTACAAAAAATTGCAAGCTTTACATCTCCGTCTTCGGTTGCGTCAAAATGCTTTTTGTATGCAAGCCATACCAGGAAAGCACCAAACATGGCACCAAGTACCTGGGCAGTAATATATGTAAGAACCAGTGCTGGAGAGAATTTATGCACTATAACCAATGCCAGTGTTATGGCAGGATTCAGGTGTGCGCCGCTAAACGGTGCTGCAATAAATACACCTGTAAAAACGCCTACCGCCCATCCAAATGTTATTACAATCCACCCGCTGTTGTTGCCTTTGGTTTTATTTAGAATTACATTGGCAACAACACCTCCGCCAAATACAAGTATAATGGCTGTTCCGATAAATTCAGCAAAAAAAGCGTTCATATTTCTTAATATTTGGTTTGTACATGTTTCAAATCGGAATGTATAGATTTTACTACTGCGCCTATTGGGGCCGGAAGACCGGAGTCGGAAGTCAGAAGCTATTGAAAACAGAGTTATTTCTTCAATTCGGTTAATTTGTCAAATATTTTGCAGCTTAAATCCTCTATGATTAAATTCGTTCACCAAGATAATCACTTTCTTACAATCAGACCTTCCAGCTTCCGACTTCGTACTTCATGCTAATCAAAATCAGACAACTTAAATTTTACAGTAAGTCTTTCAAGCCTGCAATTATTCCGAATCATCAGCCCACGCTTTTGCAGCCTTTACAGCGCGGCGCCAGCCTTTTACCAACGGTAACGTTTCAACAGCTTCAATCTGCGGTGAAAAGGTCCTGTCAATCTGCCACTGATGTTTTATTTCATTGATATCACTCCAATACTTCACTGCCAGGCCGGCAAGATAAGCGGCTCCCAATGCAGTAGTCTCAGTAATTTTGGGACGAACAACTTTCGTTTGTAAAAGATCAGATTGAAATTGCATCAGCTGGTTATTAACCGTTGCACCACCGTCGACACGAAGTTCACGGATATCAATTCCTGAATCGTTTTGCATGGCCAGCAATACTTCCTGAGTCTGGTATGCGATGCTCTCAATGGCAGCGCGGGCAATATGAGCTGATGTTGAACCACGTGTTATTCCCACCATGGTGCCACGCGCGTGCTGGTTCCAGTGCGGAGCTCCCAGACCTGCGAATGCCGGTACAAAATACACTCCGCCACTATCTTTGACACTGGTGGCCAATTTCTCAATATCTTCTGATTTTTTTATGATTCCCAGCCCATCGCGCAGCCATTGAACCACAGCTCCTGCAATAAAAATACTTCCTTCGAGGGCATAGTGTGTTTCGTCGCCAATTTTCCAGGCAATAGTTGTAAGTAGCTGACTTTTTGATTCTATAGGTTTAGTTCCGATATTCATCATCATAAAGCAACCGGTTCCGTAAGTATTCTTTACCATTCCCGGCTCAATGCACATTTGTCCGAAAAGCGCTGCCTGCTGATCGCCGGCAATACCCGCAATTGGTATTTCTGTTGCAAATTGCCCAACGCTCTTGCCGTATACTTCACTTGATGACCTCACTTCGGGAAGCATGCTTGCCGGTATAGTAAAGAGCCGGAGTAATTCGTCATCCCATTTCAGTGCATGGATATTGTAGAGCATTGTTCTGGAAGCGTTCGATACATCAGTTATGTGTAAACCTCCACGGGTAAGATTCCATATGAGCCACGAATCGATGGTTCCGAAAGCCAGCTGTCCGTCTTCGGCCTGTTTTCGGGCATCTTTCACATTATCCAGAATCCACTTTACTTTTGTGGCCGAAAAGTATGCATCGATGATCAAACCCGTCTTTTCAAGGATCATTCGACTCTTCCCGTCACTTTTTAACTGGTCGCAAAACCCGGCAGTACGACGATCCTGCCATACAATAGCATTGTAAATGGGTTTGCCTGTATTCCTGTTCCATACTACCGTAGTCTCTCGTTGATTGGTGATTCCGATGGCTGCCATGTTCACACTTCCAAGCCCGGCCTTTGTAATTGCCTCGTGAGCAACTCCTGCCTGTGTCGACCAGATTTCGTCAGCATCATGTTCAACCCAGCCCGGTTTAGGGTAAAACTGGGTGAATTCCTTTTGTGAAACTGCTACAGGCAAACCATTATTATCAAATACAATAGCCCTGGAACTTGTGGTTCCCTGGTCGAGTGCTAAGATGAATTTCTCCATATCGTCCTGTTTATTAGTTGAATGTAAAATTCTTAAATATAGTTTTTCACTAATTGATTGTATGATTCAATCTGAGTTTTCTGCCATTTCATATCATAACCCAATTCCTTTGCCATCAATGAAGCTACTTCAGAGGCCATTTCAGAACTCGCCCGTGCGTTAAGAAACAGAGTTCGTGTTCTCCTGGCAAGAATGTCCTCAATATTTACCGGCATTTCATTTCGGCAAATCCAGATTATCTCAGCCCTTGAGTATGGAAGTCGAGGATCGATAGGGATTCCAAGTGCAGGATTTTCGTGGATCATGGTTTCAATCTCAGATGAATGGTCGCCATAAATATGCAGACGGTTTAAAGAATTACTTGCAACACTTGACAGTGGATGGTTTGAAGTAAGGCATTTTGTCTTTTTGAGGATTCCGGCTGAAATTGCTTTGTCTATGGTCTCTTCAGCCATTCGCCGGTATGTGGTCCATTTCCCGCCGACAATAGTAAGAAGTCCGGAAGGTGAAAGAGTGATCTTATGACGGCGCGAAACTTCTTTGGTTGAATGCGGATTGTCAGGATTTGCTGCCAGCGGGCGTAAACCGGCAAAAACGGATAAAATATCTTCACGTCGCGGGGCCTTTACCAGGTATTTCTCTGCCGTGTGCAGTATAAAATTGATTTCTTTTTCTAGCGCCACCGGCTCCAGGCTGATTGCATCCACAGGTGTATCGGTTGTGCCAAAAACTACTTTATTATACCAGGGAATGGCAAACAGTACTCTTCCATCATCGGTTTTGGGAATCATAATAGCCAAGTTGCCCGGAAGAAATGATTTATCAAGAACAATGTGCACACCCTGGCTGGGTTTCAGGGAATGCTTAGCATTGGGATTGTCCATCTTTGAAATGGCATCAGCAAAAACTCCTGTTGCATTTATTACAAGCTTTGCTTTGATATTAATTTCATCACCAGAAACAATATCCCTTGCTTCCACTCCAGCGATTTTCCCATTTGCATTCTTCAGTATTCCGGTAACCTTGATGTAATTCAGAACTGTTCCTCCCGAATTAACGCAAGCATGAGCCAGGGCAACCGTCATACGGGAATCATCAAACTGTCCATCGTGATAAACTACGCCACCTTTTAATCCTTCTGGCTTAAGCTGAGGCAAACGAGCCAGCGTGTTTTCCCTGTTCAGGAAATGAGATTTCCCCAAACTAAGTCTGCCGGCAAGCAGATCATAAAATTTTAGTCCAACCGTATATTTGATAACATCAAATAAGTTGTAAACAGGTACTACAAATTCCTGGTTTGAAGTGAGATGTGGCGCATTTTTTAGCATTAACCCCCGCTCATGCAAGGCTTCCATAACCAGCAACAAATCGCCCTGAGCCATATATCTTACTCCTCCATGAACCAACTTTGTGCTTCGCGACGAAGTTCCTTTTGAAAAATCAGATTGCTCCAGCAACAGAGTTTTAAAACCGCGGGTTGCTCCATCCAAAGCAATTCCCAGACCGGTTGCACCTCCGCCGATGACAATAATGTCCCAGATGGTTTCCGGCTTAGAAAGTAATTGCTGAAACTGGACTTGTCTGTTCACCTTTATGATTTTAATATTATAAATTGCAGAAGCATAACCGCAGTCAGGATTATTATACTATTGGAAACCAATTCGCTTTTTTTATTTCTGTTCCCCGACCTGAAGGTCGGGGCAATAAATCAAGGCAGTTGTACCCGTGACGCACAGCTAAGATATAGAAATATTCAATTTAAATGTGCTTAATTTTAATATAGTTTTCCTCAATCAGCGCAATCTAATATAATAAAACCTGACAGGTCTTAAAAACCTGTCAGGTTTAACTGACTAATGGAATGATAATATAAATCTAAATCACTTTTACCAGGAAATAATTCTTCTTTCCTTTTTGTGCAAGTATATACCTGTTATTGAGGAGATACCCTGTATTAACAGTTGAATCCTCAAGTGCCTTTTCCTTGTTAACCTGCACACCGCCATCTTTCAACATTCGGCGGGCTTCACCTTTGGATGGAAAAATGCCTGTTTTCTCCGAAAGGAAATCAACCATTCCTATTCCTGCTTCCAGTTCTGCACGGCTGATTTCACTTTGTGGTACTCCTTCAAAAACACCAAGTAATGTTTTCTCGTCCAGTTGACGAAGGGTTTCTGTGGTTCCTTTTCCGAATAGTATTTCCGAGGCCTGTACAGCCTGGTCGTATTCAGCTTCACCATGTACACGTAAAGTTAGATCGCGGGCAAGCGCTTTTTGTAAAGCACGGAGGTGAGGTGCCTGCTCATGTTCCAGTTCAAGAGCTGTTATCTCTTCGAGGCTGAAAAGGGTAAAAATGCGGATGTATTTCTTCGAGTCCTCGTCGCTGCAATTCAACCAGAACTGATAAAATGCATAGGGTGAGGTTTTTTCAGGATCGAGCCAGATATTTCCTTTTTCGGTTTTCCCGAACTTACCGCCATCGGCTTTGGTAATCAACGGACAGGTTAATGCAAATGCTTCGCCACCTGTTTTGCGGCGGATTAGTTCGGTACCGGTTGTTATATTTCCCCACTGGTCGCTGCCACCCATCTGGAGTTTGCAGTTTTTGGTGTTGTATAATTCCAGGAAATCATATCCCTGAACCAGCTGATAGGTAAATTCAGTAAATGAAATGCCAGTTTCGAGCCGCTTCTTCACCGAGTCCTTCGACATCATGTAATTGACGGTAATATGCTTGCCCACTTCACGAAGGAATCCCAGGAAAGTAAACTCCTTCATCCAGTCGTAATTATTTACAATTTCGGCATGGTTGGGTTTTGCTGTATCAAAATCCAGGAATTTCAATAACTGTTCCTTGATGCATTCCTGGTTATGACGCAGCAGTTCTTCACTCAGCAGGTTACGCTCTTCGCTTTTTCCTGACGGATCGCCAATCATTCCGGTTGCTCCGCCTACCAGTGCCAGTGGTTTATGACCGGCTAACTGCAAATGTTTCAACATCATAATAGAAACCAGGTGGCCTATATGAAGTGAATCAGCAGTAGGATCTATTCCAACATAAGCTGTGGTTAATTCTTTCTCAAGCTGCTCAGCGGTACCAGGCATTACATCGTGTATCATTCCGCGCCAGCGCAGTTCGTCAACAAAACTCATAAAAACTTTATTTAAGGCGCAAAGTTAACAAAACAATTGATTGGCTGTTCTTATGCATCCGGGTTAAGAATCAAGATGTTCAGAATCCTGAATTTCCAATGTGTGTGAAGCGATTAAAAAATTCATAGTTTTGTAGCATGATACTTGTAACCGGCGGAACGGGATTGGTTGGATCCTACCTTTTATATGAACTTACCCGCAATGGGCATGCTGTAAGGGCTTTGTTGCGTCCTGGTAAAAAGCCATACGAAACCCGCAATATTTTTAATTGTTTGTCGGCTGAAAACGAGCACTTAATTGACCGTGTTGAATGGTTTGAAGGGGATGTGCTTGATCAGTATTCACTTCAACAGGCGATGCAAGGTGTTGATTATGTGTATCATTGCGCAGCTATGATATCGTTTAATCCACGTGAACTTAACACCATGCTTTCCGTAAATGTTGAAGGAACGGCTAACGTTGTAAATGCATGTCTTGAAAATGGCATAAAAAAACTCTGCCACGTGAGTTCAATTGCTTCACTGGGCCAGCCTGAAAAAGGCGAGATGATTGATGAAAATGCCAAATGGAAAACTTCGCGCGTAAACAGCGGTTACGCCATAAGCAAATACGGTGGCGAACGTGAAGTATGGCGCGGTATAGAAGAAGGATTGAATGCTGTAATTGTAAATCCTTCGGTAATTATCGGGGCAGGATGTCATAAAAAAGCCACCAATAAACTGTTTCATAACATAGAGAATTTCCTGCCGTACTATATTCCTGGTATTAATGGGTACGTGGATGTACGCGACGTTGTTAATGCCATGATAAAACTGATGGAGAGTACTGTGAGCGGCGAACGCTTCGTGCTTAATTCCGAAAATCTTTCGCTCAGGGAATTCTTTATCAAGGTTGCGGATATACTTGGTAAACCTCATCCCAGGTTCGCACTCAGCGGTAACATTATGAATGCAATAGCATGGCTGGATGAGATGCGTGCCCGCCTCACACGGTCGAGCCCGCTTTTAACCCGCGAAAATGTACGTGCATCCATGTCGAAATCATATTATTCGGCTGAAAAATTTAAGTCGGCTTTCGACTATACCTTTATCCCTATGACCGAAAGTTTAAGTGAGGCATTTCGGATTCTTGAAGGATTGAAGAAATAAATTAATTTAGAGTTTCCTTTAAATGAAGACTGCCGGGATTTCTCCGGCAGTCTTTTTGCTGTGTAGTGGCAAAGGGAAGTAATACGAGCTGTTTGAGTTCTTCAAATACCTTTGACCTGTTTTGCAGCATCAAAAGAAATAATTAAAATTGCCAATCTCAATCTTTCCTTGCGGTCCGGTTGAGACCGGATTAACCAAAAACCAAAGTTAACCAAAAACCACTTTACTAACTTTGTTCATAGGTTTATTGCCATCAACTCAAAAGGTAATAGTGTTTAATTAAAAATAATACCCCTATTTAAAGTACTTAAACACATCTTGTTGTTTCTCAGTTATATGGAAAATATTTTTTATTATTTTTTTTTATCTGCCCGCTGAATAATATAGTAGTTTTCGGATTCGGATTTTTCATTTCTTATTCTCAATTTCTATTTTAAACTCAATGTTGAGTTGTATGAATCAAGATATTTAAATACATATAACTGCGTATCATATATTTAGCTGGTACTTCTCACCTTTAGTGCAGCAACCGTTCAATAACCGGTAAATCGAAAAAGAAAGGTACTAATGCCTTAATTCAAGCAAAAATAATAAACCCAAAACCTGAAACAGGTTCTGGATTTTTGAATCCCGAAGGTTTAATTTTATTATGCCAGGAACGTATAAGTTTTTCCCTACCCTGAACTATTTCAGTTCGAATGAAGTTTGTCCTATTTCACGGTCTTCGGTAAACACATTTACGTAGTATCTTCCTTTGGCCAGTTCAGGACCGTTAGCCGGACTTTCAAAATACGTACAAACATCAGCAGCATCACCTTCATAGTTCAGGGTTTCCATAGCTGAGAATTGCAGTGTCTGTCCCAGGAACTGGAATGTATAAGCTGGTCCGCGCGTTAGAATTGAGTTATCGGGACGTGCAATTCGTACAAAAAATCGTTTATATCCCGAGCTTACCAGTTTATTCTCACTCACGGTAAAACATACTTTTATTTTATCGGCTCTTGCAGCTTTATCGGTTTCCTTTTCCTTATCTACCCCTCTTGATTTATACGCTACTGCTGATATTTTATACGCCTTTAATACTGCGGCTCCGGTTATTTTTTCATTTAATTTTTCTTTGTCCTTCGACAGATCGGTTGTTTTCTGCTGTTCAAGATTATAGTCTATTTTGATTTTTTCGTTTTCAGCTTTCAATTTGCGGTTAACTGTAAATAACGAATCAATCTGATGTTCATAAACCTGTGTAATCTGCTGCAATTGAGCTAATTTACGTTTTACAACTGCCAGTTCGGATTTGGAGCCTAACAGCTTTTTTATTTCCATTGCCCTTGCATTAATAATGCTGTCTCTCTCTGTAAGTGAATTGCTCAGGTCGCCATACGATACTTTTACACGTTCATGCTCTGCCAGCAACGAATCAAGCTGACCCTGCAATTCCATTTGCATATTGTCGGAACCCTTTTCCTGTATTACTATTTCCTTTTTCTGATTTAAGAGCATCCAGGCCATTACAGCAATAACAGCAAGCAAAACGCCGATTGATATCTTGTATGGTAATGTATTTACAGGTTTTGTGTCCATAATGGAAAAATGGTTATATTGTTCAAAGGTAACGAAACATTGAAATCAATAGTATGTTTAGGATTATTTTTTATAATGTCAACAAAAAACGCCCTGACAAATATATCTGTCAGGGCATTTGAGTTTTTTTGTAATCAATAGTTCATACTTAAAGTGATCCGGTTTATCAGTCCCGGGATTCAATGCTTAATGTCCGCCTGAACCAATAACTTTAAATTTATCGCCTGTTTCATTTATCAGATCACGATAAAAGGATTCTCCATATCCGGGCTGTTTAATATCCGGAGCAAAATATTTATACCCATCGGGAACGGCAACTGCTTGTTTGATATTCCCATCCATATACTTGGCAAACAGAAAACCATATAGTTTTTTCCATTCATAAACAGTGTTATTGCCTTGATTAACAGAGAAATCAGTAAGAAACTGTATAGCCTTTGCAGGATTTGTACGGTACATTTCGAGTGCAACTTTATCAATAGCCGGAACCATGGCTACATAGTTGTTTTCAAGTTCTGTTTGTTTTTTTTGAATATCCACAATCATATCGCTGTAGCGGGTATATGCAAAATTCGAAACCTGGTTGAAAACCCAGAAAGCAGCATTATCATTGTATTCCATCATTGAACCATTGCCTACAGCAAATGTTTCGGGAACTTTAGTCATACAGGTGTACATAGGTGAAAAAACCGTTGAATAGGTATCGTCAACTCCAAACCAAAGTATTCCGCCAAGAGGACTTGGAACATAGGGCCGCGATTGAGCTACAAACACAAATCCGGTTTGCTGTGTACTGATGGCACGTTCGTTGAAATAATCAACACCATCCACTTTAAATGTGAGCGGGCGCCACCGAACGATACAGCCGTAAGGACCAGCACCAACATCTTTGGTCATATCCAGTTCAGTTCCCTGGTAATAATCGCGCATCAGGCCAATAACTTCCTGCAAAGTTAGTTTGTGATCGGGCTTTATATAGAGCGGCATACGGTTGCTGAGGTTTTCACCTTTAACATAATCGAGGTACTTGCCCATATCTTTGTTTACTTTATTAAAACCACTCCATACCCTTGCTTCGCAGAAACGTGCGCCACCGAAATCAAGAGGAGCATAAATATCAGAGAAACTGAAGTCCTTATCTTCGCCTTTGAAAAGTCCCTTTTCGCGGGCAAAAGTGATAACGTCAGGTGAATACAAGCAATTTTCAGGATCGTTAAGCGGGAAAGTGGTAATACGAGCATGGTTTGCATGGCCCGAAATGTACCCGTCAGGAATACGGATGGCTACCCATACGGCACCTTTATTGTGTTTAACGGTTACACGTCCTTTTTTATCTTTGGTAACAACAGGCTTTCCTTTTGCAACCATTTCCATGATCCATACTTCGTTGGGATCGCTGATTGAGAAGGATTCACCTGAGCTGGCATAGCCATATTCAGCCATCAATGAAGTTATTACCTGAATGGCTTCGCGGGCTGTTTTGGAGCGCTGCAGTGCAATATAAATCAAACTGCCATAATCCATAATCGCGGCTGTGTCCATCAGTTCTTCGCGACCGCCGAAAGTAGTTTCGCCAATAGCTACCTGGTGTTCGTTCATGTTACCGACAACATTGTACGTTTGAGCAGCCTGTTTTATTTTGCCCATAAATTTACCGGTATCCCATTCATACACATCCAGCATTGCTCCCGCAGGATAGGTAGCTGCAGGCCAGTAATATAATTCGCCGAAAAGAGTATGCGAATCGGCGGAGTAACTGATCATACTTGAGCCATCAACTGTGGCTCCTTTGGTAACCAGAAAATTTGAACAGGCATTAACTTTGTTTGCCGAAAAAGCAAATGCAAGGCTGAGGGTAAGTAGAAAAACTGTTTTTTTCATAGTGATGTCTCGATTGTTATTTGAATATTTTTATTGTGAAAAACAAAATTTGAGAGGCCAAAAGTAGCGTAAAAGGTTGATACAAAACTATCTTTTAAAATCATTTTTCAGAAAATCGCTGAGCGTACTTCTATATCCTTATACAATATATTTAAAATCAATATGGGCTCTCTATTATGAGGTCATAACTTTATTAAAAAACAGAAAACCCGAAACACTTAATTTTAAAGTATCTCAGGTTTTTTTTTAAATTCAGGTAATGTTGTTTTTATTCAATCATCCCCACTCCTACCGTTTCGTTAGTTCCTTCATCTATAAAAATCACAGCCCCTGTAATACGGTTCTGGCTGTATGAATCGAAAAGCAAAGGTTTGGTGGTGCGTATGGTGATTCGGGCGATATCGTTCATTTTTACGTCTAAATCATCAGTGATCTGGGTAATAGTATTCACATTCACCTTATAATGAACTTCTTTTACCAGGCATCGTACATCGCG
>JAIFMH010000056.1 GCA_020048595.1 Bacteroidota bacterium | reverse complement strand
CCGTTAAAACTCTTATACATTCCCAACAGCATTTTCGAAATCCGCTCATAGTTGTCATACAACTCCTGGTAAGTAACGGAAGTTATTCCGTTGGTGGATTTCACCAGGTCAAGCAGTGATGTGCATTCAAAAATGTATCCTCTGGATACTGTAATCAAATCTTTTTTCTCAATACTATTTACTCTTGCCGAAGCCTGAACTAAATTCATAACTGCAAGCAACATCGCGTTTTTCCAATGGTCGTGAATCTGACGGTCCATTTGATCATCTTGCCTTAGCATCAACATCACTTTGTTGTGCTGTTCTTTCATGAGTTGAGAAAGGGGGATTCGAACCCCCGGTACCCTAATCGAGTACGACAGTTTAGCAAACTGTTGGTTTCAGCCACTCACCCATCTCTCCAATGGTTTATGAAAAAACGTTTAGTTCCTTCAATAAGGGAGTGCAAAAGTACACATAATATTGACAAGTGCAAATTTATTTAAAGTTTCTTGATTTATTTATTCATTTCATTTCAATCGCAGAAAATAATTTCAAAAAAAGTAATTTTTATTCAGTGTCAGATACTATTTCAACACATCAGTTTAAACCAGTATATTTGCCTGAAATTAAATAACGGTAATTGGTTTAACTACCCAACATTAACATAAATATCCTTATACCGGATAACTTATTTTCCAGGAATTATAAATCAATTTATACACTTATCATTATGAAAAAACTCATCACAGTCTTAATTCTAACGATTTACACTTCCGGAGCATTTGCCCAGATACTGGCTACAGCAAACTCCCCTGAATACAGGAATATCCTGAAAATGTCTGTTTCACAATTCACCCGCAGTACTTTCCAGATGGGATATGAGAGGTTCATTAATCCAAATACCAGTTTTTATCTGACTGCCGGACTCACTTTTCAGGATTCGGATTATGAGAAAGTATTCGCTGTTCGTAATGAAGCGCAAATGCGATTTCATGTATTCACAATAATAAAACCAAAGGAGAGCCATAGATTGTATTTTGCGCCTTACCTGATGAATCAATACTTTGAAACTGAAACCCAGGTTTATGATAACAACGGGAACTACTTTTGGCAAACAGATACATTCGATGCTTTTGGCGGTGGAATGCTTTTCGGATGGTCATTCTCTTTTGCTAACCGGATTAATCTTGATATATACACGGGTGGTGGATTAAGAAAAACATTTAATTATGATGGTGATGAGAATACTTATTATAATGACGATATTTTTGACTATGGTTATAGTGGAATAGTTCCACGCCTCGGAATTGATATCGGATTCTGGTTTTAGACTTTCGCCTTGTTTTTTTTAGAACTCCTGCAGCGGTTTCCTGGCAGGAGTTTTTTTTTATTAAAAAAAATCTTTTTATAGTAACTTTTTATGACATTTACTGGTTCAAACATTCACTGAATTCATTACTTGTTTATTTTGTAAAATATTCATAAACAGATAAATATATACTCTATGGGAAAAACATTTGCTGAAAAAATTCTGGGTGCCGAAGCCGGTGCAATAGTATTCCGCAGGCCCGATATTATTTTAACACATGATAATACCGCCAGCATCGCCAATACATTTAAAAAAATGGGAGGTGAAAAGGTAAAAGATGCCGATCAGCTGCTGATCGTTCTCGATCATAATGCTCCTCCAACCAGCGCCGAACTGGCTAATGATTACCAGAAAATCCGCGATATTGTAAAAGAGCAGGGGATCAAGAAATTTCATGATGTTGGCAAAGGCATCTGCCATCAGATTATGGGCGATTACGCCAAACCAAATATGATTATCGTTGGAAGCGACAGCCATACATGCACTGCCGGAGCCTTTAATGCTTTTGCCGCAGGGATTGATCGTACCGAAACAGCTGGATTATGGCGACAGGGTGAAACCTGGTTCAGAGTGCCTGAATCAATCAAAATTACATTAAATGGCAAGCTTCCATATGGCGTTTATGGTAAGGATTTATCAATCTGGATCATTGGCATGATTGGATCAAGCGGTGCAGATTATATGTCGATTGAATACCATGGCGAAGGTGTGAAATCTTTGTCAATATCCGACAGGATGACAATTGCAAACCTGGCTTCAGAAATGGGAGCTAAAAACGCGGTATTCCCAGCTGATGAAGTTCTGGAAAAACATTTAGGATTATCGGTTGAGGGAACATGGGCGGATGAAGATGCTGTTTATATTACGGAAATTGTGATCAACCTAAACGAAATATTCCCTGTTGTTTCAGCTCCTCACAATGTTGACAATGTAAAAGCACTTGCCGAAGTTAAAGGAACCAAAATTCAACAGGCTATGATCGGGACTTGCACCAACGGACGTATAGATGATTTACGCGAAGCTGCTCTTATTCTGAAAGGCAAAAAAGTTCCTGATGGTTTTCAGTTACTTATCATTCCGGCATCACAGCAAATTTATCTTCAGGCTATGGACGAAGGTCTGATCCGGATATTTATGGAAGCCAACGCCAGTGTTCTTGCTCCTTCGTGTGGGCCATGTCTGGGAACCGGTCAAGGAATTCCTGCTGATAATATGACTATCATATCCACAGCGAACCGCAATTTCAAAGGCCGCATGGGAAATAAAACAACTTTTATCTACCTCGCTTCTCCGGCAGTGGTGGCCTATTCGGCACTTAAAGGTGAAATTTCCGATCCTCGCGGAATAGATGCTAACGATAAATATCCATTTACAATTGCGCAAAGCAAAACTGTAGATATCAGTGCCGGTGATGATCGCTACGAAAATGGAACCTGGAACTACGCAGATGTTGACAACCTGAATACTGACCAGATGTTTGCCGGAAATCTCACGTATAATGTGAAGAGTTCGGAAGCCGAAAAAATAATGCCGCATCTTTTCAAAGGATTTGACGATAGTTTTGCTGAGCGGGTTAAAGAAGGAGATATCCTGGTTGCCGGAGCAAATTTTGGTTGTGGAAGCTCACGAGAACATCCTTCGGTAGGTTTAGCTTTTGCAGGCATCAAAGCTGTAATATGTAAAAGTGTAAACCGGATATTCTACCGTTCGTCAGTTAACCAGGGCTTGCCAATTATTTTGTTACCCGAAGCTGTTGATGCATATACTCAAGGAGACCATGTTGAAATTGACTTTGAATCAGGGAAAGTAACAATAGCAGGGAACGTTTATGGGTTTTCACCCCTTCCTGATAAGCTGGTAGGCATTTTTAAAGCCAAAGGACTTGTGAATTATGTAAAAGCAAATTCATAAGTATATTATTTTCTGATAGATAGAGAAAGCTGTTGACTTTATAACAGCTTTCTTCTTTTTTTGGTATAAAGATTTAATTATTTTAATTAATTTCACAAACTTGTTTTAAACGTAAATGAAGACGTTAAAGTTTGGGTATATTTTACAAATGGCTGTGGTTGTCGCTATTATTATTATAGCCGGCGGACATGAGTTACCCAAATACACTAGTCGCCTGATAGCACTTGCCGTCCTGGCCGTTATTGACATGCGGTATTGGTTTTCGGTAAAAAAACATTTTACAAAGAGGTTCCGAAGCGTGCTAACATTTGCATATTGGCTGCCATTGTATATGTTGCTGTTGTTTTTTATAAGCGCTGTCATAGAGCCATATAATCAATGGCTTTCCATTGTTCGGATATATTTCCCCGGAATTCTGCTCATTTTACTTATCGGAAAAGGTATATTCCTTACAATTATAGTTTTAGCGGATATTTTTATTATACCGTTAAATGTGATCAGGCGGATAAATCCCGAAAATTTAGAAGCTTATGGCAGATGGTACCGCCCCCGCAGTTTCTTGCTTACTTCAGCAGGATTAGCTACTTTGGTTATGTTGATTTATGTTTCCGGAATGTTTTTCTGGGTTACTGATACTAAACTCAACACAGTTGAATTACAGGTTGAAAATCTACCGGAAGCCTTTGACGGATATAAAGTTATTCAGGTCAGTGACTTTCATCTTGGTGGATTTCTGACGGATAAACCAATGAAAGAAATTGTCGGAATTGTAAATGAACAGCATCCGGACCTAATCCTATTTACAGGCGATATGGTTAGTTTTACCACAGATGAAGTATATACTTTTGAAGAGGTTATGAAGCAATTTTCGGCAAAGGATGGAATATTCTCAATTTTGGGTAATCACGATTATGGAGACTATACCCAATGGGATACTCCCGAAGAGAAAGATTTGAATGATAAGGACTTGCTGGCTTTTTATGATCGGATTGGCTGGAGATTGCTTCGCAATCAAAACGCAATTATTAGCAGAGATTCTACTTCAATAGCAGTTATTGGTGTTGAAAACTGGAGTAAATCAAAGTCGTTTGGCAAAAAAGGTGATCTCAAAAAAGCACTGGAAGGTGCTGATGCTGGGCAATTTAAAATACTATTGTCGCATGATCCCTCTCATTGGGATGGGGAAATAAATACAAAATATCCGCAGATTGACCTCACATTATCCGGGCATACGCATGCTTTTCAGCTTGCCATTGAGAGTGGATCAGTAAAATGGAGTCCTGCATCGCTGCTTTTTAAGCAATGGGGCGGGCTATATGAAAAGGTGCATGAAAATGGCCTTACGCAATATCTGTATGTTAACAGGGGAGCTGGAACCCTTGGCTATCCGGGCCGTATTGGAGCCAGACCGGAAATTACGCTTATTGTTTTGCGAAAGTCGTCATAACAATAATTCCATTAAAAAACCACTACAGATTTGCTCAGAGGAAACTGTTTTTAGTATACCCCAAAGGATGAGGATATCCCATATTAATCTTCCAGTATAAACCAGCTTTTCACCAGTTCATCTTTCTTATCCCACTCATTCATATGGACAAACTCATTTGTATGCTTGTTATACAGATATTCTTTTTTCCACTCCAGGTGGTGAACAGATACTTGTTTAATGGCATCAATTATGAAATTGAGTTCTGCATTTGTCATGGTAGGGTGGAGGGAGAGCCTTATCCAACCAGGCTTTTGAGATAAATCGCCATGAGTGATCAAATCAGTAATTTCTTTTGATTTTTCGTGGCTTACATCCAGTAAAAAATGGCCGTAAGTACCGGCGCATGCACATCCTCCGCGAAGTTGTATGCCAAATCGGTCGCTTAGTAATTTTACAACCATATTGAAATGCATTCCGGCAATATAAAATGAAATGATTCCCAAACGTTTTTTTTGATTATCGGCAAGGATATGAACTCCCGGAATGCAGCATAATTCTTTAAATGATATAGCAACCAGTTCTTCTTCGCGCTGCCTTATCAGCGTAGTGTTCATTTTATTTTTCAGGTTGATACATAAAGCTGTTTTCATCGCCTGCAGGAAACCGGGAGTGCCACCATCTTCACGAATTTCGATATCATCAATAAATTTATATTCGCCCCAGGGATTTGTCCAGTCAACAGTACCGCCGCCCGGTGCATCAGGAACCCTGCAATGATATAATGTGGAATCAAATACAAGGACGCCCGAAGTACCGGGCCCGCCCAGGAATTTATGAGGTGAAAAGAATACTGCATCCAGTTTTTCCATTGGATCGCCCGGATGCATATTTATATCTGCATAAGGAGCTGAAGCTGCATAATCAGCAAAACAATAACCGCCGGCTTCGTGCATGATTCGGGCTAATTCATGGATAGGTGTTTCTATACCGGTAACATTAGAACATGCAGTGAATGAACCTATTTTTAAAGGTCTGTCTTCATACTCTTTAAGCAGCTGTTTCAGATTTTCAGGATCAACAATCAGATCTTTTCCGGGAGGAATTACTTCAACATCAGCAATGGTATGATACCAGGAAGTATGATTTGAGTGATGTTCCATGTGGGTGATAAAAACCACTGGTTTTTTGCCATTGTAAACAAATTCACCAGCTACATTTTTTTCAGGTACTTTCAGATTCAGCATTCGCTGGAATTTCACCAGCACACCCGTCATTCCAAATCCCGAGGTAATAAGTACATCGCCGGGACCGGCATTTACATGTTCTTTAATAATATGCTGTGCATGATGATATGCCTTAGTCATCATCTGTCCGCTTTCACAGGTTTCGGTATGGGTGTTTGCTACCCATGGTCCTATTACATTCGAAATCTGCTCTTCGATGGGTTTGTATAGTCTGCCGCTGGCAACCCAGTCGGCATATATCATTTTCTGAACTCCAAAATGTGTTGTGTATTCCAGGTCATTTCCTACGATCTCCTTGCGGAATTTGCTGAAGTGCTCTGTTAGGTCTTCCATTTGATTATTTGATTTTTGCTGCGGCAAATATCTGAAAATTATAATAAAGTCATGGAATTTGTTTTGAAGAGAATTTAAATACCCCGGCATGAAGGCCAGGGTATATTATGTGTGGAAATATATCTCAAGCGAGGTTAAGCCAACTCCGAAATATGTTGAGCCAATTCTCTTTTACTCCCCGGCTGCAATCTGAACTTTAGTGATTTCTATTTCACCCGTTTCAACTGATATACTTAGCCAGTTATTTTCCTCGCGGAACCATTTGTCCTGAATACTGATATTAATAAGGAAATCGCTTATTGTTGATTTATCCAGATTCCTGATCACAATACCACCGTTTTTCTGATTGTCCTTTCCATAGCTCAGGTAAACTTTTGGTGCGCCTGCTCCGGTAGATTTAGCTTTAAGAAGGATATAATTATTTTTACGCAAGCTGGGATCAATAGCTGAAAAAGAAAATTTCATTTCATTGCCTTTGCCAATAATCATTGATTGCGAGCACAGGTCAAGGAAAGCGTGATCGGACATGTATTTCCTGATTTTGCCTATTTGCAGTTCAGGATAGGCATCACCAGGGTTCAGTTTGGACGCAGTTTCGTATGCTTCAATTGCCTGGTCGAACACCTTTCTGCTGTAAAGTTTATCTGCAACTTCAAGTGCTTTATTATAATCAGAAGAGCGGGCGAGCACTGTTTCTTCCATAATCTTATTAATTTCAATGATGCGTTGTTTTGGATAGGTTTCAGCTGGTTTTAAGACTGATGCTTTAGTGAATGCAGTAATAGCAGCAGAGTAATCTTTGGTTCCAAATAACCTGTCACCTTCTGTAACAGCTACATTATAGATGTCGTCTACTGACTGAGAATCTTCAAGTAGTTTATTGATTTTAGCAATTTGATCCTGCGGGTACTTTTCATTCTTTTTTAATTCAGCTGCTTCGGCGTAAGCTGTAAGGGCACTGCTATATTCTTTGCCAGCAAACAATTTGTCACCGGTATTTATTGCAGCAGTGTATTTCTGCTCATTATTTTGCTGATTGGCTGTTGCAGCTTTTATTTCAGCTATCTGTTCCATCGGATAACGCTCTGTTGGTTTTATTTTCTGTGCATCCTGAAATGAAGTTAATGCAAGGCTGTAATTACCAGCTGCCTGTGCTTTTTCTCCTGTTCTGATAGCTTGTGCATAATTAACAGAATCTGATTTTTGTTTTGCTGCTATTGGATTGATCCCGGTTATTTTAACTGGTTCACTTGTTTCTTTTGGATTCGTGACTTCGACAGTTTTTTCGGAAACCAGTATTTTGTCATCTGAAGCAACATTTATTTCCTTTTGTTCAATCTGCAAATTATATGCAACCTGTTGGCTTTTAGTTTCAGTAATCTTTGTTTTTACGAATTTTGTATTGGGATGTATTGCGAGCGCGGCTTCATAAAATATTAATGCACGGTCAAAATCAGATGATTCTATAGCTTTGTCGCCATTGGCCAGAGCAATATTAAAATTAGCCATGTCGTCAGGATCAATGTAAACAGTACTTATTTGTTCCAATCGCTCTTTTGGCAATTGGGCAGAAGGTTCTAATAACAAGGCTTTTTGATATTCGGCTTTGGCCTGCTGGTAGTTTTTTTGCTCATATAAGGTATCCGCTTTAATGATTATTTCTTCAAAAATTTGAGCCTTTGTATCAGGAATTGCGTTGAGTATAGTATTAATTTCATCGAATTTATCTGTAGCATAAATATATTCAGGTTTAGTCTGATAGGCTTTTTCGTAAAGGAGTAATGCTCCTGCATAATCCAGCGCATCATACGCCCGGTCTGCCCGTGCTAAAAGTATTTTATAGCTGGTGCTTGTTGTTTTATTTTTGTCGGCAAGCTGGGCTTTTAACTCCGGACCTGCTTCAAGTATTTTTTTGATTTCATTAATCTGATCGGTTGCATAATTATACTCAGGCTGGGCTTGACTGGCTTTTTCATAAAGAAGGATTGCATCTTCATAATCCTGTGCTGCAAATGCAAGGTCAGCCTGTTTTATATAAGATTTATATGTACCTGCAGGCTTATTACTTTGGGCAGAGCATGGATTAGTAAATGACAGTAATACGTTGATTCCAATAAAAACAAGCAAAAAGCTTATTATTAAACGTTTCGTTGACATGTAATTCTTCATTGCAGCTATAGGTTTGAGATAAATTTTCTTAAAATCTTAAAAGTTATAATGACAATTTATTTTGTATACAAGTTCAATAATTGGTTATCAATGAATTATTTATCCGGAGTTTTACAAGATATTCAGTTCTTATATTATATGAATTACAATATTAGTCTTTTTTTTCTTTAACCTTTTACTTAATCATTTCAACAGCGCAATTTAACAATTTACTCATCACCTGCGGCAATCTGAACCTTAGTAATCTCAATATCTCCGGTTTCAACAGATAAACTTATCCAGTTGTTATCCTCGCGATACCATTTGTCCTGTACGCTGATACGGATCAGGTAATCACTTATGGTTGTTTTATCGAGACTGCGCAATACGATACCTCCGTTTTTCGTGTTATCCTTGCCATAATTCAGGTATACTTTTGGCGCATTTTTACCGGTTGAGCGCGCCTTAAGCAGGATATAATTATTTTTGCGTAAGCGTGGTTCGATAGCTGAAAACGTGAATTTCTTTTCGTTGCCTTCGCTGATAATAAGTGTTTGTGAAAAAAGATCCTGAATGGCATGCTCCGACATGTATTTTCGGATTTTGCCAATTTGTTGCGCCGGATAGGAATCACCCGGATTAATTATGGCTGCCGCTTCGTAGGCATCAATGGCCTGGTCGAAAACTTTTGTGTTATAAAGTTTGTCCGCTTCACCAAGGGCTTTATTGTATTCTGCTCTTCGGGCCAGTTCTAGTTCTTCTACAATTTTGGTGATTTCGTTGATACGTTGTTTTGGATAGGTTTCATCCGGTCTTACGCCGGCAGCTTTGGCGAAAGCCGATTTTGCACCTGAATAATCTTTCGTAACTAATAACCTGTCGCCTTCTGCTATATATGTAGAATACATTTTCTGCTGTTCTTCTTTCTGAGCCTCCAGTGAAGAATTAATACCAGCAATTTTCATTTTCGGATATTCTTCCCCGGGCTTTATCTCCAATGCATTCTGATATGCATTCATTGCTTCCATCAGGTCTTTTGATGCCAGTTTGCTGTCACCCAAAGTAATCGCTTTTGAATAATTTTCATCAGTAGCTTTCATTTGAGCTTTGATAGCTGATATACGGTCCTGTGGATGCTTTTCTGCAGGTTTTATGGTCAGCGCTTCTTCGTATAATCGGAGAGCATCTGAAACGTTTCCGGCAGTGTAAAATTCAGCAGCTGCATCAATGGCTTTTGTATAATTCTCTTCTTTTAGTTTTATACCGGCCTGTATTCCATCGATTTCAATAATCTTTTCTTTCGGAAGTTGTTCCAGGGGTTTCATTGTTGCTGCATTGGAATATAATCCTCGAGCAGCATCGTATTTTCCTGCCTTGAGCTGAACATCGGCATCGGTTATCAGCTTCTGATAATCCTCATCTTGTTTTTTCTGCCCGGCAAGTATAGTGTTGATAAGGGCAATCTGATCCTTTGGATATTTTTCACCGGCTTTTATAGTACTTGCGCGTTGATAAGGCTCAAGAGCTTCGCGGTATTTCTGAGCTGCAAAAAACTTATCAGCTAATGCCAATGCTTCCTGGTACCTGGCAGTTTCTGCTTTTTGATTATCAATAATTGTCTGGATTTCTGCAATCTTCTGCAGTGGATATGTTTCAGCAGGCAAAGCAGCATTTGCAGTTTTGAAGGAAGCAAGTGCAATATCATATTCCTGAGCAGCCAGATTTTTATTACCGTCAGCAATAGCTTTGTCGTATGTTTCCTTAAGTATCTTTATAGCAGCAATTTGATTTTCGGCCTCAGTAATTTTTTCTGCGGGATATTTTTCTGAAGGTTTTAATGCCAGGGCTTTCCTGTAATCTATAATGGCTTCACTGTATTTTTTGCTGTCAAATAACTTATCGGCTGCCGTAAGAACAGCCAGGTAATTGCCATCCAGTTTTTGCTGATCAGCCACAAGAGTATTTATCTTTCCAACCTGTGCTTTAGGATATGTTTCGGCAGGTTTTAAAACCGATGCTGAATTGTAGAAGGCCATTGCTTCCATGTATTTTTTGTCAGCAAAAGCAGCATCACCATCGCTGATTGCTTTTGCGTAATTCTGCTCATTTTTCTGAATATCTGCCAGCAATACATCAATTTCCGAAATTTTATCTTTCGGAAGTTTTTCTAACGGTTTTAGTGTGCCTGCACTGATGTATAAATTCCGGGCTTCGCCGTATTTCCCTGATTTCAACAAGGCGTTAGCATCAGTAATTGTATTCTGATAGTCTTCTTCCAGTTTTTTCTGTTCTGCAATCTGTTTATTGATTTCAGTCAGTTGTTCCTTTGGATACTTTTCTGACGGTTTTATGAAGGCCGCCCGCTGGTAAGGCTCAAGTGCTTCGGTGTATTTCTGGTCTGCAAATAATTTGTCAGCTTGTGAAATTGCTTCCTGGTATCGCTGACCTTCAGCTTTGTCTTTATCAATAATAGTCTGTATTTCTGTTATTTTCTGGTTAGGATATGCTTCGCCTGGTTTAACAAGATCAGCACTTTTGAAGGATGCCAATGCATTCACGTAGTTTTTATCCGATAGTAATTTGTCTCCTTCAGCAATAGCTTTTTCGTATGATTCCTGCATTAACTTTATGTCGGAAATCAGTTTTTCTGTTTCTGCAATCTTATCTGAAGGATATTTCTCTGAAGGTTTTAGTGTCTGTGCTTTTTGATAATCTGCAAGTGCAGCTTCATATTTTTTAGTCGCAAAAAGTTTATCTGCTGATGAAATTATGGATGAATAATCACCATCTAATTTTGTTTGTGCTGCAAGTAATCCATTAATCTTATCAACCTGAGTTTTCGGATAGGTTTCGGTTGGTTTTATAGCAGATGCTGTGTTATAAAACGTAATAGCTTCCGGGTAGTTATTGTTTGTAAACGATTCATCACCATCACGGATTGCTTTGGCATAGTTTTGCCCTTTTTCCTGCATAGCAGCTACTATTCCATCTATCTCCGCAATCTTATCTTTTGGATGTTTTTCCTGTGGTTTAAGCGCAATAGCACCGGAATATGAAGCACGGGCGTCATCATATTTACCTGCTTTTAGTTGAATATCAGCTTCTGTTATTGATTTCTGATAGTCAGCTTCCAGTTTTTTCTGGTCGGCCAGATCCTGTGTGATTTTAGCAACCAGATCCTGTGGATATTTTTCTGCAGGTTTAATTTTTGAAGCTCTCTGATATGACTCAAGTGCTTCACTCAGTTTTTTTTCAGCGAATAGCTTGTCGGCTTGCGCAATAGCATCCTGGTAGTGCTGGCCTTCGGCCTTGTCTTTATCAATAATAGTTTGAATTTCAGCTATTTTCTGGTTTGGATACGCTTCGTTTGGTTTAACGCGCGTAGCATTTTTATAGGATGCCAAAGCATTAACATAGTCCTTATCCAAAAGTAATTTGTCTCCGTCAGCAATAGCTTTTTCGTATGATTCACCCTGGGATTTGATGTCGGAAATCAATTTTTCTGCTTCTGCAATCTGATCTGAAGGATATTTCTCTGATGGTTTTAGCGTTAGGGCTTTACGATACTCTGTAATGGCATCTTCGTATTTTTTTGCAGCAAAAAGTTTGTCGGCAGATGTGGTTGCACTTGCGTATTCAGCATCAAGCTTTGTTTGCGAGGCAATCAATCCGTTAATTTTATCAATCTGTGTTTTCGGATATGTTTCCTCAGGTTTAATTGTTGATGCTCTTTTGTAGGATGCAACTGCTTCTGTAAGTTTCTGACTGTTAAAGTTATTGTCAGCCTCAGTAATTGCCTGGCTGTAATTTTCACCGGCTGACTTTTCATCGTCAACTATTTTATTGATTTTCGCGATTTGATCCTGCGGATATTTTTCATTCTTTTTTAATTCTGCTGCTTCTGAATAAGCTGTAATTGCACCGGTGTACTCCTTTGTAGCAAATAACTGATCGCCTGTTTTTAATGCAGCTGCGTATCTCTCATCTGTTTTTTGCTGCGTTTCAATTGAAGCTTTTATCTCAGCTATTTTATCAAGAGTAGCCTGATCTGTTGGTTTAATAACCAGAGCATCCTGAAATGATTTGATAGCAAGGTCGGGATTTCCTGAGGAAAGTGCTTTATTCCCTTTTTCTATAGCCTTAGAGTATTTGGTATACAAAAAATTGATTTCGGATATTTTACCAATCGGGTATTCGCTGAATGAATTTATAGAGCGGGCAAGTTCGTAGGCCTCCAGTGCTTCGTTGTATTTGTATTCGGAAAATAGTCGGTCTCCGTTGGCAATAGCAGTGGCATAGCTTTCTTTCTTACTCGTTGAAGCAGCTAATTTGCCTTGTGCTTCTGTGATTTTTTGCTGCGGATAGCTTTCTGCCGGTTTAATTTCGAGTGCTTTAGTATAAGCTACAATTGCATCTTCAAATTTATCCTGATTAAATTTTTTGTCGGCTTCAGCAATTGACTTTTTATAGTTTTCGTCAGTTTCTTTTTGATTACCGGTGATGGTATTAATTTCTTCTACTTTTTGAGCAGGATACTTTTCTCCGGGCAACAGGGATAGTGAATTGCGGTAATGGCTTAAAGCGACATCGTATTTCTTTTCATTAAATGCCTG
>JAIFMH010000153.1 GCA_020048595.1 Bacteroidota bacterium | reverse complement strand
GGAGTCCAGTTATAGGTTTTTGTCCCGGTTCCACCTGTTGCAGAGTTCACACTTGCAGTGCCGTTTGATCCTCCAAAGCATGTAATATTAGTCTGCGATGCAGCTGTAAGAACAAGGCCTGAAGGCTGTGTAACAGTAAATGATTGAGCATTAGTGCAGCCATTGGCATCGGTAGCGAGGCAAATCCAGGTACCGGCAGTAAGACCGGTAACACTTACAGTTCCATCTCCGGTTGGGTTACCCGGAGTCCAGTTATAGGTTTTTGTCCCGGTTCCACCTGTTGCGGCATTCACACTTGCTGCGCCATTTGATCCGCCAAAGCAGCTTACATTAGTTTGTGAAGCAGCTGTCAGAATAAGTGACGCAGGTTGTGTTAGTGTTAATGATTGGGTTGTTGTACATCCGTTTAAATCAGTTACCGTACAAATCCAGGTTCCGGCAGTAAGACCGGTAACACTTACAGTTCCGTCACCCGTTGGATTGCCCGGTGTCCAATTATAGGTATATCCGCCTGCACCACCTGTAGCTGTATTAACACTGGCAGCGCCGTTTGTTCCGCCAAAGCAGCTTACATTGGTTTGTGAGGCAGCTGTAAGAGCAAGTGCCGCTGGTTGAGTAACAGTGAATGATTGTGTTGCAATACATGCATTGGCATCGGTAACGGTGCAAGTCCATGTTCCTGCAGTTAAACCGGTTGCCGAAGCGGTACCATCTCCTGTTGGATTACCTGGTGTCCAGTTATACGTATAAGCAGTTGTTCCTCCGCTTACTGAAACGCTTGCGGCTCCGTTGCTTCCTGCATTGCACGAAACATTTGTTTGTGAAGCAGCAGAAGCTACTAAAGCTGAAGGTTGTGTAATAGTAAATGATTTGGTTAAGGTACAGCCGTTAGCATCGGTTATGGTACAGGTATAAGCGCCTGCAGTTCTGCCTATTGTTGTTGCTGCTGTTCCGCCACTTGGTGACCATGCATACGAATAAGCTGTTGTTCCGCCAGAGGCAACCACTGTTGCAGTGCCATTAGCTCCGCCATTGCAACTTACATTTGTTTGTGAGGTTGTAGCTGCTATTGCTGTTGGTTGTGAAAGAGTGAATGATTTGGTTAATGTACAACCGTTTGCATCGGTGATGGTGCAGGTATAGGCACCGGCAGATCTGCCTGTTGCTGTTGCTGCTGTGCCGCCGCTTGGTGACCATGCATACGAATATGCTGCTGTTCCACCCGAAACACTTACAGTTGCAGAGCCATTAGCGCCGCCGTTGCAGCTCACATTTGTTTGTGAGGTTGAAGCTGTTAATGCTGAGGGTTGGGTAATGGTAACCGTTTGTGTTTTTGTACATAAATTTGCCGAAGTTATAGTGCAGGTGTATGTTCCTGCTGAAAGATTTGTGGCTGTTGCAGCACTGCCTCCACTTGGTGACCAGGAATAAGTATATGGCATAGTTTCGCCGGAAGCACTGATTGTAGCCGCTCCATTAGTACCACCATTACAGGATACGTTTGTTTGCGCAGCTACTGAGCTTGTAATACTGCAGGAAATGTATTGCCCCCCGTTTTCTCCTTTTTTACCCACATAAATATTCAAAGTCTGGCCGGCAGAAACAGCGATGTATGCAGTTACTCTACCGCCAAGACCACCATAATCTATAAAACTGGATGGCAATGCAAATCCGCCCCCTCCTTTGCCCCCTTTAACATCCACTGTTACCGAGGTTACGCCAGCCGGTACAATAAAAGTTTGAACAGTTCCTGTGTAATTAAAAGTTTGTGTTCCAAATCCGGAACCGGAGACTATTACTTGTCCATCCCCTGTTTGAAACCCCTGCGTATGCCCTACGCTTGAGCAAATACCCGAAGTATAGCTAGATCCGCCGCCACCACCGCACCAGGATCCTCCACCTCCTCCATAATATCCACCACCGCCGCCGCCGCCGCCGGTTCCTATTCCTGCATTTCCACCAACTCCAAGAATACCCGGAGTTCCAGCACTCCAACCACTATATGCTGTGGCTGCTCCTCCGGCAGTTTGAGTGCCTCCGTAACCTGTAACTGTAACACCGTCATAAGATTTTCCATTCCCTCCTGTTGTTCCACCTCCCAGGCCTCCATCATCGCCAGCTCCATTATACCCGCCACCGCCACCGCCGCCAGCTACTACTACCCTGTTAGTAAGAGCAGTTCCTCCGATGCGAATGTCGGAAGCGCCTCCACCTCCACCGCCAAAGTAATTGATGTCATTCCTCATATTCCCAGTTCCTCCACCATTCCATCCCCCTAAGGCGTTTGTGTATTGCGAAAATGAGACTAACGGAAATAGCAGAGCTAACATCGTTAATCCTCTAAGTTTTTTTAGCAAACTCCAGCTTTTTGAAAAGTGCCAAAGGGTAATTTTCTTATTCATAGGTATATATTTAATTAAAATGGTAATCTATCGGGTGAGTTTCCTTAAACATTCTTTTTATCAAAGAGATATTCATCTTTTTCCTGCGGATTCAGAATGCTTTTATGATGTGCAGTAAAATGCAATGCTCTTTTTTTGTATGGAAACACTTATCTTTCCTGAAGAAATTGATATTCTATAATGAATCATCTGCTTTTAATACTCTAATCATTGCAGGTAAAATCCACCATACAAATAAAGAGCATAAAACGCGGTTTGTATGTAGGGAAAAGACTGATTCTCGTGTAGGATATATCCTACATGGGAATTGGGAATAGCTGGTATTGTGGCGAGAAAATAGCGATAAAATATATCAGAAAATAGCTCAAAATAGTTGCATAAATATCATAATCAAATAGTTACAAACAAATAGTGACGAAATTTGCAGATTACTGCTATGATTGAGTATACTGCCTGATTCTTTAAAGGAGACATTATAATCTGAGCCGGTTGCTCTATAAACAACCAGGAATGGGATAAAAGCTAATATTGAACATTCCCTCTATAGAGGATAAAGCGTAGGAAGGTATTCCAGCCTTGAAATAAGAAACCAGGAAGAAAAAATGCTTAAATCAGGTTTTTTTCGATACAGTAACGGGTAAGCTCTGTATTTTTATGAAATTCCATTTTCTCCATAATACGGCTGCGGTATGTGCTAACCGTTTTATTTGATATAAAAAGTTCAGCAGCAATATCCTGTAATGATTTGCCATTTGCCAGCTTGATCATGATTTCAAATTCGCGTCCTGAAAGTATTTCGTGATCCTGCAGCTTATTATCCTTGGCAAGATGTATTGCAAGGTTTTCGGCAAGCGATTGAGAAATATATTTTCCTCCCTTTGATACTCTTTGCACTGCAATAAGCAGTTCGTCCGATGCAGTATCTTTCGTGAGGTAACCTGAAGCGCCCAGTGTAAGAGCTCGTTTTGCATACTGTTCCTGCGGATGCATGCTTAACATCAGCACGTTGGTAGCCGGCCATTTGGTCTTTACTGATTGAAGTACTTCCAGCCCATTCTTGTCGGGTAGTGAAATATCAAGTAAAACAATATTGAAATTATCATTTTTTAGTTGCTCCAGCAATTCGTCTCCTGAACCTGCTTCGGAAATTACCGAAACGTCACTCAGTTGATGGAGAATTTGTCTCAAACCATCGCGAACAATCTTATGATCATCACAAATCAAAATTTTCATTGAATCATTGTAATTATTGAAATCTCGTAAAAGGTAGATGGGTATAAAGATATAAGGGTTTCATCGATTATTATACATATTTTTTCGAATTTCTTTTAATACTCTTCATAATCCAGATTTACATCGCACAACAGTCAGTCTTACTTCAAACTTGAAACGATTTTTTTCTCCCAAACCTGGCTTTTTTTACTCCCCACTCCCTACTCCCTACTCCCTACTCCTTACTTCTTACGCATCTCCCTCTTTCCTCCCCAACTTAACTAAAAAACCTCAAATCATCTGTTATCTACCGGAATTACAAGTGTAATTAAAGTCCCATCTCCGTTTTTACTTTTTATAGTAAATGTTCCTCCGAGTGAAGCGGCCCGTTCTTTCATACTTATAAGGCCAAAAGCATGCCTTGAGTTCCGTTGTTCTTCAGTAATACCAATCCCATTATCCGAAATCTTTAAATCAATTAAATGTTTCTTTAAACTTAATTCTATATCAACTTTTGTTGCCCTGGAGTGCCTGGCAATATTAGTGAGCGATTCCTGTAAAATCCTGAAAATAATGAGTGACACTTCTGGAAACTTAATAATACCAGGATCAATATCAAGCGTGGCTTCAATGCCGGTCCTTTGTGCAAATTCTTTTGTGTACCATTCTATTGCTGCTTCAAGACCCAGGTCATCAATAATTTCGGGGCGTAACTGGGATGTAAGTCGCTGAACGGTTTTAATTGTATCTCCTACCAACGCAGTTACTTTGATTATTTTATTAACAACATCATCATCAGTAACCTTATGTTTGATTATCCCCAGATCAATTTTAACAGCTGTAAGCGACTGGCCCAGGTCGTCGTGAAGTTCACGTGAAATCGCAATTCGTTCATTTTCCCTCACCTGCTCAATATATTGCGACAACTGCTGTAATTGTTCGAGCGAGCTTTTTAATTCCTCTTCAGCTTTTTTATTTGCAGTAATATCCTGAACTGTGCCCACCCATTTTTGAGGCTTGCCATCCGCATTAAATATTATCTCAGCCTGTTCATGTACAAAACGAACCTCTCCTTCAGGCATAACAATACGGTGATCCCGACTAAATGGAGAACTTGTTTCCCATGAGTACTTAATTTCTTTTAGTAACTCAGGAGCATCATCCGGGAGTACACTTTTTAAAAACAATTCCATTGTTGGATTTACTGATCCGGGTTCAAATCCGAATATCCGGAAGGTTTCGTCTGACCAAAGTAACTCGTGAGTCGCATCATCCAACTCCCAATTACCAAGATGAGCAATTTGCTGTGCCTTGGTAAGTGTGGCTTCACTATGTTGCAAAGCCTGCTGGGCTAAATTTCGTTCGGTAACATCAGTACCTATGCCTATCAGGTAATGCTGTCCGTTACTTTCAAACTTTACCGCCGTTAGCAGGAAAGGAATTGTCCGGCCATCTTTAGTCAACATTTGCGTTTCGAGTGAAACCTGGCCCTTATCAATAAAATCAACAAGTGATTTAATCAGCACTTTACGGGTTTGCGGCATATGCCATTCCAAAAAATGACGGTCTTTCATCTCCAAAGCCGTATAGCCTAAAATTGTTTCATGCTGCTTATTCCAGGTTACCATATTGAGCTCAGGATAAGTATAGAGATAAAATATACCAGGGATGCTGTCAAGCAGGGCTTTTGTAAATAATTGTTCCTGCTTTAGCTTTTCTTCACGCTTTTGCAACGCCAGGTTGGTTCTGGTTAGTTCATCCGCTGATGCTTTAAGCAGTTTTGCATTATCTATAATGGTCTGTTTCTGTTCAAAAAGATTCAGAAATACATTAACCTTACTTAATAAAACCTGATTGCTGACAGGTTTAAAGATATAATCGACAGCACCGGAGCTATATCCTTTAAATTCTTCTGCTTCATTTACATGGTTTGCAGTCAGAAAAATAACAGGCACCTTATCATCAAACCGGTATTCATTCAGTCTTATTGCTAATTCATACCCGTTCATTTCAGGCATCATCACATCCAGAATAGCCAGCGCAAGCTCAATGCCTTTCGTTTTATCAAGTGCCTCCTGACCGGAAAGTGCCTGTATCAGGTTCACTTCAGTTTTCTTTGTTATTGCTTCAAGATAGGCCAGGTTGATCTCATTATCGTCAACAATAAGGATATTGGGGAGTTGGTTCATTGGCGTTGAAGTTGCACATTTGAATAATAAGTTCTCTAGCAAATTTATTTATAAAAAGCTGAATTACAAATTTATTTGTTAATGGATCTACAATCCGTTTTATACCAGCAAAAGATTTCTTTCCGTTATGCTTTGCTTCATACAACCACATTTCTCATTCTTTTTTGTTTCTGTATAAGTAGTTGATACTATTTAAAATGTTGAGACAGCGACAACTCCTTAATTTATTTTGGATTATCTCCTCTTTTTCTACCTTTGCAAAAAACTAATTCTATGAACAGAGGTCCTATATCCCAGTTTATTGAGCATCATTACAGGCATTTTAACTCAGCCGCTTTGGTTGATGCTGCCAAAGCTTACGAAACACACCTGCTCGAAGGCGGCAAAATGCTGATTTCCATGGGCGGAGCCATGAGTACCGCCGAACTGGGAATCTCTTTAGCCGAAATGATACGGCAGGATAAAGTACAGATTATCAGTTGTACCGGTGCCAATCTTGAAGAGGATATTATGAACCTGGTAGCTCATTCCCACTACCGCCGTGTTCCCAATTACCGCGACCTTACTCCCGAACAGGAAAATGAACTTCTCGAAAAAGGACTGAACCGCGTTACCGATACCTGTATCCCTGAAGAAGAAGCATTCCGGAAAATACAGCACCATATTGTTAAAATCTGGAAAGATGCCGAAGCCAAAGGCGAGCGCTACCTGCCGCATGAATATATGTATAAACTGCTGCTGAGTAAGGTGATGGAAAAGGATTACGAAATTGATCCGAAACATTCGTGGATGCTGGCTGCTGCCGAAAAAAACCTTCCCATCATAGTTCCTGGCTGGGAAGACAGTACCATGGGAAATATATTTGCATCCTATTGCATCAAAGGCGAACTTAAACCTTCGACTATGAAAACCGGTATTGAATATATGATGTGGCTTACCGAATGGTACCGCGCTAATTCAGCAGGTAAAGGTGTTGGATTTTTTCAGATTGGCGGAGGCATTTCAGGTGATTTCCCTATTTGTGTTGTACCAATGATGTACCAGGACCTGGAATGGCACGATGTTCCGTTCTGGAGTTACTTCTGCCAGATATCAGATTCAACCACTTCATATGGTTCATACTCTGGCGCGGTTCCCAACGAAAAAATTACCTGGGGAAAACTGGCAATAGATACGCCGAAATTTATTGTCGAAAGCGATGCTACCATCGTAGCGCCACTTATTTTTGCCTGGCTGCTGAAATGGTAACTCCTGATTTTGACGGAAGTTTCTGAATCAGCAACAATGCTGACACGCAGGATTTAAATTCCCTTCCCTGAAGATCTCTTAAAAAATTCCCGATCATCGTACTTTATAAAAAGTGGATGGCGGGAATTTTTATTTTATTGAACCTTGTACCTGCAATCAGGGACGTGAAAAATCAATTTTTACTCTGATATAATCCGGATAGGAGAGAAGATTTCAAAAAAAACAAAAATCAGGCATAATAAAAAGCCGGAATTGTATTACTTTTTGTCGGAAGAGTTATCTATATATACACAACTCCAACTCGAATGACTAGTATATACTCCGGTAAGCTTAAAATGCTTATGCTTTGTTTCCTCCTCAGCACTTTAATGGCTTCAGGACAAAAATGGGTCGGAGTATCTTCACTGTCAACCACAGATCCCCTCATAACAACTTCAGGTAACATCAATACTTCAACTCAAATTGAAGTTGATATTCCTGGATTTTATTTACATGAATTGTTGTTCGAAGGCAAAAAATCTCAACTTCCGCTACTCACAGGAGGGCATCCAATGCTTGAACAGGGAAGTCCTGATCTGCAAAAATTAAGCATTACTATCCAGCTACCGGTCAAGGGAACAATTGGAATTAGTGTGGTATCGTCAGAGTACATCGACTATACTGATATCGATATCATTCCTTCCGCTGGTAATATTATCCGCGACGGGAGCATACAATCGCTCAAAAAAAACAACTCATATGCCGCCGATGCATTCTTTCCGGGCAGGTTATTTGAAACGCAGCAGCCTTTCTTAGTCCGCAACCAACGCGCACAGGCATTGCAGGTATTTCCATTCCAATACAATCCGGTTACCCGGGTTTTGCGGTTTTATCATACTATCACTTTTACCACAACACAAACCGGGCAAGAAGGAGATAATTCTCTTAAGGAAAGTGACTATCGCATTAAACCAATTGAGGGAATTGAAATTCAAAGCATAAATCAAAAATCTTCGGCACTTAAATCAGGACAACTTCCATCCGAACGTGGCAGTTTGCTTATCATTTGTCCTGAAAACTATAAAGCAGCAATTGCTCCTCTGGCTGAATGGAGAAAACAAACAGGTATTGCTACTGAAATTGTTAATGCCGAACAGTTTACCACCCCTGAATCGATCTATGATTTTGTAAAAAACTATTATTACACCAATGGTAACCTGGCCTATCTGCTCCTGGTTGGTGATGCTGATCAGGTTCCTTCATTTATGTATCCGCATGGTGCCAGTGATAATTACTATTCATACCTGGCCGGCAATGATCATTATCCTGATATCCTGGTGGGCAGGTTTTCAGCTGCAAGTGCAAATGATGTTGAAATACAGGTAAAAAGGACACTTCAATACGAAAAGGAACCTCAGGCAGATGCATCCTGGATTTCTACTTCAACAGGTATTGCCTCAATATTAAGCCCCGGCGACGACGGCGAATCGGATTTTCAGCACATCCGCAATCTGCTCAAAACCATGAAGGCTTCATCATTTACCCAGGCAAATGAGTTTTTCGACGGTTCGCAAGGCGAATCGGATGCCAATGGAAATCCATCAACAGGAAGTATAATTGAAAAAATAAACCAGGGAACCGGGGTGGTTTTTTATGCCGGACATGGTTCTCCAAATTCAATGTCTACCGGATCAATTACAAAGGCAGCGGTTGAAAACCTTGACAACAGCGGCAAATACCCCATCATTTGGGCTGCTGCCTGCGAGACCGGAAATTTTACAGAAAAATATTGTATAGCTGAAGCCTGGCTAAGAGCATCTGACAGCGAAGGAAATCCTGCCGGAGCATTGGCTGTTGTTATGGCCTCGGGTGTGCAAACAAGCTTTCCCCCTATGGAAGCGCAGGATAAAATTGCCGTACTGCTAAGCAATCCACAGGAAGAACTTTCAACAATGGGAGCCATCTCCATAAAAGGAATGATGAGCATGAATGATATTTACGGTTCGGCAGGGTATGCCACCACGGATACATGGATATTATTTGGCGATCCTTCGCTCAGGGTACGGACAACAACTCCAAAACAATTTGTTGTTGATCACAAAGGTGTTATTGGTGCCGGAAAAACTTATTACTCCTTTACCTGCAATTCGGAAAAAGGATTTGCCTGTTTAAGCAATCAGGGCGTTATTATGGGAACAGCTGTTATTGCCGATGGCAAGGCTGTAATATATCTGGATCAGCCTGCAGCAGGCGATGAACTCACCTTGACTATAACGGCTCTCAATTTTCTGCCTTATATTTCGGTAATAAGTGTAAATAACAAACCGGGAAGCCTGGGTTTTTGCGCTCCAATGAATCATAGTAAATTGCAGCCCATTTCAAATAGTTTTTCGTGGGAAAACATGGATGGCGGTATTCCGGATTACTACTTATTTTACCTGGGAACTGATTATCCTCCGACTAACATGATCAACGGTCAAAAACTCACTGCCACACAACTGAAAACGCAATTCAATTTTAAATACAATTCAACATACTACTGGAATGTAGTTGCCGTAAACAGTTTCGGAAGTACTGAAGGTAAAGTAATGAATTTTACTACAGTTTTTGCGCCGGATGAAGATTTCGAATCTGATTCGAAAAGTAAGTTAATGTGGAGTAACAGTGGCTCAAAGGATTGGCAAAATGATGGGAAAGCATATTTTGACGGCTTACATTCCCTTCGTTCCGGGCAAATAAATGATAATGAATTCAGTTCCCTGTCATATCCCTGTGAAGTTACAAGTTGTGATTTTGTGAGCTTCTGGAGTAAAACATCGAGTGAACAAGGCGATAAACTGCAGTTTATGATCGATGGCTTAATAATTGGCGAATGGAGCGGAATTACCGAATGGGCTTTTCATAGTTATAAAGTTGAGCCAGGCATGCATCACCTCGAATGGCGATACACAAAAAATGGTGATGCTGTTTTTGGATCGGATGCTGCATGGCTTGATAATATTCACCTGCCTTTGCATGCACAAGCAACAGCAAATGTTACTGATGCAGGTTCAGTATGCGCCACTGCTGTTTTTGAAACAGCAGCAACAGCCGAAAACTATTGTTCCGTTACCTGGCAAACGGAGGGTGATGGCACATTTGATGACAATAACCTGGTTGATGCAGTATATAAACCGGGTGCACTTGATTTATTAAACGGGAATACTATGCTGCAGATGCATGTGCAGGGCTACGAAGGTTGCCTTGATTTTAATAAAGTAATCAATCTCAGCTTCAATGCGTTGCCGGTTATTACATTGCCATCTGATACAATCGTTAGTAACGGATCAGAAATTCTGCTGGATGCATTCATCGAAGGCGATGTAAGCTACAACTGGCAACCGGATGGTTCAACTGGTTCTGCAATAATAATTGACTCACTGTCATCAATAAATGGTATAAAAACTGCCGGTGTTACCATAACATGTTCGAAAGGTTGTTCTGCTACAAAACAAATTCAGGTTCATTTCAATAATTCATCCGTTGAAGATACCTATACCATTTATCCAAATCCCAGCAATGGGAATTTTACACTTCAGCCAGCTAAAGGATCAGCTGTAATTGATCAGATGAAACTGATTGACAGGGAAGGAAAAGTTGTGTGGAACAGCGAAGCAAGCTTAAATATAATCGGTTCAAAACAAATTTCAATTGACGGATTAATGGGCGGAGCCTATTTGCTGGTAACCGAAAATAAAAATGGCAGATCAATAAACCCTTTAGTGATACAGTAAAATGGCAGATTTAATCTTGAATATAACCCGTACTTTATCCTGAAACTTTCAACGAAAAACTTCTACAGTTAATCATTAATTAACATTTGAATTATAGAAATCGAATGAACAGATAAACTTAAACTCTCGGACGACTACTTCATCTTGTAAACAAATGCAAAAAAACGCCCCGCTATTGCAGGGCGTTTTTATTAACCAAAAAACCGGATATAAAAACCAGAGGTGTTACCAAGCTTTATAAACGCTTACAAGTTCAAACCAAAAACCATATAATTGTATTACAAGCATCGTGCCAAACCGAATCTGAGTTCATGGATTTTGGAAAGTGAATATCTGAACAAATAAACTTCTGATGGAATACAATTCATATATTAGCAGTTCCAAAAACAGGAGGTTGATTTGATAAGCCGTAAAGATGTTCAAACCATTGAAAAAGGGGATAAGCGCATAGTGCGTGGCTGGGTAATGTACGACTGGGCTAACTCCGTGTACCAGCTTACTATAGCATCAGCAATTTTCCCCATATATTACAACACAATTACCCGGAGTGGCGACAATTTCACAGTTTCGTTTTTCGGCGCACCCATAATAAATACAGTATTGTACTCCTGGGCTATTGCGGCTGCTTACCTTTTAGTAGCCATCGGATCGCCCTTATTTTCGTCAATGGCCGACTTTTCAGGCCGCCGTAAAGCTTTTATGCGTGCTTTTACCATGATCGGAGCACTAGCTTGTGGAGCTTTATTTTTCTTCGATAAAGACCATATTGAGCTTGGCATAATTGCCTTTGCGCTGGGCACCATTGGATATGGCGGAAGTATCGTATTTTACAATTCATTTCTCCCTGTAATTGCAAGGCCTGAAGACCAGGATCGCATCAGCGCCCGTGGTTATTCAATGGGTTATTTGGGTGGCGTTGTTTTGTTGCTTTTCAACCTGCTGATGATCATGAAACCTGGCTTGTTCGGAATAGCTGCAGACAGTTCATTGCCGGCCCGTATTTCGTTTCTCACTGTTTTTGTGTGGTGGATAGGATTCTCCCAGATCACTTTCAGCCGTTTGCCGAAATATACCTTTCGTAAAAGGATCAAACGGGAATCGGTGCTTACCAACGGATATAAGGAATTGCGGGTGGTTTTCAGCCGCATTAAACAATCCTATAAACTCAGCATGTTTCTGACCGGATTTTTCTTTCTGATGATGGGTGTACTCACCACTATGTTTATGGCAGCTACGTATGGTGAAAAGGAAATGGGATTGAAGGAAGATGTGCTGATTCCTACTATACTGGTAATTCAGCTGGTAGGGATGCTCGGAGCCTGGATGTTTGCACGGATTTCGGAAAAGCTGGGCAATCTTCGTGCACTCATGATTACAATTGTTGCATGGACGCTTATATGCATCGGGGCATATTTTATTACCAATACCATTCAGTTTGTAACTGCAGCCTTTTTTATCGGAATAGTAATGGGCGGTTCACAATCGCTGTCGCGCAGTACATATTCAAAAATGCTTCCCGATGATACCACGGATCATACTTCGTTTTTTAGTTTTTATGATGTAATGGAAAAACTGGCAACTGTAGCCGGAACATTTAGTTTTGGAGTAATAGAAGCTCTTACCGGCAGCATGCGTTTTTCGGTTCTTGCTATTACAGTGTTTTTTATACTTAGTTTATTCTTTATGCTGTTGCTATACCGAAGAACAAGGATTGATGCGAAGTATAGCATTCAGAGTGCAACTTAAAGTAACAACAGGATTAACGAAATACTATTGGTTTTAACGCTATGCATTTTTAGGAAACTGGAATTTGTTATTTATATAACCAAGTTGTAGCACATATTAAGACATGAAAAAGACATTTATCATATTATTGACAGTATTTCTTACTCAATTGACTTTTGGACAAAGTATGGGTGAGTTCATGAAAATGTGGAACT
>JAIFMH010000169.1 GCA_020048595.1 Bacteroidota bacterium | reverse complement strand
TCTTATTTTTATTCTTATAATTTAATCCCTTTGTGCATATCCACATCCGCAAAAATGAGTGTTATATCAGTCGGTTTGTCAGAAAACAAAAGCAACCGGTTTGCAGTGTACCCTAATCCTTTTAAAGGTGAAATAACCTTGGATTTTAAGGAATTTACAAGCCAGACAACTGTTACCGTTTTTGATTACAGCGGACGAAAGTTAGCTGAAAAAGAGATTTCAAATGCCTCACAAAAACTGGATCTGGGATATCTAAGCAATGGCGTTTATATAATTCAATTCCGGAATCAGGAAGGAGTTTTCACAAAACGGATTGTAAAACAGAAATAGATATTCTCGCTTCTAACAATAAAAGCAAAGGCTGTCAAATCCAAATGATCCCCTGAACATGCCAGAAGTATTAAACGGCATTGCAATATTCCCGTTTTTGTCAACAGCAATAATCCCACCTATTCCACCCTGGTTTTTAAGTTTTATCATAACTACTTCATTGGCGGCTTCGGCCAGCGTTGAACCTTTATACTTCATAATTGCAGCAATATCATAGGCAACCACATTGCGGATAAAAAACTCACCGTGGCCGGTGGCTGAAACAGCGCAGGTATTATTATCGGCATAGGTTCCGGCTCCAATTACAGGAGTATCGCCAACACGGCCGTATTTTTTAAGAGTCATCCCTCCGGTTGAGGTTGCAGCTGCGAGGTTTCCATATTTATCAACGGCTACACAGCCAACAGTTCCATGCTTTTTATCCATATTATCCATTGAATCGGCATTGGCTTTCGCTTTCAGATAGGCATCCCAGCGTAGTTGAGTAAAGAAATATTCGGGCGAAACAATTTCAAGTCCCTGCTCTGCGGCAAAGGTTTCAGCACCGATACCTGATAGCATCACATGGTTCGATTTTTCCATAACCGCTCTTGCTGCAGTGATAGGATTTCGGATGGTTTTTACTCCCGCAACAGCGCCTGCTAAACCGGTTTTGCCATCCATTATTGCAGCATCCAATTCATTTTTACCATCAGCATTGAAAACAGCACCTTTGCCGGCATTAAAAAGCGGGCTATTCTCCATCATCCTGACGCAGGACTCAACCGCATCAAGGCTGGTTCCGCCTGCCTTCAGGATAGAATCTCCATGCTTCAGAACTTCGGTTAATTTTGCTTCGAATTCAACTATTTTATCAGCCGGGAGATTCGCTTTGGCTATATTTCCTGCTCCTCCGTGAATAACAAGAGTGTAATTCCCTGAATTCTGTGAACTTACAGAGAAAGTGAGAAATAAAAAGAAACTGAAAAAGAGAGAGATTGTTGCCTTCATTTTAACGGGTTTTAATAAATATATTTAAACGACGGTTTTCTTATGCCAAATTACCATTTTTCTATTTTCTATTTTTTACTCTGAATCTGCCGAAGTGAACTATTTTCTATTCAACTATTTCCCTTTCCTTTCACTTAAATGCATTTGTTACAACTTCCCTGATATTGATAAATCCAAGTAAATCGGACGCAAACACAACAATTACTACTATCACCACCCAGCGCACGAAGTTGGCTCCCCACGAAACTGCAAAACGGGACGCTACAAAAGCACCGATAATATTTCCAATGGCATGTATGAGTCCATAATCCCACCGCACCTGGTCGTTAAGAATAAAAACTAAAAGTGCAAGCGGTGTATATAAAAGAACGATCCAAACTTTAATGGCATTAGCTTTTACCAGATCATATCCTGCGCCAAGCACAACTCCGGCCAGGATAAAATATCCTACACCAACCTGTACGAAACCACCATATAATCCAATGGCGAAGAAAATAACTATTTGGATCCACGAAACCGGTTTCTCCATTAGTGCTTCGGTGCCTTTAAGCCATTGCGAAGGTTTGGTAAGGATAAAATACATCATTACTATCATAACAACGCCAACTGCCTTACGAAAAACTTCTTCATTAATATCTGATGCGATTTGCGCTCCAATAATCGCCCCAATCATTGTGGGAATAGCCAGTTTATTGGCTTTTTTAAAGTCGAGGACTTTTTTACGCCTGAATTCACTAACCGATGTCATATTCTGAAGGATTACGGCAACACGGTTAGTTCCGTTAGCAACATTTGCAGGCAATCCTAAAAACATAAACAGCGAAAGCGAAATAATAGTTCCGCCGCCAGCCAGTGTATTGATAAATCCTACAAATACTCCTGACACTATAAGCGCTGCAACTATTGGCCATGTCATATTGAGATCATTTTAGTGAAAGCAAATGTAAGATTAGGAGGGAGCAGGTGAATAGAATTTCATTGAAATAAACACGGGTATTGCGAATTCATCAGAGTGAATGTTCTTTCTATTCATTAACCTGATTTTTTAGTTTACTATGCCTCATTCCATAAGCAAAATACAGCACAAGGCCTATCGCAAGCCATACCAGGAAACGCATCCAATTGGTAACGCCTAGTTCGCTCATCAGGTAAAGATTCGTAAGTAAGCCCAAAACCGGTATTAGTGACCATTGCCTTATAATTGCAAAAACGGTGGTTAATACTGCTACAACAATAAAAACAAACATAGGAAGCTGGTTATGGAAGCCTTTTGCAAGATGGTTGCTTCCATTAAATAAACCTGCAAAAAACCCGGGATTCGACATCCAGACAACGACTAAAATTACAGCCCACATCGGCAATAGGTACCAACGGCTGTTTATATAGGGAACATTAAATCCTTTTTTATTTATGTCGTTATTGCCCCTGGGATGAAGAATCAATACACCTCCTGAAACCAGGATAAATGCAAATAAAGTTCCGATGCTGGTTAGATCAGTAACTTCGGTGAGATTCAGAAACAATGCTGGAATAGCAACCAGGAAACCAGTAATAATAGTAGCAAAAGCAGGCGTTCTGTATTTTTTATGAAGTTTTGAAAATCGTGGTGGCAACAGTCCGTCGCGGCTCATGCTCATCCAAATACGTGGTTGCCCGACCTGGAAAACCAGCAATACTCCTGCCATGGCTATTACCGCCCCCAAAGCAATTATGCCGGATAACTTTGTAAGATGTAACTTCTCAAAAGCAAAAGCCAATGGATCCGAAACACCCAATTCGCTGAAGGGAACCATCCCTGTGAGAACAAGGCTGATAGCAACATACAATACGGTTGTAATTATCAGAGCGTAAATCATGGATCGCGGTAAATCGCGTCGCGGATTTTTACATTCCTCGGCAGTGGTCGAAATTGCATCAAAACCAATATATGCAAAGAAAACTCCCGAAACGCCTTTCAATACTCCCCCAATTCCATTAGGTGCAAAAGGACTCCAGTTTTCAGGATCTACATAAAATGAACCTACAGCAATTACCAGCAATAAAATTCCGATTTTTATCAAAACCATAATATTCCCGGCCATTTTGGTTTCGTAAATTCCTTTGTAAACCAGCCAGGTAATAAAGAATACTATCCCCAGCGCAGGAATATCAGCTATCAGCCTGATTGTACCGAAACGCGGTGCCGAAGTCCATGCTAAGTAAGCTTCCCGAAGGTTCGAATCAAGACCGGCAACTGTAATACCTGATTGTAATTGTTCGGTAGCAAGTTTAAATCCTTTGGCTGCACTCAGGTAATCAATGGCAAGGTACTCAGGAATATAAATGTGAAGGCCATTCATTAAGCCGACAAAATACCCCGACCACGAAATGGCAACAGCAATATTTCCTATCGCATATTCCATAATAAGATCCCACCCGATGATCCAGGCAATCAATTCCCCGAAACTTGCATATGCATAGGTGTACGCACTACCACTGATAGGAATGGCGGATGCAAATTCGGCATAACACATGGCCGATAATCCGCAGGCAATGGCTGTAAAAATAAATAACATCGAAACGGCCGGACCTCCGCTTGCTGCAGCATTACCTATAGTACTGAAAATTCCGGCACCAATTATGGCCGCAATTCCCATTGCTGTAAGATCCCTGACTCCAAGCCGGCGTTTCATCAAATCAGGATTTGATTCATCGGCATGATGAAGGATCATCTCAATGGACTTCTTCCTGAATAGGTTTTGCATGATAATCTACGGCTTGTGCGGTAAATATAGAGATATTTATGAAATCCGTAGTGTTTTTGTTCAACTCCGGATCTTAAAATCTTACTTGTAGATATCTGTTTTCCCCAAAACTTTGAAAACCAATAGTAAAAGAAACCAGTGCCAATAAAAAAAGCGTCATAAACCTGGCGCTTTTTCAATCTCAATAAATAAACCGGTGCTGTATGGTGTCAGCATCTAATACAAACACTAATGTTAAAAAGGACTTAACGTAATTTCAATTCCACTTTCCAGTTTTAAATCCATAGGCAAAGTAGGTATATTCCCATTCAGGTTTCCATATATAGTCAGAATGAAAGGCTTTTTTAGTACTGCTAATACATCAACTTCCTTAACCAGAAAGTCGATAGAACTATCAGTAGCATTTATTACTGGCGATGTCGCTATCTCAATTGGCGCTCCGCCATCGGAGGTTACCATAACACGTGCTGAATCCAGCCAGTTTAGTTTCGCCGTTTCGGGTGATGCTATTGAAAAGCGCAGTTTATAAAAACTGATGCCTTCCACCAATCCGTTTCTCGCGCCAACAATGCTGTCGATATTAATAGAGGATGATTGCGAAAAAAGCACCCTTTCTGTTTTCAGGAGTGATGATGCATCAATGGAGTAACGACCATCAGGCAGGTCTACTTTAAATTTAAAAGTAGTGGCTTCTTTCAATTTCTCGCATGAAGTTAAAAGGATGGATGATATTCCAACACCCAACAAAAGGAGTAAAGTAATCCAGGATAATTTAGTTTTCATGATTCTGGTATTTTGGCGTTTGACGAATAGTTTTCAGCGTGAGAACTGACACATTAATAACTTAGTGCCAGATACGATGTACTATTGTTAGTTGTTTTTGTCTGCCGTAAACGATAGACTAACATATACTTTATAGACTTCCGCTCTATTTGTAACTCTTAAAAATGAATAATCAACAATAAAAGCTATGGGCTTTTCAGAACCAGCCAGCTTTAATTACAGCACAAAACAAAGAATATTTAAATTTGAAATGATCCGCTTTGGGGATATAAGGATTTATTTTGCCATACATTTCATGGCTGAATTCACAATTCCTGCCAAATCTATACCGCACTCGTGATGCAGTTCTTCAGGTGTTCCCTGTTCAATAAACCGGTCAGGAATGCCAAGGCGATGAATGGTTACATTGTGATATCCGTTATCATTGGCAAATTCAGTAACTGCACTGCCTAATCCACCGATTATAGATGCATCCTCCAAAGTAATAATTTTATCAAACTGACTTAATACCAAATGGAGCAATTCTTCATCTATCGGTTTCAGAAAGCGTATATCATAAAGGGCTGCATCTATATTTTTTTCGGCCAGCTGAGCGCATGCTTTCAATGCAATGTTACCAAGGTGCCCTATTGAAATTATTGCCAGATCTTTTCCTTCGCGAATGATTTGCCCTTTACCAATTGCTAATGCCTTAAACGGCGTCTTCCATTGTGGCATTACCCCGCGTCCGCGCGGATAACGGATGGCAAATGGTCCCATTCCGTCGAGCTGGGCAGTGTACATCATATTGCGAAGCTCTTCTTCATTCATTGGGGAACAAATCGTAATATTTGGAATTGCCCTCAGGTAAGCCAGGTCGTAAACGCCATGATGTGTAGCTCCGTCTTCTCCCACAAGCCCACCACGATCGAGACAAAAAACAACATTAAGGTTTTGTAAAGCAACATCGTGTATTACCTGATCATATGCACGTTGCATAAAACTTGAGTAAATATTGCAAAACGGTATTAGTCCGCTTGCTGCCATACCTGCTGAAAAAGTAACGGCATGCTGCTCTGCAATTCCAACATCAAAAGCACGATCGGGCATTTTGGCCATCATCAGGTTGAGCGAGCAACCTGTTGGCATTGCAGGTGTAACGCCAACAATTTTTTTATTCATTTCGGCCAGTTCGATAATGGTTTTACCGAATACTACCTGGTACTTAGGTGCCTGGTTATGGCAGGCTGTTTCTTTTAACTCGCCCGTTTCCATATTAAAAATACCCGGAGCATGAAACAAGGTCTGGTCGCGTTCTGCTTTTTCGTATCCTTTGCCTTTAACGGTAATTACATGCAGTAGTTTAGGCCCGGGAATATTTTGCATATCCCGTAAAAGGTGAACCAGTTTTACAACATCGTGCCCGTCAACCGGACCAAAATATCTGAATCCAAAAGCTTCGAAGAGGTTACTTTCCTTAAGAAGTGAAGCTTTTACCGCATTACCGATTTGTTTTACGACTTCCCTGGAGTTTGCTCCGTAGCGTGTTTTCCCGCCCATGAGCCACCATATTTTATTGCGTATGCGGTTGTATGTACGGGAAACTGTAATATCGGTGAGATACTGTGAAAGACCTCCCACATTTTTATCAATTGCGATACCATTATCATTCAGGATAACCAGCAAATTTGCTTTGGAAACGCCGGCATTGTTCAAAGCTTCCATTGCCATTCCGGCAGTCATGGAACCATCGCCGATAACAGCAATATGTCTCCTATTTTTATAGCCCTGCAATTCGGAGGCTACAGCCATTCCCAATGCTGCCGAAATACTTGTTGACGAATGACCGGTTCCGAATGCGTCGTATATACTTTCGCTGATTCGTGGGAAACCGCTTATTCCATTCAGTGATCGGTTTGTATAAAAAATATCTTTTCGTCCGGTCAGAATTTTATGCGCATATGCCTGGTGGCCAACATCCCATATCAGTTTGTCTTCGGGCGTATGGAACGCATAATGAATAGCAGCGGTAAGTTCAACCACACCAAGACTGGCACCGAGATGTCCGGGATTGCGCGAAATAACTTCAAGTATAAACTGACGGACATCCTTGCACAGTTGTGGAAGCTCCTCAATCGGAAGTTTACGCAAATCTTCAGGCGAATCAATATTGGATAAAAGTGTTCCCTGAGCGGGTGTCATAGTGCGTATTTTGGAGTGTAAAAGTAAGATTTTCCTGCTTAAACGTAGGTGGTCGCGCTATATTATTATGTTTATGGATTGTTAACAAAAAACCGGGCTCTGTGTTTCGAACCCGGTTTATTCCTTCACAAACTATCCTGTTTTGTGTTAATCTGTTGGATAATAGATCAATCCTCTGAGCATTTCTTCAAAAGTACTACTGCATTTAGTATTTCAATTCTCTTTCTTTTGCTTTATTCATCCAGTCGACAAGGGTTGTTTTTCTGAAAACTTCTTTATCTGCATTCAGTTTAGCCATATCTAAACCGATATATTTCTGTGCCTTGGCTTTTGTTGTAATATCCGGATAAGGAACTTCCTGGTTAAATCCTCTTTGAGCTAATACCCTTGCAAGTTTGATGCGTGCTTCCTGGGCAAAGGTAATTCCGTTACCAATAACGCGACTGATTTCGATAGGAGCGTGGAAGGATGCTCCATGGCTGGCTGCAGCAAAATCCCAACGCCATTGCGATTTACGAATATCCGAAAGTATTGCTTTCATTTCAGCATCGGTAGCACCCAGATCCCATGCTTTTTTAGCTTCAACATGTGCACGAACCAATAATTCCTCCAGTTTATCGCGGTTTTCAATGATCTTATCCTGGCGTTCGTAAACATTAGCCAGCAAAGTGGCTGCTTCCTCGCGATGACATACCTGGCATGAGTTAGCAATATTGTTTAGTGGACTTTGAATATGATGATCCGTAAATTTCTGTCCGCCTTCACTCTTATATGGCATATGGCAATCGGCACAGGCAACGCCACGCTGGCCATGAATACCCATCATAAATGTTTCGTATTCAGGATGCTGTGCTTTTAGCATTGGTGCTTTGCTCAGGCCGTGAGTCCAATCGGTAAATCCATAACTATCATAGTATTCTTCAATATTTTCAGCCGAAAATCCTTTATCCCAGGGGAATGTCAGATATGCCGTTCCTTCAATTTTCTTCTTATCAAAATAATATTCCACATGGCATTGAGCACAAACCAACGAGCGCATTTCCTGGTGTGTTGCCTTTGTAATATCTTTCCCCTGGCGCTCGAATGCTTCGATAAGTGCCGGACGTGTGATAGCAAGATTCATAGTTTTAGTATCATGACAATCAGCGCAGCCAATCGGATTTACGATTTCCGGGCCCTTGGTGTCCCAACTGCCATTATAGAATTCTGCGGGTGTCATTTTGCCAAGCAAACGGGTTACATCCGGACTTTTACAACTCCAGCATGTGTTTGGTTGCGGACTGGGATTGCCTGGTGATGGAGCTCCTGTGCGAAGCGTATTGGTTATGTCTTCGATGGCATAATAATGTCCGCGTCCTTGTTTATAGTCTTTCGAAAACGCATAACCGGCCCATAAAACTACCATCTTCGGGTCAACTTCGAGCATATCAATAACCGCATTTCCATTGTACTTGCTTCGGTAGCTGGTATCAAGAGTCTGAATGTAAGACTGGTATTCGCGCGGGAAATTTTTACCCCATTCCGAGTTACGTGGTTCGCCTTGTTTCAGTTCAACCATAGGTTTGTAAACATACTCTTGTTCGGCCCTTCGGTTTGTAATTGAGGAAGCAAGCATTCCCAACAGGAATACTATTATTACTGTACCTGTGAAAAGCAGCCAGTAAAAAATCGGTTTGCGTTTGTTCTTTTCCATGATATATATGATTAGTTTTTATTTTGTTTGTCCATAAAATTACGAAGCCACTGAGGTACCGGGTTTTCAAGCTGAGGTACTCTTGCATATGGCGCTGATGAAAGGCTGTTGACTTTTCCATGAGGTGTTTCGCGGTGGCAGTCCCAGCATTCGCGTTGGGTACGCGTGTGGAAATAATCCGAATTTACTACCGCCTGCATGCTACGGTCATTGAGCAACTGTTCATGGCAACGGATACAATTCTGATGTACAACTTTTCGCCCTGCTTCTTTGATCTGAATTACCTGTGGTTCCAGCCTTAACGTGAACATGGTTGAATGCCGTAATCCATCCTTAGCCTTAAAGAAATATTTGTTAAATACATTATTATGAGGCACATGGCAATCGTTACAATTGGCTACTTCTCTGTGTGAGCTATGTTGCCACGATGCATATTGCGAATTCATTACGTGGCAGTTGATGCAGGTTTCGGGATCATCACTCAGGTATGAACCAGCATTTGCAATTTTGAAAATATAAACGCCCATCCCTACAATGATACCCAGCAGTATTACGACCGGTAACATCCATTGTCCCGGCGGAATCACACTATAAATGAATTTTTTTATCATATCGTGTCAGTTTATTTTTCTGATTTGAAGAAGGTGGGATTGAATGTGAACATGATCCAGGCCCAGTTCTGTATATTTTTATAGTTACCGCCTTTGATTGCCTGGAGTGTTTCGGTACCGAACATTTGTGAGTATCCGCCCGAAATATTCATTTCAGGCGAAAAAGCATAAGTCAGCATAATATCGGCCTCAGTTCCAAGTCGTGCATTCATTGCGCTGGTTGGATTAGATGCATCTTTCACATCGGCTGCAGCACTGAAATAATGTATCTGTAATTCAGTTGTAAGCTTATTCTTTTTATAAACAACCGGCAGATAAATATCAAGTAATCCCACTCCCTGATGTGAGCTTCCTGCATAAAAATAGTCCATCCATCCATTGAACTTGTGTCCTGTACCGTACAATGTCGAGAACTCATGATCTTTAGTATCAAGATCAACCTGGCTGTTGCCGCTTAAAAACTGTATTCCGGCACCGGCACTTAGTTGTTTTGTAAGGGAGTAAGCCAGATCACCGCTGGCAAAATAGGCTGACTTATCCACATTTTTGGCGTTCTTACCCGTTTGCAGATATCCTGACAGATTTACTTTCAGATTACCCGATTTATAGGTAATATATGGCCCGAATGTTTGGCTGTACCTGGTTTTTTGCACAGTCAATCCGTCTTCTATTGTATTTTGAGGCATTCCGTTGTTTGCAAAAAGGAAGCTAATTCCAAGCTTCTCACCTTCATAATGAGTCCACAAATATTGAAGCGCTTTATAATTTACTATTGAATAAAAATTTCCTGTATCCTTTTCGGCACTCTGATTGTATGCTAAACCAACATGCATGGCTAGTTTCTCTATTGGGGAATACTTAACTACCAACGCATCGTGACTGCGGCCTTGCTGCAGCCAATCAACAGCTCCAAACAAACGTTGGTCATCATAATTTATAGCCTGCCTGCCTGCTTTAAAAGAGAGATTTTCAGTTACGAAAAGTTCGCCCCAGGCCTGGTGAACCATCATGCCGTTGAGATCAGATTTGTTTGTTGTTGAAACATCGCCCCATACACGGACATCCTGTAAAGAAAGTACCGTTTTAAATAGCTTGGATGAATAATTCATATTCAGCCGGGTTCGCTGTGAGATTATAAATGCCGGATCCACATCATCGCCGATAAGAGACTTGTATCCATGCCTGTATTCCGCCCTGGGGCGAATTTGTCCGCCGATTTCAAATGTTTGTGCTAATGTGGATTCAAAAATAAATAGCAATGGAATGACCAGAGTAAAGAGTGGTTTCATTAATTAAGGTAAATTAGTACTTATTATCTTTATTGCAAATGTACTAACTTTTTTGTAATCTTAATTTTGATATGAAAATTTGTAATGTTTCCGGATAATAAAAAAAAATACCGGATCATCTTTTTGATAATCCGGTAATTATAGAAAGATAAATTTCTTCTATAGGAAACCCAGTTCCAGCATTCCTGATTCGCTGATCATATTGCGGTCCCAGGGTGGTTCGAAAGTAAGTGTGATTTTTGCATCGGTAACTCCTTCCACATTTTTTACGGTTTCATGAACTTCAATAGGCAGGCTTTCGGCAACCGGACAATTTGGAGCTGTAAGTGTCATGGTAACATGTGCAACGTAATCATCATCCACAAGGATTGTGTAAATAAGACCGAGATCGTAAATGTTTACAGGAATTTCAGGATCATAAATGGTTTTAATAACCTGGACAATTCTTTCGGAGATGATATCTTTTTCTATTTGTTTGCGCATTTTCAGAAAGGTATTGGGTGTTAGGCTTTAGGGATTAGAGAGAACAGTGAATAGATTTTAATGCTTCGATTGCACCCGGAATGACAACCATTTTCTATTTCCCTATTTTCCATTTTCTATTTCCACTTCATTAACTATTCTTCTCTTTCACCTGGTAAGCAAAAGCATACAACTTTATTTGTTTTACCATGGAGAGTAATCCGTTGCTCCGGGTTGGCGAAAGATGTTCCTTAAGTCCGATCAAATCAAGAAAAGTAGTTTCGGCCTCAACAATTTCAGCCGGCGTGTGGCCGGAAAAGACACGAATCAGGAGATAAGCTATTCCTTTTGTGATAACTGCATCACTGTCGGCTGTAAAATAAATCAATCCATCCTTGTATTCAGAACTAAGCCAAACCCTCGACTGGCAGCCGGCAATAAGGTTTGCATCTGTTTTTTGTGTATCGTCAATCAGGGGGACTGAGCGGCCCATCTCAATCAGGTAATTGTATTTGTCCATCCAGTCGTCAAATTGGTTGAACTCTTTGATCAACTGATCGATAGTTTCTTTAATCGTCATTTTCTGTATACTTATTAATCGCAATTACGCAAAAAGAGTTTTTACGCGGTGAATTGCATCTACTAGTTTATCTACTTCCTGGCGTGTATTATAAAAGGCCATTGATGCACGCAAGGTACCATTTATTCCTAAATTATCCATCAGTGGTTGTGTACAATGACTTCCTGTTCTTACTGCAACTCCTAAATGATCCATAATTGTGCCGGCATCAAAAAAATGAATACCTTCAATAAGGAATGATACAATTGCTGCTTTGTGCTCTGATGTTCCAATGATTTTTACTCCTTCAATAGCCTGTAACCTTGCTGTCGCATAACTGAGCAAGTCATTTTCCTGAGCAGTTATAAAATCCCAGCCCAGTTGATTCAGGTAGTCAATTGCAGCGCCAAACCCCATTACATCGGCAACATTGGGCGTTCCGGCTTCAAATTTATAAGGAATTTCGTTATATGTGGTCTTTTCGAAAGTAACTTTATCAATCATTTCACCACCCAGCTGATAAGGCTGCATCTTTTCGAGCCATGAGGTTTTTCCGTACAAACCACCAATTCCCATCGGGCCATACATTTTATGAGCCGAAAAAGCATAGAAGTCACAATCCAGTTTCTGAACATCAACCGGACCATGTGATAAGCCCTGAGCCCCATCCACAAAAACAGGAACATTTTTTTGATGAGCTATTTCAACAATGTCAGAAATAGGGTTAATGGTGCCTAACGCATTGGAAATATGGCTGATAGCAACCATTTTAGTATGCTCGTTCAAAAGTTTTTCAAAAACAGTAAGATCCAGATCGCCGTCGGACGTAACCGGAATAACTTTTAAAAAAGCCCCTTTTCGCTCACATGCAACTTGCCACGGCACTATATTGGAATGGTGTTCGAGTACAGATATAATGATCTCGTCACCAGCGTTCAGAAACGTTTCACAATAGGAGCAGGCCACGAGGTTAATAGCTTCGGTTGCTCCGCGTGTAAATATAATTTCGTTCGGGTTACAGGCATTAATGAAAGTAGCTACTTTTTTCCGCACTTCTTCGAAAGCACCAGTAGCCTGCTGACTCAAATAATGAACTCCACGATGTACGTTGGCATTGTCATTCCGGTAATAATTGCTGATAGCGTCAATTACAAGGTTAGGTTTTTGCGTGGTTGCAGCGTTGTCAAAATATACCAATGGCTTTCCATAAATGGTTCTCGACAGAATCGGGAAATCATTTCTGACAGATTGAATTTTTTCTTCTGAAATTTCGTTCATCGCAGTTGACAATCAGATTTTTGACAGATCGATATTGAACTCAACTTTTGAATGCTCATGCGTACTGCAATTCAATACGCACTGTTCACATTGTGAAAGTTCTCCGCGCAAACGTTTTTTTACCATATCATCCATTCGCTGGCGCAATTCAGGTATCGAAATTTTATTGGTTACATCAGCAGCAAAAGCATACATCAGCAATA
>JAIFMH010000348.1 GCA_020048595.1 Bacteroidota bacterium | reverse complement strand
ATTAAACCGGCACCAAATGCAATTATAAAGAACAACCAAAGTGGTGTTGCTCCATCTTCGAGCGGTTTTGAATCTTCGACAACTGCTGTGGCTGAGGTTGAATCAGAAAGGACTTTTGCAACCGTATCCGGTGTTTGAACGAGGGCGGTATCAGCTATGATTTCTGCTGTTTTAACAGCATATGTTTTTGATCCGACAAGCTCAAAACTAAAAGGTTTCGAATCAAATATGCAGCTTTTATTGTCGCATGCCTGAAATTCAACTTCCCCGGTAACTTTTATTGGTGAATTGCTTTGTATTTTTACCTTTTGTGTGAAGGTAGCCTGCATCGCAAAATAATTGACATTCATTTCGAACATCTCATCATATTCCTCAAGAGGTTTGGGCTCATTAACCTTTCCAATCAACTGAAAACCTTTGGGCTTATCAATTGTGAATATAGTAGGTCGCGGACCATCAGCAGGCACTTTCTGTGAATACAAATGCCATTTAGGACCAATGGTTGCGATAAATTGCAGTTCTGCAATAGTATCATTAATCCTGTTAGCCTTGAATGTCCATTTAACCGGTTCCTGCAATTGTGAAAATGCAGAAAACCCTATAAACAGGTTAATTATAAAAGTAAGCATCAGCGCTTTACCAGCGTTAAAAGTTATTCTCTTCATTAGTATGAATTGATTAGGAGATTACAGTAAAGCCTTTTGGGGGCAGACGGCAAAATTATAAATAATTAAATAAGGCGCTACGTATTTGTAATAGAATTAATTAAGAACTTAATTGATGTATCTCAATTGAATTATTGAAAAGGGATCTTCAGTATAAACAACTTTCAGCGTTACTTGTTTCGGCCTTTGATACAACAGATCCGTTGGTCTGTGTGAAATATTTTCCTGAAATTGAGCCATGATCGGGCAGGTATTTCCCGGTTCAGTTTGTTGAACCATAAAAGATCACACTTTTAACGGTACATATCTGCGGAGGAATTTGGATTTAGAATGAAGGTAGTTTTATTTCTACTCGTATTGCGAAGATTTGATATGCATTTTAAAAGTCTTCAGGTCGAAAGTATCATATTTGCTCATAACATGGGTAACTAAATGAGAAATAGATATAGGCTTTCCTAACTCAATTTGGGTTAAATTAGTGTCCTTAATCTCCCGGCCATCCACAAGAATAACCAAACCTGAGCCAATCGCTTCCATTTGCTGACCATTGGTAATAAGCAAACCTGTATCCTCACCAAGACCAATACCCAAAGTTTTCGGATTTCCGACAACAGCCTGAAAAAGTCGTCCTATCCTTCCCCGTTGCACAAAATGTGTATCAATAATTACATCGTTAATTAATCCTAATCCACTGGTAATCTTCACTTCACCTTTCAGTAGAGCTTCAGTACTGCTTCCCTGGTAAATCATAGTGTTGGAGGCAGCAGCAGCTCCGGCTGAAGTGCCGGCGTATATAAAATCTTCATTACGGTATTTTTCGAGGAAGATATCATGAAACGGAGTTCCTCCAAGGATGGATGTCAGCCGCAACTGATCTCCGCCACTGAACAATATAACATCAGCCGCCCTCAGCCTGTCAAGTACTTCAGGTTCCATGGCCTGTTCGCGTCTTTCAATATCTAAAATGCCGATATTAGTTGCATTCAGGTAATTAAATGCTTTCACGTATTCGGGGCCGATTTCACGGGGAATTTTTGATGCTGTGGTGATAACTTCGATACGGGAATTTTCTTTGTGTTTTGATTCATTTATAATCCGTCTCAGGATACCTGCTTCAAAAAAGTTCAGATTCTGTACTGCATTTCTGTCTAAATCTGTTTCTGTAAAACTTCCTTTATCAACGGCGCCACCAATAATGACCAATTTCCCTTTTATATCCATGCTACAAAATTACAATTTCCATTGACTTTGCCAAAGTTTGGCCATTATCTTCAATTTACCGAAATCATAATGTATGCACTTCAAAAGCAAAAAAAGTCTAACTTTAACAAAATTATATGTCCTTTTGGATGCCTGAGCAAGAACTAATATTCAAACAATTTGTTACAGAGATTAACATTTAGTTTACACTGCCCGGATTATCCATTATTTATTCTAACGCAAATTCCACCTTTTCATGAAAATATTAAAAGTACAAGCCCTTCGCGGACCGAATATCTGGAGTGTTAACCGGAAGAAATTAATCCAGATGCGTATTGACCTGGAAGAACTGGAACAATCTCCAACCAATAAAATAGATGGTTTCAGAGAACGCTTAGAGGCTATGTTTCCAACCATGATAGAACACCGGTGTTCGGAAGGTGTAAGAGGTGGTTTTTTTTCACGGGTTGAACAAGGCACATGGATGGGACATGTAATAGAACATATCGCTTTGGAAATTCAGACATTGGCCGGCATGGAAACTGGTTTTGGAAGAACCAGGGAAACCAAGACTCCCGGTATTTATAATGTAGTATTCAGTTACAGTGAAGAAAATGTTGGGGTGTATGCTGCTGAAAGAGCTGTAGCAATCGCCGAAGCCTTAATTTCCGGCTCAGGGTACGACCTCGATGCTGATATCAGAAAAATGCGTGAAATACGTGAAGAAGTACGTCTAGGCCCAAGTACAGGAAGTCTTGTGGAAGAAGCTGTTGCCCGCGATATTCCCTGGATACGAATGGGAACCAACTCACTGATCCAGTTGGGTTATGGTGTGAATCAAATGCGTTTTCAGGCTACAATTACCTGCAAAACCAGCAACATAGCCGTTGATATTGCATGTAACAAAGAGGAAACAAAACGAATGCTTCAGATGGCTTCCATCCCTGTTGCGAGCGGCGATATTTGTATAGATGAAGAAGACCTTGATGCAACAATCAAAAAAATAGGTTATCCGATCGTTCTGAAACCTCTGGATGGTAATCACGGCAAAGGAGCTTCCATCAATGTAAAAAACAGAGAAGACGCTATTTCCGGAATGGCTTATGCAAAAAAATACGGCAGAAAAGTTATTGTAGAGAAATTCATTACCGGTTACGACTTCAGGGTGTTGGTTATTAATAATAAAATGGTTGCCGCAGCTAAACGTGTCCCTGCAAATGTTAAGGGAAACGGTACAGATACAATTCAGCAGTTAATTGAAACTACAAATCTCGATCCGCGACGTGGTTATGGTCATGAGAAAAACCTGACGCAGATTGATGTCGACAGGGATACCCTCGATTTACTGGAAAAACTGAATTATACTGTAGATACCATTCCAGCCAAAGATGAAATAGTGTACCTGAAATCGACGGCTAATCTCAGCACCGGAGGCACTTCTATTGATGTGACCGATATGATGCACCCTGAAAATATTTTCATTTGCGAAAGGATATCAAGAGTCATTGGATTAGACATTTGTGGCATCGACATCATGGCGGAGAACTTAACACAACCTATAAAAGAAAATGGAGGTGTTATCCTGGAAGTTAATGCTGCTCCCGGTTTTCGTATGCACCTGGACCCTTCCGAAGGTTTGCCGCGGAATGTCGCTTCTCCGGTACTCGACATGCTATATCCTCCCGGAAAACCCTGCCGTATTCCGATTATTGCCGTCACTGGAACAAACGGTAAAACAACAACTACCAGATTGCTGGCACATATTGTAAAAAACAATGGGTTTAAAGTAGGTTTTACTACATCCGACGGGATTTACATTCAAAATCACATGATGGAGAAAGGCGACAATACCGGTCCTATCAGCACCGAATACGTCCTCAAAGATCCAACTGTTGAATTTGCAGTGCTTGAAACCGCAAGAGGCGGAATCCTTCGTGCAGGACTGGGTTTCAGCCGTTGCGATATTGCAGTTATCACAAATATACAGGAAGATCACCTGGGACTGAATGATATTGATTCCCTGGAAGATTTAGCCCGCGTAAAAAGCACCGTTGTAAAAAGTGTAAAAAAAGATGGCTGGGCGGTTCTAAATGCTGAAGATGAATATTGCATGAAGATAGCGTCAGAATTGGATTGCAATGTTGCTTACTTTAGTTTAAACGAGGACAATCCAGTGGTACAGAAACTTTGTAAGGAAGGAAAAACAGTAGCTGTTTATGAAAATGGGTATATTACCATTAAAAAAGGGGAATGGAAAATCCGTGTAGAGCGTGCAACTCATGTTCCGCTCACTTTCAACGGCAAGGCTAAGTTTATGATTGCCAATGTACTGGCAGCTACTTTAGCCAGTTATTTGTGGGGATTTAAAACGGAAGATATCAGCTTATCCCTTCAAACATTCATTCCTGGTGTTGCCCAAACGCCGGGCCGGATGAATATCTTTGAGTTCAGGAAATTCAAGGTTATGATCGACTTTGCACATAATCCTGATGGATATAGAGGTATTGAGGAGTATCTGCATAGTGTTGATGCAGTAAAAAAAATTGGCATCATTGCCGGTGTAGGTGATCGCCGCGACCAGGACATAAGGGAATGCGGCTTAATTGCAGCTAGGATGTTCGATCATATCATAATCCGCCAGGAGAAACATTTACGCGGAAGGACAGAGGAAGAAATTATCAACTTAATACTCGAGGGAATAGGGCAAGCCGACAAAAAGGTAACTTACGAAATCATTCCCAAGGAGACAGAAGCCATAAAACATGCCATTGACACTGCCCATGACGGAACTTTTATTACTGCTTTAAGTGATGTGGTAACTAATGCCATAGAAATTGTTCAGCAATACCTGGACAAGGAAAATGAGGCCGGTGTTGTGTGATCGGATTCGGGATAGGAAATGGAAATGGAAAATAGGTAATCGTTAATAGTTAATAGAAAATCGTTAATCGTTAATAGAAAAAAGTTAATGGAAAATAGTTATTCGTTAACGATTAAGATTAATAGTTTGTGGTTAAATCATTGAATGAGAAGCATTAGCGCGTAGATCCCGTTTAGTATCTTCGAACTTTGAACCGTCGAACAATTCAAACACTTGAACAATTTTGCACTTGGGATCAGTTCATAAACTTTGAATACCTATACTTTGAACCTTTGAACCACTGAACCTTTAACTAAACAGTAAACTACATCCGCATGCAGCAACTTCTGTTTCTCCGCTCTCATCAACACTGGAAATGACGAAAGCCTTCTTTGTTTTAGGGGTAATGCGGAAGCGGTTATCAATTCTTTTACCAATAATCCACACAATATCTTCACCGGAGAGGAGAAGCCAGGTTTTTTCCTTGTCAGCAAGTGAAAATTTCTGATTAATGAAAAAATCGCTTAATTTTTTCTTGCCTTTGAGTCCCAGCGGCATAAACCAGTCTCCTTTTTCCCATTTGCGCAGTTTAAGCGGGAATGTGAGCTTATCCATATCGAGGCAGGCAATTGATGCTTTTCCCATCGGGAGGTCAGTAATGTTTGCCGTTTGGTGAATACAAAGACAAACAGGATGCTCAATATTTAAAATCTCTTTTTCAAGATAGAAAACTTCACCGTTAAAGTGGTCCGTATTCAAATCTGTCAAAGGCTGAATTATAAAGTTTTCACGATCGCGCAGCAGCCGGTGCGTAGGCGAGTAAAACATCTTACCCGAAAATGTATCAAGGGAACGCACAATTTCTTTCACAACCGGGTATGAGAAACCATAAGGTTTTAAAAGTTCATACAAATATGTATTGTGAGGCTCATATTCATATACCCAGTCAATTGAAATCAGAATTCCTTCGGGTGTATGTTGAACAAGATCGGCGGTAACACCAGCTATGTGGCTGTTGTAAATAGTTTCAACATCACGCAGGTGAGTTATTGACTCATTAAGCTTGTGACTGAAAAGAGGGTTAATTTTATATAATTCAGCTAAAACATCGAGCCGGAGTTTGTTGCGCAGGTATTTACGGCTTTTATTCGAACGATCCTCGCGCCATTCCAAATCAAGTTCTTTTGCTACCGACATTATTTTTTCCCGCGTTGTGAACATCAGAGGACGGATAATTTTCCCTTGTTTGGGTAAAATACCATGCATTCCGCTTATTCCGGTGCCACGCAGAAGATTGATAAAAAATGTTTCGGCCTGGTCATCCAGATGATGTGCTGTAGCAACAAAACGATACCCGTTTTCAGTTACAAGTTCTTCAAACCATGCATACCGAAGGTCGCGGGCAGCCATTTGAATTGAGATCTTGTGATTGGAGGCAAATTTTTTAGTATCGAAATGCTTAACATAGTAAGGAACCCCGGCCTGATCAGCAAGATTCTTAACAAAGGTCTCATCCCCGTCTGATTCCTCGCCTCTTAATCCAAAATTAACGTGTGCAATTCCGAAATTATAGCCGGCATCTTTAAAAAGCTGCACCATTACAACTGAATCAACGCCTCCACTGACTGCCAGCAAAATACGGTCCGCCTGATCGAATAATACTGAATACTTAATATATGCTTTGAATGCTTGTAACATATGCACAAATGTACATTATTTTTTACTTTACAAGTATCCTTTGAAATTTAGAAACTGTCTAAATATAGTAGTTTGAATTCCTTAAGAATGTCCCCCGATTATAATCCGCATAATTTTGAGATTAAGCACAAAAAAGCGGACAATCTGCCATGGAAAGAATTTGCGCCAGAAACGTGTACTTCCTGTAGGAACCGGCGGATAAGCTTCGTCTTTATATCCTTTTACAATATTTTTCTTTATCATTTTTTTAGCCTTTAAGTAGTATTTAAATAGTTCAATTTAATTTATCTCAGGGAATTTAAGGGTTTTGGTTTTGGGTGTTAGATTTTGGGGATAACATCCGGAAAATAATGTTTTAAACCATTGCCTGCGCCACTCACCCCGTCGCTCCTCGTTTAATCTTCCCGTTCCATAACAAAACTCAGCTTATTCAGGTATCATCCACCAGAAAGGCAAGGCTTTAGCCTTATAAATAAACATAAAATGAAGCACGAGCTTGATCCAATGGCCGGCAAGCCCGGGTTCGCCCATGGTATAACTTATGTCACGGCCCCATTGCGGGAACTTTTCATAATCGGGCACAACCGGAAAAACGGTCATGGTAGCAGCCATTCCATCGCGCAAGCCATATCCCGAAGAGATGATACAAGCAGCTCCCATTTTACCCATCGAGGCTTTATGTCGTAAATCGCTACGCCCTGTTTTAATGCGTTCGGCAATATTGAGTGCTACAACTTTACCCATTATACCTGATGGCATGCCTGTGCGTGGTGGTGTCGGGAAAATAGCAAGCCCGTTTTTATTTGTCATGGGCTTCGAAATGGCATGTGGCGGAGCAAAAGCAATACCAGCAGCAAAAATATTATCAAATTTCGGGCTCTGATAAACGGATGGCCAATCGGCCACCGACCAGTCCTCGAAGTCTTTCGGCTTATAATCTGCATCTACTTTCATAAAACCGCTAGGTGCGAAAAGCTCAGCAGTCATATCTGTTCCATCTTTCGAAAAAGCTTTAATTCCGACTCCGGCAAAAGCAGGTATCAGCATTGAAAAATCGAATTCCTGAACATGTGTTTCCCCGTCAAGCGTCTGATAATGGGCTTTCCCCTTTTCAACCTTAGTAATTCCAGCCCTCTTAATCCATTTAATTCCATATTCCGAAAGAATGGATTCCGAAAAAATACGGGTCGAAGTCACATATCCGCCTTTTTTAATAAATGCACCTCCCATTCCGAAATCACCCACTTCATACTCATTGGTAATCCAGGTAATTTCGGCCATATCGTTAAGTTTCCGCTTATTTATTTCGAAAGCCACATTCAATGCATATTCAAAAGCAGCACCCTGGCATGTTGCAGTTGGATGACCCGTTCCAATCAGGAAACGTTGTTTTTCACCTTTCGCCATTTTGCCGAGCGATTCCTGCAGCTTATCCCATGCATGACCTGCATGCTGATAGGTGCATACTGATTCGCTGTACCCTTCAGGACCTAATCCTTCGGTTGCGCCAAAATTAAGTTTAGGTCCGGTAGCATTTATAAGGTAATCGTATTCAACCTTTTCGGTTTGTCCGCTTTTATCCTGGCCTGTATATTCTACCGCGACAAAGGATTTCTGAATATCTGTATCTCCATCGGGAAATATGGCTGTTGCTTTAGCCTGTTTATATACGATACCAAGTTTTTTATAAACCGGGGCCAATTCAAAGGTGACGTTTTTCGCAGTCATCTGGCCTATTCCAACCCATATGTTGGAAGGAATCCACTGGTATTTTGTGTTAGGACTTACGACGATTACTTCGTGATTTCGCCCTAGTTTCCGCTTAACAATCTGTGCGGCAGTATGTCCGGAAATACCGGCTCCAAGAATAACAACCCGTGCCATAAATAACTTTTTATTTTAGTTAAAGGTAGCATTAAATATACACCAACAACAATTGAAATTAAAATTTTAATGCCTGGTATTTTTACAAATCAGAAATATATTCAAATTTAAGAGATAACAGGAGTATGTGACAACCAGCATTTATTGAAACTCCCTGGATGATACAAGAAATGGTTATATGTTTCCTTTGACCCCAAATTACGCAGTAGTCTAATCGGATAACCAACTATTTTCATAGCTTTGTCACATCTTCAATTCAAAAAAAATCAAGACAGAATTAATTAAACCAAAGTCAGCCCGTATCAACAAACTTGTTAAAATGCAAAATAAATTATTGTTATTCCTGCTTCTTTGTTTATTTCTCCAGGTAAGTATTGCGCAAAACCCGGGAAGCATCAATCCTCAAACAGAAGGGTTAACTATTTTATATACAAATGATTTGCATTCCAATTTTGAACCTATGAAAATAAGTTGGGTCAGCGAAACAAGGAAAGTAGGCGGCTTTGCCAATATTGCAACTATTGTAAAAACGGAGAAAAAGCTAAACCCAAATGCAATTTATTTGGATGCAGGTGATTTTTTCACAGGTCCTAATTTCTGTTCATTAACTAAAGGCGAGGCTGTTATTGATGTGATGAATAACATGGCTTTGGATGCTACCTGTATTGGAAATCATGAATTCGATTTTGGATGGGAAAACATGATTGATCAATTCAAAAAAGCGAATTTCCCAATACTTAACGGGAATATTTTTTTGGCAAGTTCCGAAAAACTGGTTTGGAATAATCCTTTTATGATTTTCAAGAAAAACGGAATAAAAATCGGAGTTATCGGGTTGCATGGAAAATTTGCATTTTATGATACGGTTTCGGATACAATGAGGCAGGGAATTGAAGCAAAAGATGAAGTGATATTTCTTCAGAAGTACATTGATCACTTAAAAAATCAGGCAGACCTCATTATATTACTTGTACACGAGGGAATACCCGGCAGACAATCGTCCAATGGAAGCACCGATATTGGAAGAAATTTGCTTACTGATATTGACCTTGCACAAAAAGTAAATGGCGTGGATATATTAATAACCGGGCATGCCCATCAAGGCACTCCACAACCAATAATTAGCAACGGGACAATTATTGTTTCAACTGATGCTCTAGGACTTGAAGTTGGAAAGCTCGAAATTCAATATAACAAATCACTTGATAAAATAATCAGTTATACCAATGCATTGAATTATGTTTTTGATGATGAAATAGAGGATGACAGCATAACACAACAGGCTATTGATAAATGGAAAAAGAAATTAGCTGAGATTACCGATCAAAAGCTCTGTTTAATTTCTCAACCACTAACCCGATCATATGGCGAAGAGTCGTTATTAGGTAATATGATAGCCGATGCCATGCTTCATGCTTTTCCTGAAAACGACCTGGCTTTGGTTAACAGTGGTGGGCTTCGAGAGGATATACCAGGACCTACAGTGACCGCCGGAGATCTGATAACAGCTTTTCCTTTCCCCAATACAGTAGTGCAAGTTGAAATGAAAGGTAAAGAGCTGAAAGAACTATTTGAACATTCAGCCGGCCAAACAAATGGAGTATTGCAGGTTTCAAAAGGTACAGTTATACATTATAATGATTCGTTGCCAATCGGGAGGAGGGTTACTTTGTGTACTATAAAGGGTGAATCATTAAATGAGAATACGATCTATAAAATACTAACAAATAACTTTTTAGTCCAGGGAGGAGATGGTTTTCTGGCTTTCAGAAAGGCTGACAACAAGAGAGAGACAAATATTACAGTTATCCAGATTATGACTGATTATATGAAGACTTTTGAAGTATATAAACCTCTATTATATGGAAGAATAGTAAAAGAGAACAAATGATATCATAAATATTATTACACTAAAGATTTTCCTCAGAAAATAAAATGCTACATCAGAATTTCATACACCTGATCTTTTTCTCATAATAATTCTTGCCTTCATCAGTTACTATTCCTCTTATAAAAGTATCGAACATTACATCAAAAAGCACTGAGAATGAAATAGTTTCATTTGGGAAAAAGTCGGGATTATGTAAATCGATAAGACGGCTTATGTAAATGCGTGAAACCAACTCGGCACTTAAGTCGGGACGATACATGCCCTGATGCATGCCGTGTTCAAAGTTCGATTTGATTTTTGCGTTTACGAAACTAATACGTTTTTCGACAAATTTTTGCCTTACTTCTGAAAATCTGGACCGCAGATCAAAGGTTATACTTGGGAAAATATTTGCAAATTTATTGCTGATCTCCTTACTTACTACTAATAAACCATCAATTGCATTGGTTCCTGTAAAATCAAATTCAGAAAAAATATTTTCGAGATTTTGCTGCTCATAATTGAGTATTTCCTCCACCAGACCCGATTCGGTGCCAAAAGCACTTACCAGTTTTTTAGCTGGTAGCTTAAGGTCTTTAGCCAGGTTTTTAAATGTGAATTTGTTTGAAGTATACCCTGAAAGTAATTTCCTTACATCTTCAATCAAAACAAGGTTAGTAGTATTCATAATGGTGATTGTGTATTATTCCGGTTTAAGAAAAGTATAATACCGGCATTTTGGTAACATTCCTAAATCATTTAAAGGGATATGACAACACAAAAGAGTTGTATGCATTAAAAAATATTCTGTTCTGTCAATAAAAAAAAACCTTACAGCCTTTCCCATTTTGCATAATAAATTCAACCGGCGTTCGATAAAACAAACCTTTAATGCAATAATCTTTTATTACCTGACACACGAATCCCTCTGAACAATTAAAAGTGATTTATCATAACGTTTGCTAAAGTACAATAAAAAAAAATATGTTCATCCATCCACTGATACCATCTGTTGTAAAGCAACGATTATCATATTATGGGTCACATGGAACTTACTCATATCTAGTTTATTTTTTATCAATGTTCACTTCGGCAGGCACATCGGAAAGCTCAGCGTGGCACACAGTGAATCGCATGAGCTAAAAGTTCGCCATAAATAACCATACCTCTGTGCAACAACTGATTGCAATGATTCATTTTATCTTTTGCAAGTTACCAGGATCAGTCTGTTTACTGCATTTTTGTAGAACTTTAAAAAATCGTATAATAGTTGGACCTTATTCCCGGGACGATTGATGCATGGTTGATTTTAATCAACAAAATCTCACTAATTTCCTCTTATTCAAAAATACTAAAAGTTTGTCAGTGAACTAAAAAATCTTATAAAACTGATGAACATCTAATTTTAGTATTTTTGGCTCTCAAAAGCATTTTGTAAAACAATAAAGCATTAAAATCCCTATATTCAATTCACACCAAACCTTATCGCCCTAACTATGTTAAAACGTATTGCACTACATTGGCAGATATTAATCGGACTTATACTTGGAGTAGCTTACGGAGCATGGTTTCCTGAATATGTGAATTATGTGAGCTGGCTAGGAGTGCTCTTTTTACGGGCATTAAATATGGTAATTGTACCGGTAATACTCTGTTCAATTATTAGTGGAGTTGCAAGTGTTGGCACTGCCGATAACCTGGGCCGTATCGGGCTGAAAACCATGGGATTTTACATGATTACAAGCCTGATAGCTATTGTTACAGGGCTTGTGCTGGTTAATTTTACCAAACCTGGAGTTGGTGCTGATATCGGGTTAATACAAAAAGTTGACGGGCTTAGCAGTACACACCAATCCATTGGCGAAACACTGCTCAATATAGTCCCTAAAAATATTTTCCAGGCTTTCAGCGAAGGGCAAATGCTTTCGATCATCTTTTTTGCTATTCTTTTCGGGTTCTTCATCATTAAAGTAAACGAAAAACCACGCAGATTCCTGACCGATTTCTTCAGTTCAAGCCTTGAAGTAGTAATGGAAATTACCATGTTCATCATAAAATTTGCCCCTCTTGGAATTTTCGGTATTGTAGCCAACCAGATCAGCCAGGTTCCTGATTTATGGATACTTGCCCAAAGGCTCGGATTATATATGCTTACTGTAATTGCAGCATTACTTATTCATATGTTAATTACATTATCCATTACTTTAAAGGTGCTTGGGAAAGTCAATCCACTGCAACATCTGAGGAATATGTCGGTTCCGATTCTTACTGCATTTTCCACCTCATCATCCAACGCAACCCTGCCACTTTCGCTCGAAGCAGTTGAACACAAAGGCGGTGTTTCGAATAAAATTGCCAGCTTCACATTGCCATTAGGTGCAACTATCAATATGAACGGAACCGCTCTTTACGAATGCGTAGCGGTTATGTTTATCGCTCAGGCTTATGGCATAGATTTGAATTTTACACAACAAATGGTAGTTGTTTTTTCAGCTTTGCTTGCTGCCATCGGATCGGCGGGAATTCCCATGGCCGGACTGGTGATGATGGCGATTGTGATGAATGCAGTTGGCTTACCACTCG
>JAIFMH010000220.1 GCA_020048595.1 Bacteroidota bacterium | reverse complement strand
TCCATAAATGGATAATCAACCTTGAAATTCTGCAGAATACGTTTTGTGCCTTCCCGGATTCCGGGTTCGTCATCAATAATCAGGATTTTATAGGTAGCCATCGGTTAAAGTTTCAGTAGTTTTTTGATTTCCCGCTGCAGCTGATCGAAACGAATGCCTTTGTCCAGGAACAAATCAGCGTTTATCCACTGTGTACTTTCATCGGCGTGAACATCAAATGTAATCCCGGTTTCAGCTGTAACTGCAGTTGCAATAATGACCGGAACATCAGGATATTTCCGCTTGATTTTGTAACTCAGAATAAAGCCGCTGTCATCGCTCTCCATCATCAGGTCGAGAATACAAAGATCAGGTTTGATTTCCAATATCACTTTCTCAGCTTCAGCCTGGCTTTCGGCTGTAATGGTTTCGAAACCCATTTGCTCCACTTTTAAACGCATCTGGAACAAATAGTCCATATCATCGTCAACAATCAGTATTTTCTTTTTCATTTTTATCTGAAATTTAATCCTCAAATCTGGCTGTGAAGCTATAACAAACTGTAATTTAAGCTATGTTAATTCATGCTTCATTTCTTGCATATTAACTGTTCTTTTTTTTATCAACCATGTTTCCGACAAAAAAATATCAACCTTTCGGGTTTTATTTGATCATTTCTTTGTTTTTTCAGAATCATGTCAACTCTTCTGGTTTTATTTTTACTAACAATCTGCTTACGCTATTTTCATTTCCTGTTTTGAAGAAATTCGCAGTATCACGCCTCTACAATACAAAATTCCACTGTAATTTTACCAATTCGCCTTTTCGATTACCATTTTTGATTAACTATTTTCAATTAACTATTTTCCAATACTTATTTTCAATCGACAATTTCACACCAACCTGTTCCTCGGAATTGTTATTGTAAACGTGGTCCCTGTTGGCCCTGAAGCCGGATCAATATTCGATTTTACGGTTACATCACCTTTGTGCATTTTAACTATTCCGTAAATAATAGGTAACCCAAGCCCAGTTCCTTTCCCAATGCCTTTGGTTGTAAAGAACGGGGTAAAAAGTTTATCCATATTTTCAGGTTGAATACCTGTACCATTGTCTGTTATATTCATAGTTAGCTGATCGTTGGTATCCGTTAAACCGAATACAATTTCACCTTTCTCAGGCATGGCTTCCACAGCATTTTTGAGCAGGTTTGTCAATACCTGGGTCATCTGGTCGTAATCGAGATTAACTTTCGGATCAGTTACTTTGCTATTCAACCTAACATTTATACCTTCCGGAATTATGACAGAATCAATACTATGCCTGGCCAGTTTTACAACATCAGTTTCTGTAATATTTAACTGGTTCTTACGTGCAAAATTCAGCAGACCTCCAACTATTTTCCTGCAACGGTCAGCCTGTTCAACAATCAGTGCAATATCCTGCAGCATTGGACTGTCAACAGGTAACTCCTCTTTCAGAATATTGCTGTACATAGTAATTACGCCCAATGGATTGTTGAGTTCGTGAGCGATACCAGCCGAAAGCTGTCCCATGCCTGCAAGCTTTTCCGAATGCCGGAGCGCTTCCTGAACATTGGCAAGTTTTTCTTTTGAGATATTTAGTTCACGAATGTATTTATGTAGTTTTTCGATGGAATACGGCAGGCACATTTCGGTTTCAGCCAAACCATTGATAATTGCTATTGCATGTTCTTCACAGGAATCATACCCACAAGCACCGCAATTAAGGTGGTCCTGCTGGCTGTATTTGCCCATTTTGTACAGAATATCCTTGATCTGCTCATTTGGAGGACGAACAGACGTCATATCCCTGGATTCAAATGTTCGCGAAAAATCGAGTTTTGAATATTCTTCAAGATAGGCCAACCATTCCTCTTTATCCAGAACAGCCATTTTTCGGTTGGCATAATCAATAATCCTGGCTTTTTTTGCAAAACGCATACCGGTAGGCGATGTATTCGGATAGGGTGTCATGCCCGGACCAAGGATACAACCTTCGCAACAAAGCAAATGCAGATGATGCCCTTCGAGATTTCCCTGAGAAAATTCGCGCAAAGCATCCTGAAAATTAGCCTTTCCACCCGCAACCAGAACATTTTCACTCAAAATATCTTCATTTACTTCCATGGTATTAAGCAAACCATGACTGAGCGGAAATATGGCTCCGCGTCCGCCCATAGGAGGATCAAATTCAGCTTTAACAATCTTTGATGGATTTATACGTGCATTTTCCATCATTTCACGTAATTCGCGAAAAGTAAGCACAGCGTCAACTTCAGTTGACTCAGCTTTTTTTGCAAGGCAAGGGCCTATAAAAACAAGTTTCGAATCATTTCCATACTTTTTTCGTACTACCCTTGCCATTGCTACCATTGGAGAAACAACCGCGGCAAGTTTTTTTGTCAGCTCAGGTTCATAGCGTTCAATATATGCAACTATTGCCGGACAATCAGATGAGATTGCTGGCATATCAAGGGTAAGCTGTTCCTTGTAATACCTGGCAATTAAATCAGCACCAAACGACACTTCCGTTACATGACTGAATCCGAATGACTTAATAATACCTACAAGTGTCTTATGGTCCTCAATATCATAAAATTCGGCCGGAAAACTAGGAGCTACCAAAGCAATAACTTTCGGATATGCTGAGATCAGGTATTTTACATGTTCGATCTCTTTATAAAAAATCTTTGCATCCTGACTACAGACTTTTATGCAATTTCCACAGGCGATGCACCTTGATGTTATAACTTCAGCCTGCCCTCCGGTAATGCGAATGGCTTTTGCCGGGCACTCACGCACACAGGTATAGCAAACCCGGCATCTTTCCTTTATGGTAAAGACCAGCTTTTTATCAGTTTCCTGATTTGAAGAAGAAGTTAAGCCCGCATTCATTGCTATTCAGGGTTTAGGGTTAGTGATTGGGGAGTCAGGTAGTCGTAATATCCCCAACCTGAAGGTCGGGGTTTTGATGCCCGACCTGAAGATCAAGGCATTAGATTCTTTTCTATCATCTATTTTCTATTAACTTTTCACTATTTTTACCCTGAGCGCAGCCAAAGGGCACTTTTCACTACTCACTACCTCATAACTTCCCGTTCTTCATACGTAGTATATAAATGAGTCAAACTAACTTCACTGCCAGGGTTGAGCAAAAACAAATTATACACACTTTGCAATGAAGCATTTTGATGCGCAAATTTGTTTGATTCCTTTTCGTCCAGTTCGTAGATGGATTTTGCCCTGGCTTTTATATTATTATTTTCAGGATGAATAGGTTGACCACCGCCGCCAACACAACCTCCATCACAAGCCATCACTTCAATGTAATGGATATCAGTTCGGCCTTTTTTTATTTCAGATATTAAAGGTTCTACGTTTCCTATACCATTCACAACTGCAAAACCCAGTTTATATTCACCGATTTTTACAAAGTACTCCTTGCGGCCCTTGCCCGATCTGAGTTCCTGAATTTTAAGCAAGCTGGTTTCCTTGCCGGTAATCAGAAAATGAAGGGTCCGGATCAATGCTTCGGTAAGTCCGCCACTAACAGCAAGCATTTTACCTGCAGTGCTGCGCGACTGGTATGGCTGGTCACTATGTTCAGGATCAACCTGTTCAATATCTATTCCGTTAAGACGTATTAACCTGGCAAGTTCGCGGGTTGTAAGTACAAGATCTACATCGGTAATCCCTTTATGTGTCATTTGCTCGCGCTGCGACTCAAATTTCTTGGCAATACAAGGCATGGCTGATACAGAGTAAATATCATCAGCCGACATTCCTGCCAAAGGAGCAAAATGATTGGAAACTAAAGCGCCAAGCATTTGTTGCGGCGATTTACATGCTGAGACATTGCCAAGGAGATCCGGATGAGTTTGTTCAATATATTTAATCCATGCAGGGCAACAGCTCGAAAACATTGGTAAAATAGTCCCTTCTTTCAACCGGTTATAGAATTCAGTAGCCTGCTCTGTAATCAGCAGATCAGCACCAAATGATGTATCGAATACAAAATCAAATCCAAGTTTACGTAATGCTGCATACATGATCCCTTCGATATCTTTACCGGCACGTAAACCAAATTCTTCGGCTAATGTTACCGAAAGTGTCGGCGAACATTGTATGACCGTTTTTACCGCCGGATTATGAAGCGCATCCTGAAGCTTTGCCGGATATTGTTTTTCGGCCAGGGCACCGGTGGGACAAACCATAACACATTGACCACAATTAATACAACTGGAAAGGTTCATCCCTTTATTAAACGCCGGCCCAACCTGCGTTTTATTACCACGTCCGATAAATTCGAGAGCCGTTATTTTTTGTATTTCTTCGCAAATCCTGATGCATCGTCCACATAAAATACATTTAGCCGGATCGCGCAATAAACTGGCACTGGACGGGTCAGTTTTGTATTTATTTTTCTTACCATAGAAACGGCGCTCCCGAACATTGAGGTCTTCAGCAAGTTTCTGAAGTTCACAATTTCCGTTGCGTTCGCAGTAAAGACAATCGTCGGGATGGTTACTCAGCAATAATTCGGTATTTGTTTTACGGGCTTTAATAACGCGCGGCGAGTGTGTACGCACCTTCATCCATTCCTCAACCGGATGCGAACAAGCCGGAATAAGTCCCTGCCTGCCTTCTACTTCAACCACGCACATCCGGCAAGCGCCTGATGGAAGCAGATCTTTGATATGACACAGAGTTGGAACTTTTAATCCATTCCTCTCCAATGCCATAAGTATGGTATCTTCACGCTTGGCTTTAATTGTTTTGCCGTTAACTTCTATATCGAATAACATATTTTCACTTTTTACTGAAAATCAACTAATTAGTTTATCCGAGGTTGCAACATTATTTTCATCAATCTGAAATATTTCAATTTAAGAAACCTATTTCAATTTTACAGCTACAAACTTGCAAACATCAAAGCAAATTCCGCATCCGATACATTTTTCCTCGATGATGAAATGGGGTTGCCTGGGTTGTCCGACAATTGCATTGGAAGGACATTTCCGAAGGCAGGCCACACAACCGATGCATTTGTCAACGTCAATATAAAACAGACGTAATTCCTTACACACCCCGGCTCTGCATTTGCGATCAAAAACGTGTTCTTCAAATTCTTCTCTGAACCATTTCATTGCGCTTAACAAAGGATTTGGAGCTGTTTGCCCTAATCCACAAAGAGAAGTATCCCGTATCACCTCCGAAAGATCGGCTAATTGCATTATTCCTTTAAACCGCTCGAGAACTTCAAATCCGGATTCACCGGTTGGTCTGCGCGTAATATTTTCAAGAATTTCATGAATCCGTCTTGTACCTTCACGACAAGGAATGCATTTCCCGCAGCTTTCTTTCTGAAGAAAATTCATAAAAAACTTTGCAATATCTACCATACAGGTATCTTCATCCATCACAATCATTCCACCGGAACCTATGATAGCCCCTTCGTTCCATAACGATTCGTAACCAACTGTAAGATCGAGCTGCGATGCCGGGAGGCAACTTCCTGATGGACCGCCAATCTGAACAGCTTTGAAATCCTTGTCATCTTTTACACCACCGGCAATTTTAAAGATGATATCCCTGATTTTTGTACCCATCGGCACTTCAACCAACCCGGTGATCATAGCTTTGCCGGAAATCGCAAACACTTTTGTTCCTCTTGCTTCGGGAATACCAATTTCGTTAAAATGCAAAGGGCCGTGGCGAAGAATAAACGGGATATTAGCAAGTGTTTCAACATTATTTATAACAGTAGGTTTACCAAAAAGCCCTTCAATTGCCGGATAAGGAGGTTTCGGCCTTGGCATGCCACGTTTCCCTTCAATACTATTGATCAAAGCGGTTTCCTCACCACAAACAAATGCGCCTGGCCCTTTTACCAATATTATTTTAAAATCAACACCACTATCAAATACATTGTACCCGATTAAACCATATTCTTTTAATTGGGTAATTGCCTGGTTCAGCATAAAATAAGCCTGGCTGTATTCATCCATCACATAAATATATGCTTTGGTTGCACCAATTGCATAGGCAGTAATAGCAATGCCCTCAAGAAGCAAATGGGGATCGCCTTCAATAATAGCCCTGTCCATAAATGCCCCGGGATCACTTTCGGCAGCATTACAAACAAGGTATTTCTGATCACTTACAGTATTGTGAGCCATTATCCATTTCTCACCGGTACGGTAGCCGCCTCCACCCCTGCCACGTAATGCACTCTGGTCGACTATATTACATATTTTTTCACCTGTATAATTGCGGATGCATTTCAGGTACGTCTGATAACCACCGCGGGCAATATAATCGGATATTGAATCAGGATTACTGATTCCGCAATTTGCTAAAACGATGCGATGCTGCAATTTAAAGAAAGGCAATTCATTGATCAATGGAACATTATCCCACTTGTTATGCCGTTTGTTGTTAAACTGGCCTAAAACATGGTCGAAAGGAACTTCACTGTTAAATATATCATCCAGCAAAGTTTCCACTATTTCATGCGTTACATTTCTGAATGAAATTCTGGCTTTGCCCGGTAGCTGAATATCAACAAGGGGTTCATAGGAACAAAGTCCGATACAACCAACCTGCACTACTTCGGCTTTTATATTTTTTTCTTCTAAATACTTATTTACTGCCTTAAATGTTTCATTGGCTCCTGCCACTTTCCCGCAAGTGCCTGATCCAATATACACTACCGGTAAATTCACAGTATCATGCCTGAGAAGTGCGAGGGTTTCGGTTACTTCCCGCTGATTTAGATCTGCTTTGGCTGCAAGTACTTTTTCAATTAAAAATTGTTTTTCGTCCATGGAGTTGAGCGCAGTTAGATAGTGCTTTTATAAAAATTGATTATTTGAGCAATGTCTGGAATTGCAATTGCAGTTTTGAATTCACCATTCACATTAAGTACAGGTGCCGAACCGCAGGCTCCCATACAACTAACTGCTTCGAGGCTGAATCGTCCGTCACGCGATGTCTGGCCTTCTTTCAGATTTAGTACGCGTTCAACTTCGCGTAAAATGTTTAATGATCCGTGCATATGGCATGAGGTTCCACGGCAGACTTTAATATGAAATTTCCCTTTCTGCACAAATCTGAACTGATCGTAAAAAGTTGCTATCCCATAAACTTTGCTTGAAGGTAGCTTTATATGCTGACCAACTTTAAGTATTGCTTCTTCATTCAAGTATCCGAATTCAATCTGTATATCCTGAAGCAAGGGTAACAACGATTCGCGTGAACCTGCTTTGTACCTGTTGATAATGTCGTCGAGAGAAGCCTGCATATGCTAATAAAAATTTAGTTTTCATATTGCTGACTACAAAAATAATGTATTGGTTTTTAATAACTATTATTTATTGTGAAAAAAATAACAATGTTATTCATTTAACAATTAATTTTGATATCCAATTATTTCTATATTTGTTTTCTGAACCAGACTTTTTACTGAAGCAGTATTGTTAACAGAATGTCCTTTACAATGGAAATCAAAAAGAAAGAAGTTGTTATTTGCCTTGGAAGCTCTTGCTTCGCAAGGGGAAATAAGCAGTTGGTGAAAATTGTTAACGATTATCTGCGTGACCGGAATCTGCTGAATGAAGTACGTTTTCACGGCGAAAGGTGTTTTGGCCAGTGCGCTGTCGGGCCATCACTCAAGCTTGACGGAATACTAAAGGAAAGACTGGACGAAGATTCTATAATTGCCGTTCTGGATGAGTTTTTTGAGACGGTGGAAAAATGAAAAGGTTCCTGTGCCCTGAAAGGTGCTTGCTTGAAATGGATGAGTGAAGCTATACCTCCGAAGCAAGCAAAAGTTCAAAGTATCAGATTTTGAAATCACAAATCTAAAATTACAAACTTTACTTAAGCGGCGGCGGTTGAAGGTGGGTGAGCGATGGTTGGTGAGCGTGGCAGAAACAAGCCAAATCCCTGAAGCCGGCCGAAGAGCACAAACTACAAATAATCCTTTTCCATTTTTACAATGGACAGACGAAAAGAACTATTTTCATTTAACATATAACCAGGCAGTTATAATTCAAGCAAATATGAATTCGATAAACTAAAAAAAATGCAAGCACCTCTCGTGTTTATAGAAGAAGATAAATGTAAGGTTTGTTATGCCTGTGTTCGGGTATGCCCGGTTAAAGCTATTGAACTGCGTCCTTCAAGTGACATACCTTATATTCAGCCTGACAAATGCATCGGTTGCGGAAGTTGCCTTGAAGTATGTTCGCCCGGAGCAATAAAATATTATGATTCAAAACCAGCAGTAGATGAACTTTTAAAATCTGAAAATAAAGTTGTTGCATTAATTGATCCAAGTATTTCAGCCGAATTCGACGATATAACGGATTACCGGAAATTTGTGAGAATGCTGCACGAAATGGGTTTTGATTATGTTCATGACGTAGCTTTCGGAGTCGATCTGGTTGCAAAAGAATATAATGAGCTGGTATCAAATTTTTTAGGGAAATATTATATACTTGCCAATTGTCCTCCGATTGTTTCATTGATTGAAAAATATTTCCCGCAACTCATTGAGAACCTTGCTCCTATTGTAAATCCAATGATTGCAAATACCAAAGTGCTGCGAGAATTGTATGGGCCCGAAATAAAAGTAGTTTTTATCGGTCCTTGTATAGGTGCGAAAGAAGAAGCCGACCGGTTTGAGGAAAATGCTAAGGTTAACGAAGTGCTTACTTTTACAGAGCTTCGGGAGATGTTTGATCAGCACGCTATTAAAGAGAGTACCATTGAATTCTCAGAATTTGATGAACCCCGTGGGTATAAGGGATATTTATACCCGATCAGCACCGGGATAATACAAGCTGCAGGCCTCAACCAGGATTTACTATCGGGAACAGTAGTTACAGCCGATGGAAAAGATAGAATACTGGCGGCTATCAACCAGTTTGAGCAGGGCATTGATTACATACAGAAGCATTTCAACATGTTTTATTGCGAGGGTTGTATGATGGGCCCTGGTATGAAGCCCGGCGGGAAGAAGTACAACCGGCAAACCCTTACCAGGGTTTACGCAGCAAAAAGATTGAAGAACTTCAATATGGCGAAGTGGAACACCGATCTGAAACAATTTCAACATCTTGATTTTAAACGCGATTTCAAGGCAAACAATCAACGCATGCCTGATCCTCCTGAGGATAAAGTGGAAGAAATACTGAAGATTATCGAGAAAAATGAAAATGCCGAAAACCTGGGATGCAAGGCTTGCGGATATGAAACATGCCGCGATTTTGCCATTGATGTTGCAAACGGAATTACACGACCTGATATGTGTATTATGCATTCGCTAAAAAGCAAACAGGAATACATACGCTCATTGAAACATAGCAACGATAAACTTGCCAAAACCCAACTTGCACTTCAAAACTCGGAAAAAAGAGCCATGGCTGAGAAGCAACTTGCCCAGGAAGCACTCGAAACTTCTCAGACTATGTTGCACAAGCTTCCTACAGCTGTTGTGATTGTTGATGACAATATGAAAATTATCGGGTCTAACGAGAGTTTTGTTACTATTTTAGGTGAAGAGGCCGCGGAAATCAACGAAATTATTCCCGGGCTGCTTGGCGCCGATCTTAAAACCTTACTTCCGGTTCAGTTTTACAAATTGTTTGCATACGTAATAAGCAGCAACGACGATGTAATTGGCCGCGATGTTCATCTGAACGATAAACTATTGAATGTCACTATTTTTTCAATCAAAAAAAATAAGGTAGTCGGCGCTGTAATCAGGGATATGTATATGCCTGAGGTACGTAAAGAGGAAGTAATAAACCGGGTGACTGAAGTTATTGAACAAAACCTTGACCTTGTGCAACAGATTGCATTCCTGTTAGGCGAAGGCGCGGCTAAAACTGAAAAAATGCTGAATTCAATCATCGAATCGCATAAGAGTAAGGAATAAGTAAGTAAGAGCTTCTGGTTACCGGTTTAAAAATGTTGATAAACTAAAAAACCTGTAAATTATAAAGATGAGTGAAGGACAATTTTATGTAGAAGTGAATACCGTGCAGAAAAATCACGATCTGGAACGGATATGTGGCGACAAGTTTCTTTCACAAAGGATTTATGAGGAAAACAGGATAATTGCTGTACTTTCGGACGGAATGGGACACGGTGTGAAAGCCAGCATGCTATCAACGCTTACTGCTACAATGGCACTAAAATTTGCTGAAGAGCATAAAGATGTCCGTAAAATTGCCGAGATTATAATGAATACCCTGCCAGTATGCAGTGAACGTCAGATGAGCTATTCTACATTTACTATTGTTGATATTGATATTGACGGAGAAACCCGCATACTTGAATATGACAATCCACAAACCATAGTCCTCCGAGGAAATACACAGATTGATCCGGGTTGGAAATATATAACACTTGATTCGGAAAAGAATGCAGGCAAAGAACTTCGCACCTGCTCTTTTAACCATCAGAAAGAAGACAGAATAATCATCTGTTCCGACGGGGTTCCACAATCAGGAATGGGAAGTCCGAAATTTCCGTTTGGCTGGGGTATCGAGAATCTCGAACAGTATGTACATCAACTTGTTAGTGCTGACTTAACAATTTCAGCAACCCAACTGGCTGCTAAAGTAGTTAATATGGCAAATATTAATGATAATTACCATCCAAAAGACGATACTTCCTGTGCCGTAATTTATTTTCGCGAGCCACGAAAACTACTTTTATGCACCGGCCCTCCTTATGAAGAAGTGAATGATGTATCTCTGGGCGAAGCTGTCAAAGATTTCGTCGGAAAAAAGATCATTTGTGGTGCCACTACAGGTGATATAGTTTCACGACAATTGGAACTGCCTATTGTTGACAGCTTTGAATTCGATGATCCTGACTTGCCTCCGATTTCGTTTATGGAAGGAATCGATTTGGTAACCGAAGGAATTCTGACACTTGGAAAAGTTTCTGATCTTTTAAAAAAATATTCTCCCAGGCTAAAGCTGGGGAAAGGACCTGCCGACCAGATTGTACGTCTGCTTCTCGACAGCGATGAAATTCATTTTATTATCGGAACCCGCATCAATATTGCACACCAGGATCCAAATCTGCCTATTGACCTCGAAATAAGGCGTACTGTAGTGAAACGGATAAGAAGAACACTGGAAGAAAAATTTCTTAAAGAAGTAAAAATCAGATATATATAATAATTACATGTATCTGAATTGTAAAATTAGATTTTGGTTCTTGAATTGAATAATAGAGTGTAATGGATAAATGTTGTAGGTGATTGTTCATGAATGGTTACAGCCTTTATAACACTGGAAGATAAGAACCAATTACTAAATTTTACAATACATGAAAATTTTTACAATAAACTATAGTGAATATGGCCAGGGAAATTCTGAGATAGAACCAGTAAGGCATTTTAAAGAAAAAAGCAGAATCTTCAAACAGCATAAAGGAATCCCCGAAAAATGGGTGATACTTATTATTTTTCTGCTTGCTCTTGCCAGTAACGTATTTTCACAAGATTATGACCTGATAGTTACCGATAAAAATGATTCTATTGCTTGTTATATTGATAGTATTTCGGAGAATACCATATACTTTAAAATGCGCTATAATAAAAAATGGATACACACGCAATACGATAGAAATCAGGTTATTGATTACAGACTGCTATCGGTAAACAAAAAAGATGTTACCTTTAAACATGGCACATCATATATAATAAGTCCGGATTTTCTTCCTATAAATCAATCGAACAGAAACATCGCTTATGCAAATGGAAGTTTTTCAGTGTCTCACTATACTTACACACTGAACTATGAAAGAATTTTATCAATAAGTCAAAACGCAAAAAAAACATGGAGCATAAGGATTGGGTACGGGATAATTGATAGTCATGGTAAAATTGCACTTGCTACATTTAATAATCTTACTGGCAAAGGGAAGAATAAATTCGAGATGAATATAGGAGCCACATATATAAATGAACCGCACAGCTATGGGCCTCATTATTTTACAATAGTTTTAAATGCCGGTTACAGAAGACAAAGTCCTGATAAAAGATTTGTTTTCAGAACCGGAATCGGAACACCGGAAGGTCCGTACCTCAGTTTAGGATATGCTTTTTAAAAAATCAAAAAGAACAGATTTCTAAATTTTCTTATTTCAAATCATTTTATTGTTGGTGATGGTTATTCAATACCGAATTGCAAACCGGCTATAATCCGATATATATATGTTATTTATAATCATTCTTAGACACTAATTTCCATACATTTGCCGGCTTTTCAGCAATATGTAAATCAGAGAATTTAATTCATGCATCTTGTTGATTATAAACATTATAACATTAATTGATTAATAATGAAAATTGCATTTACGACCTGTTTACTTCTGATTATTAATCATTTTACAGCATTCTCACAGGACATAAAACCTGCTGTAAATCCTGATAAGCCAACATTAACATGGAGTGGTTTTGTGAAAGCAGAAGCCATGTACGATACCCGCCAGATTGTTGAAGCAAGAGAAGGTTATCTGTTATTATATCCTAAAAATGTGTATTTGGATAAAAACGGAGAAGATATAAATGCACATGGCAGCTTTAACCAATATGCCATGACAGCCAGACTAACCGTAAAAGCTACCGGCCCGGATATTTGGGGCGCCAAAACTTTAGCTATTTGAAGTTAAAATGGAGTCACACAAGTATAACAGCCGGACAATACTGGCATCCTTTAAACATCCCGGAAATGATCCCGAATGTGCTTTCACTCAATACAGGAGCACCCTTTCATCCTTTTAGCCGGCAACCACAGGTACGTATTGATGCATCAAAAGGAAAGATCAATGCTGTTCTGGCAATTACGTCACAGCGCGATTATATGAACAGCGGACCTGCAGGTACTTCGTCTGTATATTTACGAAACAGTGCAATTCCAAATCTGCATGCACAAGTTCAGTATGTTGGAAGCCATTTATTTGCTGGAGCCGGATTTGATTATAAGCACATTCACCCAAGGTTAGTTACAGATAGTTTATATGCAACAAATGCTGCCGTAAACTGCATCTCATATACTGCATTTGTTATGGCTAAAACAAAACCACTTGTAGTTAAAATGCAATGGATTTACGGGCAAGGACTTAACGACCATCTGCTTTTGGGTGGTTATGGAATTACCCATATTGATCCTTTAACTAATCAGCACGAATACTCTCCACTGAACTATCTTTCCGGCTGGATAAATTTACAGACAACCGGTAAAACCTGGCAGGGATCACTATTTGCCGGCTATACCAAAGGGATAGGTTCACATGATGCTATAACGGGTGCAGTTTATGCCCGGGATGCTGATATCGCCTATGTCTATCGCCTGGCTCCGATGTTAAGTTATATAAACGGAAAACTTCTGCTTGCTACTGAATTTGAGATAACTACAGCAGCATATGGGAGAAATGATGCAAATTATAAGGTGATTGATGCAATTCCAGTTTCCAATACAAGGATAAGTATCTCAGCTGGATATTTTTTCTAAAAAGTCAATTCATAAGTCAATTTATAACTGAATAACAGAAAAAAAAGGCTGTCACAAAAAATGTGAAGCCTCTTTTTTTTTGACAAAATCAATTTACTATTCTTTTTTCTTGCTGGTATTCATTCCTACAAGTGGGTAAAGCGGGCAAAAGCTGATAAGGCTTGTAAGTACAAATACTCCTGCCAGAACAAGTAATACAATTCCTAATGTTCCGGAAATTACATTAGTGAAATAAAGAATCGCTACAAGCGCTGCAAGCGCTATGCGTATAATCTTGTCGGTTGTTCCCATGTTTGGTTTCATACTATGAATGGTTTAGGTTAATAATGAGTTTATAAATGCAAAATTATGATCCTTATGCAAAAGAATACGTGATATTGGTCACATACGATTGTATTTTATCCAAAAGCAATTAAAAACAGTTGTAGGCCTGTTCAGAATATGCAGAATAATCATCTTACAATATTAATCAATTGTTTGTAATTCAATCAAAACAAACGTAAGAAAACCAGACAAAAGAAATTATCATATTCAATTTTATAAAATCAAGTTATACATATTCAATTTTATTTCTGAAAGATAAAATAGAATTACAAAACACAGAATATTGGCGTCGGCACGAATATTCATAGGAAGCAGGTTCATTTAACATTTACTTTTTTTTAAAATTATTATCCAATGTCATATAATTAAGGATTTTGAATCGAAAATTAATATACTGCAAAGTTTACTAAACGAGCGTAAAGTTTCGCAGAGTCTATTATTGTTGCTCATCTTTGCGCAACTCTGCGTAAAACTTTGGAGTTCAGTTTGGCAGGTTCACTGCATCGCTCTGCGGTTAAAGCTTCAACATTTTCTGTTAACTAAACGGCATTTATTTATTACCTGTATTTTGGAAGAAATATCCAATACACAGTCAATTCTTTGACATAACTATACTTTATTATTCGAATCCATAAGGTAAACAAGTTTACTTGTTTTAAAATTATTCCGGAATTCCGGGAGATAATCTAAAAACAACTGTGCATTTAAACCATATGTGTAAATATATATTACTATTCATAATATTATTTTTACGATTTATATAATACACATATACTGATTATCAGCTATTTGTATCTATAATCATCAAATAAATAAATCCAAGATAATATCAAACAGTTTGATATATAGTAATTTAGCATAGCAGATCACAAACACAGATTACAATCCCTGTAAATGTAAAATATAATTACAATAGCATACCATTGCTATTAAATTTAGTATTAACTAACCAATATTGCAAAACAAACAATCGGCATTAACAGTAAATGAAAAAGTATGAATGAAAAACTGACTCTTTGGCAACTTTCAAATCTCTGGAATTCGCTAAAAAAATTAACCGGATTAACGATGTTAGCTTTGCTATTTCCGTTATTGTCGATTTCACAAACAGTTTACACCTTTACCAATGCGGCTGCAACCGGACAAACTGGTCCGACGCAAACGCAGGTAAATACTGCGTATACAGCAACAACGCTTGCCGGAAAAGTAACAATCGGCACGCAAGGTATACAGGAGTGGACGGTGCCTTCTACTGGCCTGTACTCAATTCAGGCAATGGGTGGACAAGGAGGTAAAACTTCTACAACAGATGATTCATACCGGGGAGCCGGAGCTACTATTAAAGGAGAGTTTTCATTAACTGCCGGGCAAGTAATAAAAATTGTTGTAGGACAACAAGGAACAGAGAACACAGGGGGTAATTCAGCAAATGGCGGCGGACTTGGCGGTGGCGGTTCATTTGTTTGGATCAACGGACAAACTACACCTCTGATTGCTGCCGGCGGTGGCGGTGGCGGTTCTATTATAAATATTTCCCCTGCTACGTTACCAAATTCCTTAAATTATTGTAAAGGAAAAGGTGGTGCTACCAGTAACAATGGATTATCATCAAATTCTGGTGTTGCTAATTATGGTACTGCAGGTGGAAACGGTACACAGGGAACGCTTCCTGCAAAAGGGTGGACTTCCATGTTTGGATCTCTTAATTTTACTGGTCAAACAAGCGCTTCTTATTTAGGATATGGAGGATTCGGTGGTGGTGGTTTATGTGCTGATGATAGTCATGCAGGCGGCGGCGGCGGTGGCTATTCTGCAGGAGGAAGTGGTCAATATAGCTATAATTCAGGAACAGGAAACTCAGACGGTCGTAATGGCGGTGGTGGCGGTGGTTCCTATAACTCCGGAGCAAGTCCGGTTAATGTAGCCGGGAATAATTACGGAAATGGCAAGGTTATTATAACCAATCTTTATTCAGCAACAATCACTCAAACAGCAAGTATTTTGTGCAATGGAGCTTCAACCGGAGCGCTTTCGGTTGCTGTTAATGGGGGGACTGCTATTACAGGAACAACAACGTTTAATTATACCGGTAGCGCACAAACATTTACTGTACCTGCAGGTGTAACAAGTTTAACTTTAGAAACATGGGGAGCTAAAGGTGGAGATGGAAACAATGGTAATGTAGGTGGTTTAGGTGGTTATGCTAAAGGTACCCTTGCCGTTACCCCAGGAGCAATTCTAAATATTTATGTAGGTCAATCAGGTATTGGAAATTCCGGTTCTTGTGCGTTAACATCCGGAACTCGTTATAATGGAGGCGGCCAAGCTTCTTGCGCTGCATCTGGTGGAGGGGCCTCTGATGTGCGTGTAGGAGGAACTGGTTATTCAAATAGAGTAATTGTTGCTGGTGGTGGTGGTGGCTGCGGTTTCTATCTAACCAATGGTGGTGCAGGAGGTGGATTAACAGGAATTAATGGTGGTACTTATCCTTCTTATGGAACAGGAGGTGGTGGTGGCACTCAGGTAGCCGGTGGAGCCGGTGGTTCACTTAATGGATATGCAGGATCAATTGGGGTTGGGGGAAATGGCGGATTTGGAGCTGGTACTGGTTATGCAGGTGGAGGTGGCGGTGGTTACTATGGTGGCGGTGGCGCTGGTGCCGAAAATGGCGGATCTGGCTATGGAGGTGCCGGTGGCGGTGGCTCATCATACATTGGTGGCGTTACGGGTGGTACAACCACAGCTGGATTAAGATCAGGTGATGGTTTAGTTACAATCTCATACGCATCATCCTATACCTACGCATGGTCGCCAAGCGGTGGGACAGCTTCAACAGCAACTGGTTTAGCTGCCGGAACATATACTGTAACCGTGACTGATGCCGTTAGTGCAACAACAACAGCATCCTATACCATTACACAGCCAACAGCATTAGCAGCTACCCAATCACAAACAAATGTAAGTTGCAATGGCGGAGCTAATGGCACTGCAACCGTGGTTGCCTCAGGCGGAACAGCATCCTATACGTATTCCTGGTCACCAAGTGGCGGAACAGCAGCTACAACAACAGGCAGAACTGCAGGCGCTTATACCTGTACCATAACCGATGCCAACGGCTGTACCTTAACCAAATCATTTACTATAACACAACCATCAGCTTTAGTAGCTTCTGCAGCTTCACAAACTAATGTTTCGTGCAATGCAGGAAGCAATGGAGCCGCAAGCGTTTCAGTAAGCGGAGGAACAACTGCTTATACCTATAACTGGACACCAGGTAATCCTACAGGTGATGGTACCGCTTCGGTAAGCGGTTTAATTGCAGGAACATGGATTT
>JAIFMH010000347.1 GCA_020048595.1 Bacteroidota bacterium | reverse complement strand
ACCTGTGTAGCCCATCCCTGCGCGTAAACCGCCTATCATTTGATGAATAACTTCAGAAAGTGTGCCTTTAAACGGGACTCTGCCTACGATTCCTTCAGGAACCAGTTTTTGAATATCATCTTCGGCATCCTGAAAATAACGATCCTTTGAGCCTTTTTGCATGGCTTCTATAGATCCCATTCCTCTATAGGATTTAAATTTACGGCCTTCGTAGATAATAGTTTCGCCAGGAGATTCTTCGACCCCGGCAAACAATGACCCGGCCATAATGCTGTAGGCACCGGCAGCAATAGCTTTAACAATATCACCGGTATAACGGATACCGCCATCGGCAATTACCGGAATTCCGGTTCCCTGCAATTCTTTAGCTACTACATAAATAGCCGAAAGCTGAGGAATACCAATGCCCGCAATAATCCGGGTCGTGCATATGGATCCGGGTCCGATTCCAACTTTTACTGCGTCAGCACCAGCATTTACCAAATCGCGTGCAGCTTCGGCAGTTGCAATATTTCCGACTACTACCTGCAGGTCAGGGAAATGTTTTTTTACAAGCCGTGTTGTATCTATAACACCTTTCGAGTGACCATGGGCGGTGTCGATAACAACTGCATCAACACCATTTTTTACAAGTTCGGTAACGCGTTCCAAAACATCGGCAGTTACACCTACGCCGGCTGCAACGCGCAAACGACCAAGTTCATCTTTACATGCGTTCGGACGAGCTTTTATTTTACTGATGTCTTTATACGTAATAAGGCCAACAAGTTTATAATTATCATCCACAACAGGCAGTTTCTCAATTTTGAATTCCTGAAGTATATCTGAAGCCTGGTCGAGGTTGGTTTTTGTGCTGGTTGTGATAAGGTTTTCGCGGGTCATAATTTCAGCCACAGGCTTGAGTGGATTGCGTTCAAATCGCAGGTCGCGGTTAGTGATAATACCAACCAGCCTTCCATCCATGCTAACTACGGGAATACCTCCGATTTTGTGCTCGCGCATAATATTGAGTGCGTCCTGAACAAGTGCATCTTCGTGCAAGGTAATAGGGTCAGTGATCATACCACTTTCCGAACGTTTTACACGCCTTACTTCAGCAGCCTGATCCTGAATACTCATATTTTTGTGCAACACACCAATACCACCTTCCTGGGCAATAGCAATAGCCATTGTGGAATCGGTAACTGTATCCATGGCGGCGGATACAATAGGTATATTGATTTTTATTTTCTTAGTAAACCACGATGAAGTTTCTACATCACGGGGAAGAACTTCAGAATAAGCAGGAATGAGTAATACATCATCATATGTGAGGCCATCGCCTGCAAATTTTTCACTATCAATGAACATAGTCTTTTTTTTGAATCTGCAAATTTACTAATTTTAATGGAAGTCCTTGTTAAAAAATCTTAAGGTTTTGGACAACGGCAAATAGTTGAAAACCACTGTAATTAAAGAGATTGAACAGGCAGAAAAGCATCAATTACAACTAATTGAGCGGAATAACATACATAGCGACTTCCGTATGGAATGAAAACCGTATTGATCTTCAGCGAATTAATTTTTCGAAGCCGGATTTTTGAATGGAAATTACAAAGCAAATAAAAAAACTGAATAGAAGCTGTTGAATTCACTATTTGAAATAATGTGCTAACGTAAAAGAGTTACAGTTCCCCGTTTTACGTATTCCTCACCAATATAAGATTTATATTTAAGAATATAAGAGTATAAACCGGCAGGAGTACCCTCGCCGTTAACAGTTCCATCCCAGCCAGTAGCCATATCATTAGTTTCAAAAATCTGCTGCCCCCATCTGTTAAAAACGGTCATTTTAAAGCTTTGCATATCAACATATATAGGATCAGGAACAGGCCTGAACAACTTGTTAACACCATCAGGATAAAACGCATTTGGCATAAACAAAACCGGATCTTTTATTATGCAGCAAGTATTTGATTTCGATATGGCATCAGATAAATAAGGATTCAGTGGGTTTTCGGCAGCTTCAATCCAATAGCAAACCGGCTTGGAATGGTCAAAGTCCGTAAGCAAATCAGGAAACGAAAGAGTAGCATCCGGCTCACTGCCAATCATTTCAATCGTAGATGATTGTCCGGCAACTATCCTGTAAACTTCGTATTCGTTTACACCCTGGAGCCAGTATTCGTAACTATTCCATCCCAGCGTATTTTGTATTGTTGAACCAGCACATTGAAGCCAGATTGATCGGGATACATTAATCGAAAGCTTTTTATAACCGCAATCATCAATGGCCACCAGCCGGTAATAATAACTCTGCGAGTGCACATCAGCAGTAGTATCGTTGAAATAAGAAATCTCCGGAACAATACCAACGGAAACCGGCAGCGAATCAATAGCGTGAAAACTTACCATGTTATCATCCGACCGCTCAAGAATTAGCTTTACAACTGATTCTGGCGGAGTAAAATAGTAATCAATACGGATATAGCTATCATCTTCAACACTTACCTGGGAAATATACACCGTATCAGGAAGAATAGCACCACTGTACTTTTGTCCTAGCATACACGATGACGAAGTGTATGAGACGTTATTACTAATAGCTTTTACTGAATAGGTGTAAGTACTGTCATTTTGGAAGTCGAAATTATCAGTATAAAATAAATCCTGAGTTTCCCAAATTAATTCAGGTGCTTTTAAACCTTCGCTGCGATAAACAGCATAGGTATTGAGTCCACCAGGAATATTGTCATATGCGTTCCATGTTAATTCTGCCGACTTATCACATTGATCCGGATGCGCTACATCAAGCTTTAATGTTTGTACAAACTCATCATAATCAGGAGCGCTCGGGTTCCCGCACATGTCATAGGTTAATATTATGTATTTGAAAGTATTTCCACAAGCCGGAACTCCGGTTTTATCATAAAAACTAATTGCACCGGAAGGGACATTATTATTTACAATCACCGAATCTATTTTCGCCCACGCAAATCCATCCCAGCGTTGGACAATATAGCGGGAGATAGAATCGGATGTATAATCGTTCCAGGTTAAAAGAGGATTCAACACATTGTTATTAAAACCTAAATCGACATTTAAGTCTGTAACATCAGCAGGTGGAGTTTGATCATATAAAAGAACGCTTGCTTCCGGAGATGTTGTATTATCTATATTGGATATAAACCGAATCCGGTATGATATGGCAGTGGCCGTACAGAAAGGAGACGAAATAGTATCAGTATACTCCAACACAGCATCAAAAGAAAGTTGTTTGATTACAATCCATCCGGAAGGATTCAACCTTTCAACATAATAAGTTCCTGGTATTGAATAATCTGAGGTTTGCCAACTAATCTGCGCAATCCTGCCCTGGTATGGTAACACGTCAAGCATGATAACAGGGGTTGCATTTTTTCTGGCCGATCTATTGGTATCTGCATTCAGCAGCTGTTTTCTACTATCAATTGTTTGCTGAAAATATACTGATAATGAGTTAACATCTCCCTTTACAGTGAAAGCATCAGCCCGTATATTTAAAGCTGATAACAAGAGTAACATAAGCAAAATCCGGATCATATATTCACCTGATTTCTTTAGAATTGTTAACATGATTTGATTGCCAGATCCTGCAATTGCTGAGCATTTATGTGCTGAACCGTATCTATCAAATCCTCAAAGTGCGAAATATCAAGATTGTCTTCAATAAGTTCCCTGTAAAGATCAGCCTGCGCAAAAGGGCCGTCGACAGCCCTGAGCATTTCGCCAGTTAAATAACTGCGCACCAGGGAAAGTTCACTCTCACCAACCGGTTCATTACATAAACGGTTCAATTCAAATTTTATTTCGGTAAGAGCTTCTTTTGTAACGCCGGCACCTACTTCACCTGAAATAACAAAGTACCCGCCATTGCGTAAAGGAACCACGGATGAACCAATTCCATAGGTAAATCCTTTATCCTCTCTCAGGTTATTCATCAACCTCGATCCAAAATAACCACCCAGAATTGCATTTAGCACTTTCATTCCTGCAAAATCAGGATGACTGCGGCTAAACATCATGCCACCAATCCGGATAGCCGACTGCATTGCACCCTCTTTCAGATGAAAATGACTTTTTTCGTCTGATCCTGATGTTAAATATTGAATATGATTGTGTTCAGCACCTTTCCAGTCATTTCCCCCGAAATGTGCTTCCAGCTCATTTAATATTCCCGGTTTAATCAGGCCGGCAACAATAATTGTACAATTGCCCGAATGGTACTGCCTTTTATGAAATTCAATAAGATCTGTATTATTTACCTTGCCTATATCATTGGGCTCGAGATACATTCCGTAAGGATGATCATTACCGAAAAGTATAGAGTTAAAATGCGTGCGGGCCAGAAAATTCACTTTTTGCCTGTTTACTTCAAGCATCTGCAGTTGTTTGCCAGCCAGCACGGAATATTCGTCTTCCGGGAAAATTGGATTTTTTACTATTTCACCCAGTAACGGCAGGGTATTATTAAGATGTTTATTAAGCGAATACAATGTAACATAAGCATTATCACGCTCAGTGGTATTTTCGAAATGAGCACCAAAATAGTCAAGCGATTCCGATAGCTTCTGAGCTGAGTAGTTCCTGGTTCCTTCGCGCAACATCAGGTTTGTAGCCATTGCGGTAAAAGGCTTTTTCTGAAACCAGCTTCCGGCAGAAAACACCATTTCGACAGAAATTACATCCTGTGTACCGGTATTAAACTGGTATACTTTAATCCCATTGCTCAGCTGAGAAATTTCAGGCTGAGGGAAATTAATACGTCCCAGTGGTTTTATCGGGGGATGTTGTTTTCGATTTAGTAGTGTGTTCATTTAGAATAGTTTATTGCGAAAGCTTTGTTCTTTTTGATGAGTGAGTATGCGTAAGAAAGAAGCAGATTTGAATGATCAAAATTGGAATCCAATGAATTTTTCTTTAATTTTTTGCTATATAATAAAGCGTTGAGCAGTTTTCGGGCCTGAACATTTTTTTTGCTTCGGCATTTATGTCATTTATTGTAACAAAAGCATATTTCTGAACCAGGGTATTTACAAGTTCTGCATCGCCAAGTAATTCGTAATATGCCAGGTTCATAGCTTTGTCAAGAACACGCATTTCGCTGAAAGCCATCATTGCCTCTACCCTGTTTTTTACTTTCTGCAGTTCCATTTCAGAAACAAGGTTATTACAAATTTCATCAATCTCCTGTTGTAATGCCAACTCTGCTTCAGCCAACGAAACACCTTTAATCAGTTTTCCCGTAACAACAAATAAACCGGCTTCCATATCGCCGGAAATAAAGGCATTAATTTCACTGAAAAGGCGTAACTTTTTAATTAACTGTTGGTACAATCGCCCTGACTGACCGGCTGATAGTATGTCAGAGATAAGATCGGATGCAAAAAAACCGTCGTCAGCACGGCTACACATATGCCAGGCTTTATAAATAGCATCATAAGGCACATCGCGATGCACGGTGAGCGAACGAGCTTCGGTTTGTTCAGGTTCAACAGGGAGTTTCCGCTGATTCAAATTGCCTTTGTCGATAACACCAAACCACTTTTCTGAAAGCGCTTTGATTTCGTCAGTTTCAACATTTCCTGCAATTACCATTATGGCATTGCATGGATTGTAGAACCGTTTATAAAAATCGCGTACTTCGTTCATGCTTGCCTGCTCAATGTGAGAAGGATCAATGCCTATTGGCGCCCACTTATACGGATGCACTTTATAGGCCAGCGGACGCAATAAAAGCCATGCATCGCCGTAAGGTTGATTCAGATAGTTCTGCCTGAATTCTTCAACCACCACATTCCGCTGCACATCAAAACTCTTGGTCGAAAATGCCAGGTCGAGCATTCGGTCCGATTCGAGCCAGAAAGCAGTTTCGAGGTTATGCCCCGGTACCGTAAGATAATAATTTGTAAAATCGTTGTTTGTGAAGGCATTATTTTCACCTCCTACCCTTTCGAGAGGTTCATCGTAACGCGGAATATTCACCGAACCGCCAAACATAAGATGCTCGAATAAATGAGCAAAACCAGTTCGGTCGGGATGTTCATCCCGCGAGCCTACATTATAAAGTATGTTCATTGCAACAATGGGTGTACTTGCGTCGTGATGTACTATCACCCGTAAGCCATTGCCCAACGTAAAACGGTCAAATTCAGTCATAAATCAATTTTAACAAATCAGAACGATTATCTGCCTTGGTTTCAGGAAATGAATCTTAAGCTGACAAGTAATTATTTAACGCTCCAAAGATGCATTTGTTATTTTCTGACTGCAAAGTTAATCGAAAAAATAAACCAGTTTTGCCTTATAGTATTCAGGATTTTGTAGATTTGGTGAGTATATAAATTTAAAAATAGCAAAGTTTACAAATTGAATTCCAAATCATAAATTGTATTTACAATTGATCTATAACATAATAATAATAATAATCTGATATTCACCAAGTTTAAATAATTCCACAAAAAATGACACGCCAACAACACCTTGAGTTCTGCAATAAATGTGTGAACAGGAAATTTGATTCAACCAACGGTATTATTTGTAATATCACAAACAAATCAGCTGATTTTGAAGAAAGCTGTGAAAATTTTGTGCTTGACGAAAACGTAAAACCATCTGATGCTGAGGGGAATAACAGCGCATTTACCGACAATTTTTGGGGAGTACTAAGCGATATAGGATTGCAGAAACTCCGGAGTCATCAGGATTTTAACTACGCCATTGTCGGCGGGCTTGTTGCAGCATTGGTGAGTTCGGTACTTTGGGCGGTAATTACAGTGGCGGCTAAATATCAAATCGGCTATATGGCTGTAGGGGTCGGACTGCTGGTTGGTTTTGCTGTAAGATTTTTTGGAGCAGGCATTGATAAAAAATTCGGATTCCTGGGAGCAGCTCTTTCTCTGTTAGGATGTATGCTTGGTAATTTATTCAGCCAGATTGGATTTGCAGCTATCGAAAATTCACAAAGCTATTTTGAGATTATTTCCTTTTTAACACCTCAATTAGTATTCTCAGTTTTAGCCGAAACTTTCCAGCCTATGGATGTGGTTTTCTATGGAATAGCAGTATATGAGGGCTACCGTTTTGCGTTTCGCCCAATTCCAAACGATTTAATCAATAGCCTGAAATCTGCAGATTTCGAAGGATATTCGGCGAACCATAAATTCCGGCTTCCTATGGTAATAGCAGGAATTGCAATTATATCTGTATTTATTTTCATGATCAGCAGGGGACTTAATGGGCCAAAAATCTATCATTATGAATCAGGAATGAAACAATCGGAAGGTGAACTTAAAAACAGCATGCCTCAGGGGAAATGGACAACCTGGTACGAAAGTGGCAAAATACAATCTGAAGGATTCTTCAGTGGAGGAATAATGGATAGCTCGTGGAAATGGTATTACGAAAATGGTAACTTGTCCAAAACAGGTAAGTATACCAAGGGTATAGAGACGGGAGTGTGGATGTCCTATTACCCGGAAGGTGTTTTATCCGATTCCGGGGCATATACTGATGGCCGGAAAAACGGAAAATGGGTTACTTACTATGAAAAAGGTTCCTTGATGCAAAGAGGCAGCTTTAACCGCGATCTGCAGGAAGGAATATGGGAAGCCTATTTTGAAAATGGTAGTGTCCTATCAAAAGGGAAAATGGATCAAAATATTCCTGTCGGCAAATGGACTTACTTTTTCACAGATGGGAAGTTAGCAAATGAACTTGAATTCATTGATGACAATAAAATATTGATCTGGGATTCATTCGATTCTATAGGGAATCAATCGGTGCAAAATGGAAATGGGGTATACAAAGAGATTTCGGATAACGGGCAATTGATCCAAACAGGCAAAGTAGAAAATGGCCACAAAACCGGTAAATGGAGCATTTATTATGAAACAGGTAAACCAAAGTATGAAGGCCATTATGTAAATGACTTTTTTATACTCGACAATGCTTGGGATACGAAAGAAAATCAGAGTATTAAAAATGGTACAGGTACATTGATTTCATATTATCCCGATGAGCTAACCATTTCCGAATCCGGCGATTATAAGGACGGATATAAAACAGGTGCATGGAAAACTTTTTATGAAAACTCAGACAAACTGCTTCAGGAAACTGTGTATGAAAAAGGTATTCTGACTGGAATTCAAAAACAATACTTTGAATCCGGAAAAGTATATTCAGAAGGACTTTTAGCTGATAATCTTCAGGAAGGTGAATGGAATTGGTATTTTGAGGATGGCAGCAATGAATCAAAAGTTAGCTTTAAACATGGCAAAAAGGAAGGTATACAAACCATTTGGAACGAAGAAGGCGACAAACTTAAAGAAGAATACTACGAAAAAGGTAAATTTGTGAAGGTCGTTGTATTTTAATCCAGTGAACAATATATTCAATGCTTCTTCCTGAAAAGCTTATGCCTCACTTGTCATTTACAGCAATATTAATACCTTTGTCACGGTTTTAGGCCACAGGATATAATTCATTTGTTTACAACATACTGTAACGATAAACATGAAAAAAGACAAAGTTATTTTTGACCTCATCGATGAGGAAAAAGACCGGCAGATGCATGGCATCGAACTGATTGCTTCCGAAAATTTCGTTAGCGAACAGGTATTGAAAGCAATGGGATCGGTACTTACCAACAAATATGCCGAAGGCTATCCCGGCCGCAGGTATTATGGCGGTTGCCAGATTGTTGATCAAACCGAACAAATTGCGATCGATCGCGCCAAAGCACTTTTCGGTGCCGAATGGGCCAATGTTCAACCTCACTCAGGTGCGCAAGCTAATATGGCTGTGTTGATGACGATTCTGAAACCGGGAGATACATTCATGGGACTTAATCTTTCACATGGCGGTCACCTTTCACACGGTTCACCGGTAAACTCATCAGGTATTCTATACAATCCAATTGCATATAGTGTTGAAGAAGATACGGGAACCATTGATTATGACAAGATGGAAGCCACTGCTTTGGCCGAAAAACCAAAACTGATCATTGCAGGTGCTTCAGCATACAGCCGCGACTGGGATTACAAACGCATGCGTAAGATCGCTGATAAAATCGGCGCACTTCTGATGGCTGACATCGCTCATCCGGCCGGCCTCATAGCCCGAGGACTGCTGAATGATCCTGTTCCTTACTGCCATATTATTACAACTACTACACATAAAACACTTCGCGGACCACGTGGCGGACTCATCCTGATAGGAAAAGATTTTGAAAACCCATGGGGCATAAAAACACCAAAAGGCGAAATTAAAATGATGTCGGCAATGATCGACAGCGCTGTATTTCCTGGTATACAGGGCGGTCCGCTTGAGCATGTAATTGCCAGTAAAGCTGTTGCTTTCGGCGAAGCTCTTTCCGATGAGTTTATGGATTATGCATTGCAGGTTAAAAAGAATGCACAGGTAATGGCAAAAGCCTTTATGGACAAAGGCTATAAAGTTATTTCAGGTGGTACCGATAATCACCTGATGCTTATCGATCTTCGTACCAAATACCCTGATATTACAGGCAAAATGGTCGAAAATTTACTGGTTAAAGCTGATATCACTTTAAATAAAAACATGGTTCCGTTCGATAGCCGCACACCTTTCACAACTTCAGGTATACGAGTTGGAACACCAGCTATTACAACCCGTGGACTTAAGGAGCAACATATGTCGGTTATTGTGGATATGATTGATGAAGTTATTGCTAACCACGACAATGAAGAAGTAATTGCAAAGGTTCGTGCACAGGTAAACGAAATGATGAGTGAATTCCCATTGTTTGCGTATTAAATAGTTCCGGGTGCCGACCGGAACATTTTTAAGGATTTTTTCAATGGCATATTAGCCATAATCATTCTAAATTAACACTTTTCATGAAGCGATATCTGTAAATTTTCAGGTATCGCTTTTGTGTTTTAAGATATTTTGTATGTTTACCAAAATTTAAACCCCAACTTATGAAGACTGTATATATTGTACGACATGGTAAGGCCGTTCCGGCACATGCTAACATTGCTGATGCTGACCGATTGCTTACTGATACTGGCGTTGCACGTACATGCAAAATAGCCGAGTATATGACCGAAAGTAAACCTGTCATTGATCAGATTATTGCAAGTCCGGCTGAGAGAGCTTTTGCTACAGCACTCATTATTGCCGATAAGCTTGGGATTAAAGCCAACAAAGTTGTTTCTGCTGAGAAACTTTTCACCGGCGACGAAAGCGATGTACTTGAAGTTATTGAATCACTTGACGATTCAATAAACAGTGTACTCATCGTGGGTCATAATCCGGTTATAACTATGGTTGCTAACCGTTTTGCAAATCCAAAACTCGAATCGCTGCCTACTACAGGCGTTGTTTCTGTTCACCTGGAAACCGAAAAATGGATTGACCTCAAAAAAGCGAAAGTTATACAAAACTTTACCGTATGGCCGGGGATGTTGTAAAAAATTCCTTAGCCCGGGGATAAGATTTATTGCTCAATATTATGCTTGACGCAAAATACATTTTCTCGTATCAAAAACCGAGAGTGTAACTTATTGAACAGAGCGAAAACATATTGTTGTAATTAGTTCGTGCCTTCGAAAAGAATACATTTTTTTAAATTTTGGCAGACCCAAATACTTTTGAAATCAGTTCGCTGATCAATGATAGTATTTGGGTTTGTTGTATAATAAATATTAAACTCGTGTTTTGTGCTTTTGTGCAACTTTTCAGACTCGTATTTAAACAGAGGATATTCGTATTTACATAGAAAGCTCGAAAAAAGGTATATGACATAGCGGTACCAGGTCCTGATTTGAAGAAATTGCAATAAAAAAGCATACCAGTTTTCTAATTCTACATTTTTATTTCTCTGTTTTTGAACATATCCCGAAAATTAATAATTACATAACATAGCAGCGATATCAAATTTCATATCTTTGAGCGGATTGACTTATGATGCATCAGAAACACATATTCTTTTAAAAAAGACTGATATTTTTCGTAGCTTTATGTTAACAAATAGTACTGAGAAGCTGTTTTATTATTACACAGAAGTGAATCTGGAGAACTAACTTGCAATTACTCATGGCGAGAAATAAGAACAACATCATTAACAGGGAGATCAGCTGGCTGAATTTTAATGAGAGGGTTTTGCAGGAAGCTGCTGATCCTGCAACGCCATTGATAAACCGAATGAAATTCCTGGGAATATATTCCAATAACCTGGATGAATTTTTCCGTGTGCGGGTTGCTACTGTCAACCGTATGATTGGCATGGAAAAAAATGTTTTTAATGATAAATACACCAATCCGCGCAAAACACTGCGTGATATTAACCGCACAACCAAAGATCAGCAAAGAGAATTTCAGCGAATCTATAATTCTATTATTCACGAACTGACAGAGAATAATATCTTTGTAATAAATGACAAAGAACTTTCATCAGAACAGGGTAAATTCGTTGAGCAGTATTTCAGGGATAAAGTTCGCCCCATTCTATTCCCTATTATTTTAAGCAATCTGAAAGCGGCTTCTTTACACGATCACTCCTTATACCTGGCAGTAGTATTGCAAGTAAAGGGAATGCCTGCAATGGAAAAATATGCTCTGGTTGAAGTGCCTGTAAATACACTCTCCCGCTTTCTGATCCTTCCATCGGAAAATGAAAAACGGTATATTATTCTGATCGATGATGTAATCAGGCATTGCCTTGGAGAAATATTTTCAGTCTTTGGATTTAATTCTTACAAAGCATATGCAATAAAATTTACCCGAGATGCGGAACTGGATATTGATAATGATGTTTCGAAAAGTTTCCTTGAACTGATGACCGAAGGTTTGAAACAACGGGAAGTCGCGCCACCTGTAAGGTTTGTTTACGACCGGCATATGCCTGAACGTCTTTTAAAACAGCTGCTGGCAAAACTAAATATCAGTCAGAGCGATACAATTTCAGCCGGCGGCAGGTATCATAATTTTAAGGATTTTGTCAGTTTTCCGAATATCGGAACACCGGAAATGGAATTCAGCCCAATGCCACCGCTTGAGCACCAGGGATTGAGAGTAACTAAAAGCATACTGGCGGGAATCAAGGAAAGAGATTACTTGCTGCATTATCCCTATCAGTCGTTTCATTATCTAATAGATTTGCTGCGCGAAGCCTCACTCGATCCCCAGGTAAGAGCTATAAAAATGACTCTGTACCGGGTTGCAAGCGATTCAAATGTAGTTAATGCGCTTATTAATGCAGCACGTAACGGTAAAGAGGTCACTGTTTTTCTCGAAGTACAGGCACGATTCGATGAAGTTGCCAATATTTACTGGGCCGGAAAAATGCAGGAAGAAGGTGTACGTGTAATTCAATCTATTCCCGGGTATAAAGTTCATGCCAAATTATTACTTATCCGGCGCCGCGAAGGCATGAGAAATGTATATTATGCCGGGATTGGAACAGGAAATTTTAACGAAACAACGGCTAAGGTTTATACAGATGTATCTATTTTTACTGCTGATAAAGAAATAGTTGCGGATGTTAACAGCGTTTTCCATTTGTTCGAATCCATTTACAATGCGCCTAAGTTTTCGAAACTGATAGTAGCACCTTTTCATATGAGACTGCAGTTCCTTAAGCTGCTGAATAACGAAATCCGCAATGCAAAAGCAGGCTTGGATGCCTGGATGATTCTGAAAATCAATAACCTTACGGATATCAAAATTGTAAAAAAACTGTATGAAGCCAGTTCCGCAGGTGTAAAGATAAAGCTGATAGTCAGAGGCATATGTGTACTTCAGCCAGGCGTTACCAATCTGAGCGAAAACATCGAAGCCATTACTATTGTAGGCCGGTTCCTGGAACACAGCCGTATTATGGTTTTTGCCAATGCCGGTAAAGAATTATATTATTTATCTTCAGCCGACTGGATGGAACGTAATTTCGATAATCGCATTGAAGTAGCTTGTCCCATTTTCGATCGTGACTTACAGCGCGAATTAATGACAATGCTTCAGATTCAGTTACGCGACAATACAAAAGCTAGGGTGATTACCCCAACAAAATCAAACCAGTATGTTAAAGGGAATCCAAACCTGAAACTCAATTCACAGGTTGAAACGTATAAGTTTTTTAAGGACAAAATATTGTAAGGAGGTTCGATTGACGAGGTACGAAGTACGATTGCGTTGTTATTCGTTATTCGTTATTCGTCATTCGTAAATTGTAAATCGTTATTCGTTATTCGTTTCCTTCGACTACAGGGTAAAATTCGTAAATCGTAATTCGTAAATCGTCATTCGTAAATCGTAAATCGTAAATCCTTTTAATCACTAAGTTTCACGCTACTCACGATAAACACGGTTTCTCCCCGCCAGGGCAACGTTTGGTTTTTCTCAGTGTAATGCACAACTACATTTTTACCCTGTAGTTTTTCGAGTTGTAAAGCAACATCGGTGTCTGATACCGAAAACACAAACTTTTCAGAAGCTAATGCTACATTTTTATTGCTCTGAACACTGCTCAGGATCATTTCGCCTTCATAGGTTTTGAAAATATTACCTTTACGCGAAAACTTCTGTAGCAATCCGGCACGGTAGCCATCACTGAATGTGAAGAAAAAACTCCAATAGATATAGGCTCCGATAATCAGAACTACAAATGTAAGAGCAATATAAAAATATTTTCTGATCTTTCTTTTAACAACACTCATCGGTTTTTTAGCCTGATCTGCTTTGCTGTTTGTTTGATTTAAATCTGCCATAATGATTCTTTTTTTACAAAGATAACAATAAAATTTATTATCAGAATAGCACTGGATGATTAATTTAAAAACATCAAATAACCTCACCGAAGTGAATCCATTTGCCTATCGCATCAAAATGATAATTACATTTGCACCCTAAAATGATTTAAAAGGAATGATACTATTTGAAGAAGCACTGAATATTATAGACCAATGTGCTGTTCCCCTATTAACAGAAAAAGTAAGGCTGGAAGAATGTTTGGGAAGGGTGTTGAGTGAGGATGTATTTTCAGATATGGATATGCCTCCATTTGACAAATCAGCTGTGGATGGTTATGCATGCCGACACGCTGACCTGGATAGAGAGCTCAAAGTACTCGAAACCATCCCTGCAGGCAAAGTGCCCACCATATATATAGGTGCAGGTGAATGTTCAAAACTGATGACCGGAGGAATGCTTCCCGCTGGCGCGGACACTGTAATTATGGTTGAAGATGTTGAAATTACAGGAACTGACACAATCCGTTTTACAGCTTCGCGGACATCGCAAAATTATTGTTTAAAAGCTGAAGACATTACAAAGGGAGAGAAAGTACTGGATAAAGGCACATTTATAAGACCACAGGAAATTGCCATACTTGCATCCGTTGGTTGTGCCATTCCGGAAGTTTACAAACAACCGCGAATAGGAATAATTTCAACTGGAGACGAACTTGTAGAACCTGCCGAAACCCCTGCCCTGTCGCAGATACGAAACAGCAATGCATACCAGTTGATTGCGCAGGTAAAAAGAGCAGATTGCATAGCCACCTATTTCGGAATTGCACGCGATACCGAAGAGGATACCCTTGAAATAATAGAACAAACCGCAGCGGGAAGTGATATCGTTATTTTAACCGGAGGAATTTCAGCCGGCGATTTCGATTTTGTGCCTGCAGTAATCCAAATGGCAGGTTTTGATATAAAATTTCGCAGCATGGCCGTACAGCCGGGTAAACCTGTTATTTTCGCCACCCGTGGAAAGCAATACCTGGTTGCACTACCGGGAAATCCTGTATCATCCTTCGTTCAGTTTGAATTGCTGGTAAAACACCTGATAAAGCTTATAACCGGCAGTAAAACAAACGGAACACATATCAAAATACCAATGGGTACAGATTATCAAAGAAGGAATATTTCCCGAAAAGCTTTTTTCCCGGTATATCTTTCTGCCGAAGGAACAGCTATGCCGGTTGAATATCATGGCTCAGCACATATACATTCCTATATACATGCTGATGGAATTGTAACGATTGAAATAGGTGAAAACGAAATCAGAAAAGGAACTTTAGTTAATGTTCGACTCGTATAACAGACGTATAAATTACCTCCGCATTTCGGTTACCGACCGTTGTAACCTGCGTTGTACCTATTGCATGCCTGCCGAAGGAATTCCTTTGATGCAGCATAGTGATATACTTTCCTTTGAAGAAATTATAGAAGTAGTGGATGCCGCTATGATATTGGGTGTAGATAAAGTTAGAATCACCGGTGGTGAACCTTTGGTACGGAAAGGGATAATAAATCTTATTGGTCTGATCGCATCAAAACCTGGTATCCGGGATTTGGGGATGACAAGTAACGGACAGTTGCTCGAACAATTTGCACAACCACTCAAGGACGCAGGGCTACATCGTATTAATGTGAGCCTCGATACATTGGATTCTGAAAAATACCGTCAAATCACACGTGGAGGAGAAATTGATAAAGTTCTGAAAGGAATTGCAGCGGCTGTTAAATCCGGGCTTTCGCCAGTGAAAATAAATTGTGTGATTACAAAATCATCCGCTGAACCTGACGCGATTGCAGTGGCAGAATATGGCAAAAAGCTTGGCTTACAGGTTCGCTTCATCAGGCAGATGGATCTTGAAAAAGGTGAATTTTACATTGTTGATGGTGGCAGTGGCGGCGATTGCTCAACCTGCAACCGGTTGCGTCTTACTGCAAACGGAATGATCAAACCTTGCCTTTTCAACGATATGGAATACAATATTCGAGAGCATGGAGCACACAAAGCACTGCAACTCGCTCTTGGCAATAAACCTTCGTGCGGGACGGTTAATAAGCACGGGGAGTTTTATAATATCGGGGGTTAGGGGTTGGAAGTTAGGTTTTAGGGGTTGGAGATTGGGAGTTGGGGAGACAGAGAGACAGGGCGAGGAGCGACAAGGCGAAGGGAGAAGGGGAGAAAGGGAGAAAGGGAGATGAGAGACTATAAAACATAGTGTTTGATTTGGGATTTTGGATTCTTGATTTTGGAATTGTTATTTTGGAACATGGTGCTTCAACTCCTCTTAAATTGATTAAATATTTGAGCAACAGAACCTTTAAACATTGAACTTTGTAAACCCAAATAAAAATTGAGTAAACGAGATACCCAAAACTCCTGAAGGGATGGTAGTGAACAAGAATTTGAATCCTTGAACATTTGAACTATTAAAAATATAAAGCAATGAGTAAACTCAGTCATACCGATGACGCAGGCAAAGCAAACATGGTGGATGTTGGCCATAAACCAAATCAATTGCGGATTGCAAAGGCCCAGGGATTTATTAGCCTGCAGCCCGAAACGGTGAAATTGGTACAGGAAAACAATATGAAAAAAGGCGACGTTCTCACTGTCGCTCAACTTGCTGGCATA
>JAIFMH010000233.1 GCA_020048595.1 Bacteroidota bacterium | reverse complement strand
CAATCCGAGGGCGACCCTCAGATGACCCAGGGAGCAATGGATAAAGCCACCTATGAAAAAATAATAACAGAAGTATTATTAAACAATAAAATGTAATTTTTAACAAGAAAAACTAAAACCTACAATAATGGAAAACTTGACAAAAGAAACCTTCCTGGCAAAAGTATTTAATTACGAACAGAATCAGGAATGGAAGTTTGAAGGCGAACTACCTTGCCTCATTGATTTTTATGCTGATTGGTGCGGACCCTGTAAAATGGTTGCTCCAATCCTCGAAGAACTCTCGAAAGAGTTTGATGGAAAAATAAATATTTACAAAGTAAACACTGAAGTAGAGCAAGAGCTTGCTGCAGCGTTTGGAATCCAGAGTATTCCGTCCATGCTTTTCTGTCCGATGGATGGAAAACCTCAAATGGCAATGGGAGCTTTACCTAAGCAGGCTATGACAGATGCAATCAATGAAGTATTGCTTGCATCGAACTAAATCATTTTAAATAAGCGTGAGAAAGGGCAGTCCGATTGGCTGCCCTTTCTCTTTTTAGTACTTTTGCAGTGAAAATTCTAGAATGGAACCTGTACTTTTATCTGTTGCTTATCTTCCCCCTATTTCCTGGATGGCTTTTGCTGTTCAATCCTCAAGCCTGGAAATCGAAATACACGAAACCTATCCCAAACAAACCTTTCGCAACCGTTGTAACATTGCCACTTCATCAGGCATATTGAGTCTTACTGTACCGGTTAAACGCGTTAACGGAAATCATACCAAAACTTGTGATATTCAAATTGACAATTCGAAGAACTGGCAATTAATGCATTGGCGGTCAATAATAACTGCATATAACAAATCTCCCTATTTTTTATTCTATCGCGATTTACTTGAACCCCTATTTTTAAAGAAATATGATTTTTTGGTTGACCTTAACACCGAACTTCTGAATGTTTTAATAAAAGCACTAAAATCAAACACTCTAGAGTTCTCATTTACAGCTGAATACCATACCAATTCTAACTTTCATGATTTACGGAATAGTTTTCATCCAAAAATAAATTTCAAACAGGGTATCTCGTTCAATTTCCCCAGGTATATGCAAACCTTTGAAGAGAATCAAGGTTTTATCCCAGATCTTAGTATTATAGACCTGATCTTCAACCTTGGACCAGATGCATTATCCTACCTTTTAAAAGTTGAGCTTTTAATCCGGGAGTAAATCAATGCACACTGGGATACTCAATCCTGATATGATAAATACTCAGTAATTTCTTTTTAATAATTTTTTTAATTGTTGCTATATCTTTCAACGTGAGCAGCGAATTCCGGAATTGGCGGTTTTCCATCTGGTTGTCTATCAACTTTTCAACCAATGAACTTACTTCCTGTTCTGTAGGAGCTTTAAGCGACCGGGAGGCTGCTTCAATTGAATCAGCCATCATTAAAATTGAAGTTTCCTTTGAAAAAGGGATTGGACCACGGTAACGGAACGGTGACTCGTCGAAAGGAACACCTTCGGCTTCCTGTTTATATTTATTAAAGAAATACTGTGTGTACCTTGTTCCGTGATGAGTGCGGATGAAGTCAATTATAGCTTCGGGAAGCTTGTTCGCCCTGGCTTTCTCAATCCCTCTGATCACATGTCCGGTGATGATTCTTGCACTTTCCTCATAACTGAGATCATCATGTGGATTAATCCCTCCCTGTTGATTTTCGATATAATACATTGGCATATCCATTTTGCCTATATCGTGATACAGCGCTCCGGTGCGGGCCAGCAATGAATTTGCGCCAATGGCACGTGCAGCTTCCTCCGCAATATTAGAAACAATTAGTGAATGTTGAAATGTGCCAGGCGATTTAATGGCCAGTTCACGAAGAAGTTTTGAATTAGTATCGGATAGTTCAATCAACGAAACATCTGTTACCATACCAAATATCTTTTCGAACAGGTAAATAAGCGGATATGAAAACAATGTGAGTAAGGCACTGATGCCAAACATCATAAAGTTAACTCTGCTGATCTGGTCTATTGCTCCTTCCTGCATCAGAGTCATCCCAATATAAATTGCTGAATAAGATATCAGGATCATTAAAGAAGTGAAGAAAAACTGCGAACGGTGATGTAAATGAACCACGCTTATAATAGTTATAATGCCGGTAATGAGCTGCATAAACAAGAATTCAAAGCTATTAGGCACTAAAAAGCCCAGTATGATAATGGTAATAATGTGCACAAATAAAGCAAGGCGAGTGTCATAAAAAGTTCTAACAATTATTGGAACAAGACAAATCGGAACAGCCATAATAAATGAAACCTGGTAATTCATTACTAAAGTGGTAAACGAAACCATTAGTGTAATCAGCAGTAGCAATAAAACAATATTACGGTTTTCACTATAAATATCATGTCTGAAAGTATAAACGAATAATCCAAAAACCAACAATGCCATTGAAATAAGAATGAGCCGGCCCAGCATAATCATTTTAAAATTATATCCTGATCCCGATTTTGATTCAAACTCACGACGCAGCGACTCTAATTGCTGAAATTTCGATTCATTTACCAATTCTCCTTTTGCAATTATCCGTTCACCTTTCTGCACCATTCCACGGGTAATCGAAATATTGGCTAACGTCTGTTCCCGTTGAGTTATAGTTAAATCCTGATCGAATAATACATTTTGTTCAATATTAGCCTGCAACAAGGGTAATATGAATTTGCTGTCAACTCCCAGAAAAGCAGGCAGGTTCAGCAATAAGAATTCATTTGCCTTGCTGATTGTAAATAAACTGTTTACAGGAACAATTTTCGCAACATTATTATCTATGACTGCTATTTTGAAATCAGTATTTTTCTTTTCCAATTCAGGGATCATTTCAATTATCCCCCTTTTATAAATACTGTCAAGTAATGAAAATCCGGCTTTAATAATCAGCTCTTTTTGCTGTGTTGAAATCTGGTTTGTCGTCTCCCTGTCCAACCGGGCCAGAAAATCGCTCTTTGCATACTCAATTTTTTCATGGGCAAGCCTGAAATAAAGGTAGGATTCTGCTAAGGCAGTTCTTCTTTCTTTCTGTAATTCCGATTGTTGCTTTAAAATCGCAAAATCGAAAGGTGCAATCAAATCCTCATGCTGCCATGGTTTGCCACGCTGGAATTCATACTTAAATTTTCCTTCACGAGGAAACAAGGCCAGCAAAATAACCAGTGTAATAAGAAACAACAATATCTTATTGATCTGATAATAATTACGCCATTGTTTCTTGGTAATAATTAACTTCATCGGAACCGAATAGAGAATACGAATATATGAATTTTTGTTTTCATACACCCATTTACTATCTTTGACTCATATTTTAATTTACTCCAAACGGGTATTTATATCTAAAACCCTGTAATTTATAATCCATACCCTTGATCATGAAAGCAATATGCCCTTTATCACAAATCCCAGTAAGATTTGAACCTTCGGAGAGAAGTGAAATGGTAACCCAGATATTATTTGGCGAAACCTTTACCATACTCGAGGAGAGGGGAAACTGGCTTTTAATCAGTATGCACCTGGATAATTATGAAGGATGGATTGACCGCAAACAAGCCATGCAGGTTACCGATGAATTTATTCAAAAAATGAATAACAGCTCAAATCATATTGTAACTGATAAAACTGCCGTTTGCTACTGCAAAAATGACAGTACGTATCTGCTACTTGGTAAAGGCTGCCAGTTACCAGTGAATGTCGGCAATACATTTCATCTCGGAAATAAAACATATACAACAGTAAGTAAAAGCAAAGCTATCCCAAAGAAATTTTCAGTATCAAAAGTCGCTGCAATGGCAATTGACTACGTGAATGTGCCATACCTATGGGGCGGACGTAGTATAATGGGAGTAGATTGTTCGGGACTTGTTCAGATTGTGTATCATATGTGTGGTATGGATTTGCCGCGGGATTCGGCACAACAGGCATTGAAAGGCAAACCAATTGATTTTGTTGATGAAGCACAGCCTGGTGACCTCGCTTTTTTTGATAATCCGGCAGGCGAAATAATTCATGTAGGTATCATTATAGGTCCGGGGAAAATTTTACACGCTTCAGGCCATGTAAAAATTGACAAAATTGACCATAACGGTATTTTTAGCCTGGAACAAGGTGCATACACACACAGCCTCAGAATCATTAAAAGATTCTAAAGGTCACAGTAAAATTACTGATTTCAGTATTTATTTTAATCCTTACTTATTCCTGACCAATACTCTGCTCCCAGAGTTTGATGTTGTCTGTATTAAAGCAGCTTACTATAAGTTTTCGGGCTTTCGCCGGGCCGGTGAATTTAATCATACCAAAATTGCGTTCCATTGACACTGTTCCAGGCACCCTAAGCGTGTTTTTCCATGATTCTCCTGCTTTATTTACACCTGCACTCAATGTTGAAAATGTAAGATCGTAAATGGCAGGTTTCCCTTGCTGCTTCAAACATGACATTTCAGCGAAATGTACATCCCCGGTTATAAAAATTACATTCTTAATATTGTACTGATATATAAAACTGATAATACTTTCCCGTTCTTTTTCAAATCCATGAGCAGAATATGTATCAGCGATAGTTACATCCGAAAGAAACTGACCGCCCAATGCTACGATTTTGAATGTTGCTTTACTGGTAACCAGATTTTCAAGAAACCATTCAAGTTGTTTCTCTCCCAATATAGTTTTGTCTTCCTTTATAATCTCATCAGGATCGCGGTACCAACGATTATCAAGTAGAAAAAAATCAGCATCACCCCATTGAAATGAAGTTATAGCACCTTCAATACTACCGGTGCCATATGTGGGATTACCCCAAAAGAGACGGAATGCATCCAATGTCTGGTTTTTATTAGCGAAGGATTTATTGCTGTTATCGGGGCCATAATCATGATCATCCCAAATTGCATAGTGTTGGGTCGAAGCCAGAAATGGCTGCATTTCAGGAATTGATCGGGTATGAGTGTACCTGCTTAAAATGCCTGTCCATGAATTCCAGTCAGGTTCGCGCAGGTAAAGATTATCACCCAGCCAAAGCATAAAATCAGCTTCATGAGTTGCCATGTTAGCGAAGATCCTGTAATCGCCTCCGTAAGGCTTGCCAGCTCTGTCATGTTCGGGTTGATTGATATAGGCACAGCTTCCGGTTAACATAGTAAATTCGGGAGGATCAGTGCGCCATCTCCAGATTGGAGGAGTGCGGAATACGGTAGGATAAGGCAGGCTAACAGGCGTATGATTGATATAAAGCTGGTAGCTATAATGATGACCTGGTTCAACCGAATCAGCAATAAGCCTGGCGGTAAATGCTTCACTCTTTTTTGTAATTGCCAGATTTGTTGTCCGCCTGTAACCTGTATCAGCCATGTCAGTATAAACTGCATAAACTTCGGCTTCAGTAGTTGTTTGAACCCATATCAGGGATTCGCGCATATCTGAATACCCCAACATTGGTCCAGATTGGAGTAAGGGATTGACAACCTGCTGGGCAATTGAGAAATGCGATAGCAGAACAATGAAAACTATGCAGCAGAAAATCAGTAGATTCTTCATGTGTCAATTTTTTATTCTATTTATGTCATTTGGGAGAATACATTTTTCAACAAAACACCTATGCAATCCTATTATTCGTAGAAATCAGAGATCTTTCAGTTTAACGGCTTAAGCATATTAATAACTTCCTGAAGATTGCCATCTGTTTCCGCAGGTTTGATTCCCAATAAGTATGCAAGTAAAGAGTAAATGTGCGTATTCTGAAAAGAAGGCTGTATATATTTTTGTTTAAATGCCGGGCCAACTGCATAAAAAATTGCATGTATATCCGTATTCTGTATTTCATATCCATGAGTACCGCCCGAATATTCATTCTTAGGATTCTGCACCGAAACACTCCACGCTGAATCAGCTACAACTATTATATTACCAACTCGTGAATTTTTGCCGTAATTAAGGTACTCAGGAACTTCAGTGGGTTTCCATACTTTAATGTGTGGAGCTCTTTTGAGTGAAAGATAGGCGGAATCAACCCAAGCTCCCTCGGCGTATAAATTAAAGTTAGGATTCCCACCTTCAATCCTAACCGGCCAGCTTTCAGGCAGGTAGGTTCTGAGAGCAATGTGTCGATCGGACGAAATGCGTCCCATTCCATGGTCGGCAACAACAATAAAGTTAATGCTATCTCCATTTGGCAACTTTCGCATCCGGGAATAGAGAATTCCGGTTAAACTGTCAAGTTCCCTTACCGTTTTCAATGTGCGTGAATCATCAGGACCAAAATCATGTCCAACACCATCCGGTTCGTGGTAGTATGCCATAATCAGATGTGGACGTTCTGCCAAAGGCAAAGTAAGCCACTTAATAATTGTATCAATACGCTGTATGAAAGTTACACTCTGATCATATTTTTTCCATAAATCAGGATGCTTGCCCATAATGGCAACATCAGACCCAACCCAATAGAATGAAGCCGTTTTAACACCTTGATTTTGGGCTGTTATCCAAATTGGTTCACCACCATAAAATGACGGATCAAACCTTGTTTCCATATTATTGATGGCATACGATTTTCCTGATTTACTATCATAAAATGCATTGTTCACCAAACCATGGTTGTCAGGAACCAGGCCTGTAGCAATGGTATAATGGTTAGGAAAGGTTTTTGATGGAAACGAAGGTATCAGCGAAATGGCTTTCACACCTTCAGTGGCTAACTGGTTTAATGCCGGAGTGCTTGTTTTATCCGGATAATCCCAACGAAAGCCATCAAGAGAAAGTACAACGGTAGTTTGATTTGTGTTAACTTGAGCAAATGATGGAAGAATCCACAAAAAAAACAGTGAAAACAAAAAAAACATATTTTTCATGAAGGGGAAACTTTTGACTTCTAAATAAATACTTGTACTCGGGAAACAGGCAATATAAAGCAAAAAAAAAGAGCCCTGTGGACCAGAGCTCCTTTTTTATGAAATATTATTAGTTAAAAATATACCTGATACTAATCTGGCCTTGCCACCTTGAACTAAGGATTCCAATATCATCAATAGCCCATGTTTCACCAGTTGGTTTTTTGAATGAAAATTTAGGAGTTGTATTATCAGCTTCAAAACCTTCCATTTTAACCAATGGGTAATTATTGTAGTAAGCTCCTGATGAGTAATATATACGACCCCATTCGTTGTTTATCAAGTTTCCGAGATTGAAAATATCGAATGAAACCTGTAGAGTATTGCGTTTTCCACCTGCTTCAATAAAGAAATCCTGAGCAATTCGGAAATCGAACAGATTAGTAAATGGAACACGGGAATGATTCCTTTCAACATAATCACCGCGACGGGTTTTCAAGTATTCGTCAGCTTCAATAAATGCATTAAGGTCAGTCCATTGTTGATCCTTGGTTAGAGTAGCACCGCTAACCGTAATATCAATCAGATTAATATCGTTTTGGTCAACAGGCACATACATAAGTTCCAGACTATTATTATCTTCACCAAGGTATTTTGATGAGCCATCAGCATAACCATAAGAGAAACTAGGCCCTGATTGACCAGTGTAGAATAAAGAAACAGTAGTTGAAGTATGTTTCAGGTATTCCTTTTTGTATGAAATAAAACCAACAATACGTGAGCCCATGTCGAAGTCAGAAGTTGCAAAATCGAGATCATTCTTTCCCCGAACATTTGGCACCCGCCATTGGGATGAATTTTGGGATGAAACACCATCATTCATTGACATGGCATGACCTAACGAGTAAGCTATACTACTTGTAAATCCATTAGTGAAATTTTTCTGCAACTGAGCTGTAACATTATAGGAATATCCTTTGTTTGTGTTTGTGCCAAGCATAATATCCGTATAAGCCCTTTTTTTGCCAGTAATAGGATCATTTCCCAGAACTACTTTTGACCAAATCGGACGATCATCGCCAGTTCCTGTGAGTGCGCCAGTTTTTTCGTAAGCAAGGTTATAATAAAGCACATTATTGAGTGTCTTAGTGTAAGTTACATCAAATGTACCAACTATACCTCCGGGTAGTTTTTTATCAATGGCCATACTTGCACGGAACACTTGAGGGTATTTAAATTTCTTTGCAAATATATCTACTTGTCCGGATGGCTGAGTTGGAGGAAGTACCGGCTGGTTGTTCCAGTCAGGATTAAAAATCAACTCAGGTGAACCTGCTGCAGTTACACGCATACCTCCGGTGACCACAGCATTGTTCTGAAATGATGCACCTGGCCATACATAAGGGATACGACTGGTAAAAAGGCCAGCTCCTCCACGAACTTGAAAACTCTGATCACCACTAATATCATAGTTAAACCCGAAGCGAGGGTTAAACATTACGGTAGGATCGGGCATTTGCCCTGTTTGAGCACCTTCAAGATCCCAACCTGATGCTTCCAGAATAGGAATCACATTAGTATTGAAATCATTATTTACAGGCGGTGTATCGAGGAACATTGGTACATCGATGCGTAAACCTACTGTAACCTTTAATTTGTTGCTGACCTGAATTTCATCCTGTGCATAAAGGCCTAACTGAAGGGCACTAAATTCGGCAGCAGCTTTAGAACCATCTCCGGTTATGTCATCAACAGCTGAGAAAGTACGATCAAATTGATAAGCGGGTGCATTTGAAACAAAATCGCCAATACTGTTGAACTGATATGAACCAAAGTTCTGACGGATAAAAAGATTATACATTTTATAAAACTCATTATGAGTACCAAAAGTAAAAGTATGTTTCCCTTTATAAATCTCAAAGTTATCAGTAAGAGTAATAATATCCTGATTCAACTGATTTCCCGTTGAAAACTCCTCTGATCCGAAATAAATATTAGAAGAGCCATCCTTTATCCGAACATATGGGAAATTACTCCCCATCGGGTCGCGGTCGTCGCGAACGAACGTCAGTCCCATAATAAGACTATTGCTCATTTTATTACTTATGTTACTTTTGAGCTCAATTGCAGAAGAATTGGTTGTAGAAGGAAAGTAGATTCCTGAATTCCCAAATCTAATATTTGTTGTATTTGAATTGGAAGGACTGTTCTGAACAGCTTTGGTATACTGGTGGCGAACCATCAATTTGTGGACTTTATTAATGTTCCAGTCAAAGCGGGCAAAAAATTTCGTTCCATCAAGTGTCCTGTTCACATCTGTATATCCTCCCGCATCATAACCATAACCTTCCAGTTTGCTTGTTATGAGGCCAAGATCTGCAGTAGTGGCATTTCCTTGATAGGTAGAAAAGTCAAAAGGTTGAGGTGTTTCATCTTTCTGGATTTCAGCATTTACAAAGAAAAACAACTTATCCTTCACAATTGGACCACCTAGTCGGAAACCATATGTATTTGAGCTGAACGGATTTAGTTTAACCCGCTCAGTTTCCGGATTATCTGTAGGGGTTTTCCCAGCTAAACCTTCATTTCTGTTAACAAAATATGCTGATCCCTGAAATTCGTTATTGCCACTGCGTGTAACAGCATTGATACCAGCACCGGCAAATCCACCAAGTTTAATGTCGTATGGTGCAATCTGAATCGAAACCTGCTCAATAATATCCATTGAGAAAGGAGAAATACCTGTTTGCCCCCCATTGGTTCCTTGGTCCGTTAATCCGAATACGTCATTATTTACAGCTCCATCAATATAAATAGCGTTATACCTGTTATTAGTACCTGATATTTCAATACCACCACCTTGAGTTACTCTGGCTTGCGGAGTTAAACGAGTGTAATCTGACATATTGCGTCCGAGGGAGGGCATTCTTTCAATAGCTTGGATGCTTACATTGGTTTCAGCTCCTGTTCGATTTCCATCAAAAAGGTTATTCCTGATTCCAACTACCTCAACACCTGCAATATTTGCGGCTTGCTGGCTGAGAATAACATTAAGCTTATATGTTTGTCCAAGGTTCAAATAAACTTCGCTCTGAACAAAATTTTCAAATCCAACATAGGACACTGTGATTTTATATGGTCCTCCAACATTCATATTAGGAATGCGATAATTACCATCAGCATCAGTAAGGGTTCCATATTGAGAACCTGAAGGAGTATGAACCGCTACTACTGTTGCACCAGGTAAAGTTTCCCCGTTTGTGCCTGTAATAACTCCGTTCATTCCGGATGTGGTAACCTGCCCTAGAGCAAAGGATACACTCATAAAAAAGACTGCAACTAGCACAAAATGCTTTAATGCTCGTCGGATCAGATTAATTGGTTTTCTCATTGTGTTAAGATTTGGTTAGTTGATTTGGTTTATGGTTTGACTTTAAAAAAATATCCGGTTAAAAATGATTATCATTTGGTGTATTTAAAAACGTTGCAAAATTAGAATTTAAGCTCTTAAACCTGACTTTACAATGTTAAAAAACCATTAAATGTAATTCAAGTCAATTTTGGAACAAATTTATCAAAATGTATTTCGGGTTGGAATAAAAGTTATTAACATAAATAGCGTTTTAGTTGAAAACTTCCTTGCTTCCAAGCTTTCAAACAGCTCACTTTACTATGTTGCTGTTTTATCCGAAAACAAATCGGATGTTGTAGAAAACTAAAAATTATTATTTGTCAGCCTTTTTCCCGTTCAACTGTGATTCTTTTTCTTATGCCACTGTTGCTGAAGCGCCTGCCAGTTCTTCGCTCCTGCTTTTCAGCCTGTAACTAATTATCATAACTGATAATGCTATAACAGCTATAATCAGAAAACTCTTTGAATAACCATCAACCCGCGACGACATTGAGGCAACAACAATACCTATCAGCGTAGCCCCGGTCATTTGCCCTGTACTGGTAAACAATGTTATAATTCCCTGGCCTAAAGCACGTTCCGACGATTGAACTTCGTTAAGCATAATATATCGCAATGCTGAACCTTGCAGCATGGCTGAACCAAGTCCCATAAAAATACCTGCAGTATAAAAATTCACTTTCGAGGCTGAATTGAAATAAAAAAACAACAGTCCCGTAGCTGCCAGCATTAAGCCTGCCATTACGATTGCCCGGGACCCGATCTTATCGATTAACCGACCTGCTACAGGTGATCCTATTGCAATTGCTAAAACAAACGGAATCAGCATAAAACTTGCCTGCGAGGTAGTTACACCAAATAAATTGACTGCCATTTCGGGTACAAATATCGTAACAGCCTGAATAATTCCGGTTCCGAAAGCCACTAAACCAACTATACGTATCTGTTTAACATCAAAAAGTTCAATTTTTACAACCGGTGAAGGAGAGCGTTTCTCAAGAATCACAAAAACAGGTAAAGTAATAAGTGTTATCAATAAAAACGGGAAAACGTTTAATGATAAAATTCCCTTTACTCCTTCGGAAGCTTCAATGTTGTTTATTCCGTATGCAAATGATGAAAGCAGCAAAGCAATAAGCACCATACCCATCCAATCGAAATGAGGCTTAACCACACTCTTTTTTGACGGCAGCATCCGCCATGCATAAAAAATAACAACAGCTGCAATGGGCAGATTAATCAGAAAAAGTGCATTCCATTTGAACCAGAGTAATAAAACTCCGGCTATTACAGGCCCAATGATAAATGCGATTCCAAATACAGCACCTATCATTCCAAGCGTGCGGCCACGTTTTTCAGGCGGATAGATATCACCGATTACTGCCGATGCGACGGGGAAAATTCCACTTGCACCAAAACCCTGAACAGCTCTTCCTATTAAAAGTAAGGTAATATCATTGGCCATTGCAACAATCAATGAGCCAATTGCAAATACCGCAACTGAAAATACATAAATATTCCTCCTCCCATAAAGATCCGAAAGTTTGGATAATAAAGAAACACCAACCAGGTTGAACAGAACATAGATACTGAATATCCAGCTAAGCGAACGATGATCAACTTTTATTGTTTCCTCTATTGCCGGAATAGCCGGTCCCACGATTGAAATATCGAGGGCCCCCATTAATACACCCGTAAAGAGTAACGCTAGAATTTTGCCGTTACGATGTTGCTGCATTTTAAAAAATAGTTAAACAGAAAAAGGGTAAGGGAAAATGGTAAGGGTTCAATGTTCTTTAGTTCTTTTGTTAAAAGTTCCTGTTTCTATGCGTCTCAAGCTAACCGGATAGTGACAGTACCTTCGGACGTTTCCTTGCTTTTCAATTCCCTTAATAACAAATAAAAGCCGGGAAAACCCGGCAAAGATACCTTAATAATCAGTGGCAGCTATCTTCTTTCATGAAAGGATAACGATAATCAGTCGGTGGTATCAGAGTTTCCTTTATTGTACGTGGACTTATCCATCGCAATAAATTCAAATGGCTGCCGGCTTTATCATTAGTTCCGCTCTGCCTTGATCCGCCAAATGGCTGTTGTCCCACAACCGCTCCTGTAGGTTTGTCGTTGAAATAGAAATTTCCGGCAGCATATTTCAACTCATCGGCTACTTTAACCAAAACGCCACGATCCTGTGCAAAAATACATCCTGTTAATCCATAAGGTGAAGTTTCATCAACAAGGCGCACAGTCTGGTCAAAATCTTTATCCTTATATACATGTATGGTTAGTACTGGTCCAAAGATTTCTTCGGTCATAGTGACAAAGTGGGGATTATGAGCCTGAATTACAGTTGGCTGAACAAAATATCCTTTAGATTTATCTCCGGTTCCCCCAAAGACAACTTCCGCATCACTGGTATTTTTAGCTTTGCTGATATAATTGGTGATATTATCGAAAGACTTTTCATCAATTACCGCATTCATAAAATTGCTGAAATCGCGGGGATCTCCTACTTTGATTTCTGCAAGCATCTCCCCTATGGTATTCAAATGCACCGCGCACCAATGCAGTTGAAACCTCATCAACCTTTGCACTCGGGTGAACCAGTACAAAATCCTTCCCACCTGTTTCGCCCACTATTCGCGGATACGAACGATAATTTGCCAGGTTGGCAGCCGTATTTTGCCAGAGTTTGTTAAAAGTACCGTTACTCCCGGTAAAATGCAAACCTGCAAAGTTTTTATCTGCGACTACCTGATTCCCAACCTGCGAACCTTGTCCCGGTATAAAATTAATAACACCATCAGGTAAGCCGGCTTCTTTGAAAACCTGCATCAAAATGTAATTGGAAAGAATGGATGTTGTTGCCGGTTTCCAAAGTGTAGTATTTCCCATTAGCACCGGGGCCATATTAAGATTAGAAGCTATAGCCGTAAAATTAAAGGGGGTAACTGCAAAAACAAATCCTTCGAGGGGGCGGTATTCGAGCCGGTTAATTATTCCGGGATCACTGTGTGGCTGTTCGTTATAAATGTCAGAAATATAATGTGCATTAAAACGAAGGAAATCAATGGTTTCGCAAGCTGCATCAATTTCGGCCTGGTAAGCACTTTTACTTTGACCAAGCATTGTTGCAGCATTTATCAGCATCCTGTATTTTTTTGAAAGAAGCTCAGCTATTTTCAGTGTTACCGAGGCTCTCTCGAACCAGGAAAAAGATTCCCATTCGCGATGTGCTTTTAGGGCGGCATCAATAGCCATTTTTACTTCCTTTTCACCGGCTTTGTGATAGCGGGCAAGCACATGCCCGTGATCGTGAGGCATTGTGATAGAATCAATATTGTTTGTATAAACCTCTTTTCCTCCTATAATCAAAGGAATTTCAATCTGGTTTGAACTCAACCGGTCGAGTTCTGCCTGTAACTCTTTGCGATCTTTTGAACCCGGCGAGTATGATCGTACTGGTTCGTTAGCAGGGTAATCAAAAATAAAAACTGCGTTATTCATGTAAGGATTTAGGGGTTGGGATTGGGGATTAAGATATAATACGATTCTCACTCAACAAAATCGGTTCGAAATAGAACATAAAAACATTAGTAATGTTCAGGTGTTGTATATTTGCAAGGCAATCTTAAAAGTTAATAAACGCAACTGCAATCACTCAATATTAAAATCTCTGAAAAATGAATTATTATATTATTACCGGGGCATCACGCGGGATTGGCCAGGCACTTACACGAAAACTTATTGTTCCGGGAAACACGCTGTTTGCTGTTTCCAGAACGTTGAATGAAGACCTGATTGAACTCGCGTCATCATTAAATGTTCCATTATTTTATTTTGAAGCCGATCTGAGTATTCGCGAAGAAGCGGAAAATTTTATAAAGAGTGTTTTTACCAAGATAAAATTAGCTGAATTCGACAGGATAGCTTTGATTAACAATGCAGGAATGCTTGAGCCTGTTTCACCCATAAAGTCAATTGACTTTGCTTTGGCGGAAAAACATTTGCATTTGAATCTATTAACGCCTATGATCCTGAGTTCTGTTTTCCTCACTGAAACTGCTGGTCTGGATATCCCGAAAGTAATTCTCAATATATCTTCAGGAGCCTCTTTTAATGCATATAGCGGCTGGAGTGTTTATTGCAGTTCAAAAGCTGGTCTCGATATGTTTACGCAAGTTGCCGGGCTCGAACAAAATGCTGAACTTCAACCAACCAAAGTCTTTGCCCTGGCTCCCGGAATTATTGAAACAGGCATGCAGGAATTGATCAGGACAACAGATGAAAGCCTTTTCCCCGAGCGTGATAAATTTATCCGGCTTTACGAGGAAGGTAAGCTTTCAAATCCTGAAGATATTGCCTACATCATTTTAAACACTATTTTTAATTATGATATTGTAACAGGCTCAGTAGTTACCATCGATCAGTTAAAGGAAATTATGTATACGCTTGGTTTTCCTAAAATGTGATTTCATTAATCTAAAAAGAAAAAAAGATAATCAAACAATGCTGGAAACCATTAAATCCCTCGACGAAAGCCTGTTTCTGTTTCTGAATGGTCAACATAACACCTTCTTTGATCCCTTGATGTGGCTCTTCAGCGCAAAACTTTTCTGGGGACCTCTTTATGTATGGTTTTTATGGCTATTATACAAAAAATATCCAAAGCATTACTGGACTGTGCTTATAACAATTGCTTTACTAATTGTAATTTCTGATCAGCTTTGTAACCTTTCCAAAGAAAGTGTAATGCGTTACAGGCCTTCGCAGGAACCTCATCTGCAAACTTTAGTGCATACATTAAATGGATACCGGGGAGGAACTTATGGCTTTTATTCGGGCCATGCTTCAAATGCCTTTGCAGTAGCTTTTTTTATGATTTCACTGGTTGCAGGGGAACGAAAATACATTATCGCAGTTTCAATACTGTATGCAGTTCTTACAGCCTATAGCAGGATATACCTGGGAGTGCATTATCCTGGTGACATTTTAATGGGAGCAATAGTGGGAACTATATTGGGAAAAGGTTTAGCGTATGCCCATGAAAAATTGCGTGCAAAGTATTTACCTGTTCAGGATTAATATCCATAAATTTTAGCCGTAAATTTCTCAACCTTCACTTTATATGTGCATACTTCACGCAATGCCGGCACACCAAAAGCAAAATCACGATCAGTGTAATGAGCCATTACCGTCTTGAAAGATTCAGTCTTCTGATCCAGATCGTCAAAAAATTCTACTTTACCAAACGCAAGCACACTACGGTATTTCATGCTGTAGCTGCAAGCCATTTGCTCACTTTGATACCGCAACTGATGATCAGTACTAAAAGCAATACAAACGGCAGGATTATTTTTCAAAATATCGATCTTGTGTCCTTTTTGCGCTGAATGCAGAAATATAACGCCATTGCTGTACCCAAAATTAAACGGAAGCACATAAGGCAGGTTATTTTCATCCACCATACTCACATAACATACTTCACATTTATTAATAATCGCGTCAATTTCTGCCTGATCGGTTATAAAACGGGAGTGCATTTTCGTAAGGGTTTAATTTTGGGGATTAGTGATTAAAGTAAATTCGGGCAATTTGATTATTCCGACTGCTCTCTTCTTGATTTCGGATTGGCGAGAGCTTCAAGTATCCATGTAATTATAGAAACAATGATTGAAAACACAACTGCTGTAAAAAAAGCATCGACAGTAAAACCTGTTAGCGCATAATCAGCCAGCATAATAATAGCTGCATTAATTACCAGCAGGAAAAGCCCAAAGGTTATTAATGTAATCGGAATTGTTAAGATAATCAGTATTGGCTTAAGAAAAGCATTTAGAAATCCGATCAGCAAAGCAAC
>JAIFMH010000350.1 GCA_020048595.1 Bacteroidota bacterium | reverse complement strand
AAGGCGACGACCAGAATGTTTTTCCATTTGTTGATTATGATACACATGACAGGTTTGACTGCTCAAAATTGGATCAATGGGAGATAGTTTTTAATCATGCCGATAACGTGGGGATGTTCCTGCATTTCAAACTCCTGGAACAGGAATGCCAGGGTCTACTTGACAATGGAGCAATCGGAGCAAATACTAAACTCTACTACCGTGAGATGATGGCTCGTTTCGGACATCATATGGCACTTAACTGGAACATTGGCGAAGAATCAGGTGACTGGGCAAAAAACCACATAACACCGCCTATGAATACAACCCAGCGGCTGGCTGCTGCTGAGTACTTTTACCAGAACGATCCCTATCATCATCATGTTGTTATCCATAACCCACCGGCTTTCGATGATATTTTCGTGCCGGGGGTTAAGTATACCGGCTTATCGGTGCAACTGGGCACTCAACAGTTTCGTAATGTTCATGAAAATACATTAAAATGGTTAAAACTGTCAAAAGAGTCTGGTAAACAAATGGCAGTTTCAATGGATGAAACGGGTGGTGCACAACATTCTTTGCTGCCCGATATGGAAGACGCAAAGCATGATAGTGCCAGAATCAATAGCCTTTGGGGCTCATTTCTGGCCGGAGCCTGGGGTAATGAGTTTTATTTTGGATACGACCATCCGCATTCCGATTTAACCTGTGAGGACTATCGCTCCCGTGACCTGTTCTGGAATCAATGCAAGTATTTGCTCGACTTCTTTGAAGGCAATAATATACCCATAACAGAGACCGAAAACTACACTGATCTGGTGAATAAAGGCGATTATTGTCTGGCTAATCCCGGTAAGATGTACATAGTTTTTCTTAGAAACGGAAGCGGAACTATTAATCTTGAGGGCCAAAGTGGCGAATTCTCTTTAAAATGGTTCGATCCCCGAAATGGTGGCAAACTTCAATCCGGGGCAATAAAGAAAATCAAGGGGGGTAATGTTCACAATATAAATGGCGCTCCTTCTGAGCCAAACATGGATTGGGTCATCTTATTGGTAAAATAATACATTTATGAACTGAATATTATCCAATTTAGACAATTACTATTACCTCCGGTTTAAGTCAAACAGTAATTTTGATTTTAGAATTACCCAACGAGTCTGTCATAATGAACAAACTTCTTATTCTACTGTCATCCTGTTTTGCCTTGCTTTATGGCTGCAATCCGGTAAACAAGTCAGGAGAAGCTCAAAAGCCCAATATATTGATCATTTATGCTGACGATATTGGCTTAGGTGATCTGGGCTGCTATGGTGCAAAGCTTATTAGAACACCAAATATAGATGCCATCGCTGAGAATGGAGTCAGGTTTACAAGTGCTTATGCATCATCGGCCATGTGTTCCCCGAGCCGTTTCTCAATGCTTACAGGTACTTATGCATTCCGCCTGCCTGGTTCAGGCATACTCTCGGCCGAGGATCCTATATGTATTGAGCCTGGAAGCTTTACCCTTCCCGAAATGCTGCGCCAGAACGGTTACCGTACCGGCATAATTGGCAAATGGCATCTTGGCTTTGGCGATAAATCTGGCGAAATTGACTGGAATGGAGATGTTAAGCCAGGTCCGCTCGAAATAGGCTTCGACGAATCGTTCCTGCTTCCTGTTACAGCTGACCGTGTACCAACGGTTTATCTCGACGGTCACAGGGTTTACAATCTTGACCCTGCCGACTCATTGTTTGTAAAGTATCCACAGGAGGCGCATCATGATTTTCAGGAAAGAAGTTTTGGCGACTATGGCCCGGGACAAAGCGATGCCCTTGTTGGCAATCTTCCTACTGGCCTGAGCAACCCCGAATTGCTCCGTTATGGTGCCGATATTCAGCATTCGGGAACTATTATTAACGGCATTAGCAGAATTGGTCATATGGCCGGAGGAAAATCGGCCTGGTGGAACGATGAGATGATGACTGATGTGTTTGCTGAAAAAACTAAAGTTTTTCTTGATAAGGATAGCGATAAACCTTTCTTTCTGTTTTTGGCTATGCACCAGAACCATGTTCCACGAATCCCCAATCCGCGTTTTGTAGGCACAAGTGACTGCGGACTCAGGGGCGATGCTGTACACGAGCTCGACTGGATTGTTGGTGAGACGATACGGATATTAAAAGAAAATGGCAAGTTGGACAATACCATCATTATATTCTCGAGCGACAATGGTCCGGTATTTTTCGACGGCTATTACGACGGTACCCTCGAAGATCATAATGGACACGACCCTAACGCCGGTCTTCATGGAGGTAAATACATAGCATACGAGGGAGCGACCCGTATGCCGACAATTATCCAGTGGCCTGCACGTATAGCAAAAGGTAAAGTGTCAAATGTTCTGATTGGGCAGGTCGATTTTCTTGCTTCGTTTGCGGCTTTGGTCGGAGCAAAACTCCCCGAAGGGAAATATTTCGACAGCCACAACATCTTACCAGCAATTTTAGGTGAATCAGATAAAGGGAATGATTATGTCGTTCAACAATCCAGCGATGGGCTAGGATTGCGTATGGGCAAATGGAAATACATAGAGGCAAAAGAGCGTTCGGCATGGGCATACAACCGTCACAACCAGGGAGAAATGAATAAGATGCACATGACAGCATTGGAAGATATCGAGTACCTTTTCGATTTAGAGACAGATCCCCGGGAGGAACACAACCTTGCCAGCCAAAATCCCGAAAAACTAAAGGAAATGTCGGAGATGCTAAAAAAAATAAAGGTAGAACATACTATTGAAAAATGGTATGAATAGTAGAGGTATTAAACAGTTCCAGAGACTATGAAAACTTTGCTTCTTAAAACATTATTGGTGCCCTGTCCTTATTGAAACACATACTCAATGAAACCAATGAAGCAATCAAATAAACATAACCCATGAAGATATTATTGTTTTTAATACTTACAGTTTCATTTGTTTCTGCAAAAGCACAGTATATCGGTCTTTACTCTGATAAAGAATCCGCCAGGGTACAATTTGCCTTAAATGAAATAAGGGATGTATTAAAAGTAAAAGGATTTGGTTCTGTCAGTTATTCAAATTCTGAATCCGTAAATTGGAGAGATGATAAGGTTAGTATTGTATTGATCAGCTTAAATGAAAAAGTTGCTGCCAGCTATATTAAGAAGGCAGGTATAAGAAATGCTGCTGAATTAAAAGAAGAAGGCTTCATTATTCATAAGACAGGGAAAGAACAAAAAACAATTTATGTACTTGGTTATGACGAGGCCGGGACAATGTAAAACCCCTATATGAAAGTCAGGGGAACCAAGTTTAATATTCCACTTGATATGCGCAGTCCGACCTACACTGAACCCAGCGATGCAGCGCAAAAAAATATGGCCGAAATGTGGAATTTCGAGTTCTGGAAAGAGTATATTGATAACCTGGCCCGCTACCGCTATAACCTCATTTCACTGTGGAACATGCATCCATTTCCATCGATGGTGAAAGTGCCTGAGTACCCTGATGTTGCACTGAACGATGTCAGGAGGAGTACTGGCAATTGGAAAGAGAATTATTCCCTGAACGGCTGGGGCTTCGATGCACCTGAGATAATGAAAAGTTACGAGGTGCTGAAAAAAATGACTATTGAAGAAAAGATTGCTTTCTGGCGAAAAGTAATGGAATATGGCAAACAGCGAAATGTAAAATTCTATGTTGTAACCTGGAACATATTTGTTTATGGAGTCGACGGCAAGTATGGAATTACCGACAAACCCGAAAATCCGGTTACCACCGACTATTTCCGGAAAAGCATTAAGCAAATGGTGCTCACTTACCCTGATCTTGCCGGAATTGGCCTTACAACAGGCGAAAACATGTACGACTATACGGCAACCCAAAAGGAAGAATGGGCTTTCGCTACTTATGGACAAGGCGTTTTGGATGCATTAAAGGAACAACCCGGGCGGAAAATTGATTTTATACACCGTCAGCATCAGACACAGGCAAAGGAAATCACCTCTATTTTTAAAGATGTAATGAAGAATGAAAACATCAACTTTGTTTTCAGTTTTAAATATGCACAGGCACATGTCTACAGCTCTGTTAATCAGGTATTTCATCAGGGTTTTGTGAAAGATATTCAGAGCGAGAACCTGAAAACACTCTGGACGCTTCGCAACGATGATAATTTCTATTTCAGATGGGGGGCACCCGATTTTGTAAGGGATTTCATAAAAAACATACCTTATGAAGTATCTGAAGGCTTTTATTATGGTTCCGACCAGTATGTGTGGGGAAGAGAATTTCTTGGCAAATACACTGATGGTCCACGTGAACTTGAAATTGTAAAGCATTGGTACCAGTGGATGTGCTGGGGCAGGTTGGGGTATAATCCCAATCTGAGTAACGATCGTTTTATCGATGTTATCCAATCCCGCTTCCCTTCGGTGAATGCACAGGAGATGTTCGATGCCTGGCAAAGTGCATCAATGATTTACCCGTGGGTTACCGGATTTCACTGGGGAGCACTCGATTTTCAATGGTACATCGAATCGGGTCAATCAACTCCGTTTATCGCAAACACTCCTTCGGGTTACCACGATGTAAACCGGTTTATTACCCTGCCCCCTCATAAAGGTACAGGCTACATCTCTATCCCCGACTATACTAAAGCATTTCTGGCCGGCTCTAAAATTGAAGGTGAAACACCGCTGCAGGTTGCAGATAAGATCATTCAGAATTCTGAGAAGGCTCTCAAATGGGCTGATGAACAAAATATGGAGATGAATAATGAGCTGCGCATCACCATAGATGATATTAAAACCATGGCACGACTCGGGAAAAATTATGGTCATAAGATCCGTGGTGCAACTTACCTCTCTCTTTTTAGGGAAACGTTGCAGAGGGAATGGTACAATAAGGCGATTGAAGAACTGAATACCTCAGCAGGTTACTGGAGGCATTATGCGGCTAGTGGATTGGCTAATTATTATAACCCGTTGTGGACCAATCGTGTGGGATACGTAGATTGGAGAGAGAATTTTAATTGGGCAATATTTGATGTTATCGGTAATGGGGCTATGTTAAATCTGCCATCAATGCAACCAACCGCAGGAGGAACCATTCTGGAAGCGGAGGATGCGGATTTCAGGATTTCTGTATTAAAGTCTGACCTTACTGGTTTCACAGGAAAAGGATACCTTGAAACCAAAGGTGGTGATGCCAAACATCAGGTGAAATGGAAATATAACGCCCCTGAATCGGGGCGTTATATCCTTGAATTCAGGTTTACCCTTAAACGCGAACAGGTTTTTATCTCACCGGTAGAGGTCAACGGTAAAAAGTCATGTGATATCGAATTCTGGAACACGGGAAATGCAGGCAACTGGGTCTGGGAACGTGTTACCGTAAAACTTGAGAAAGGAGAAAACGCAATTTGCATCTCACCTGAAGGATTTGTGCTTCTGGATCATATAAACATAATAAAAAACTGATAAATGCCTAGGCTATAGCTTTAATTAATAATTATTTAACCAATTTATATAGTATGATCAGGAAGTTTGCACTTTTTCTATTTATGGCATTCTCAGCCTTAATACTTGACCTGAATGGACAATTGATTGAACTCTCCGGGGCAATAGCTGGCCCCGATTTGGTTTTCAATGAGGAAAATGGTCTTGTAGCTGTAGAGGCTGAACATTTCTACAAACAGGCCAAATCGGAAATCAGGCAATGGTTTATCACCAGCAAGGGAAGAGTACCGGATATTAAACCTGATCCCGATGAAGAGCATGTAGCCGGAGCAAGCGGAAATGCTTACATAGAGATACTGCCCGACACCAGAAGAACGCCCTCAGACAAACTTATCAAACTGGAGGATCCAACGTTGAACGAAGAAACTGCCAGGCTTGTCAACTTTACTGATATTCCGGGGGAAATAGCCCTTTTGCATTACAAGGTAAATATCAATCATCCAGGTCGTTATTATGTTTGGGTCAGGGCACACAGTGCCGGCCCAGAAGATAATAGCCTGCATGTTGGTTTTAACGAAATATGGCCAGCGAATGGGCAACGAATGCAATGGTGTGATGGGAAGAACCAATGGAGATGGGAAAGCAAACAGCGCACCGAGAAAGAGCACTGCGGTGTTCCAAAAGAGATTTACCTTGACATTGACAAGGC
>JAIFMH010000181.1 GCA_020048595.1 Bacteroidota bacterium | reverse complement strand
AATAAAATCCGATAACATAAATACCTTCATCGAGAAGTTTGGCTGCCATTTCCTGGCTCAGTTTTGCATCGTAAAGCATTACGGCACAGATGGCGCTTTGAGTAGGTTTGATATCGAAACCGGCTGCGAGCATTTTCGCAACAAAATATTCAGTATTTGCATGCAGTTTATCCTGTAATTCGTTTGTTTCGCTCATCATTTCAAACATGCGTATGCCGGCAGCAGCTACCACCGGAGGAATTGAATTGCTGAAAAGATAAGGACGCGAACGCTGACGAAGCAGATCGATAATTTCCTTTTTACCGGTTGTAAATCCGCCAATGGCACCGCCAAATGCTTTACCCAGAGTACCGGTAATTATCTCTATTTTACCTTTCAGGTTGTGAAGTTCGGTAATCCCACGACCGGTTTTGCCGACTACTCCTGCTGAGTGACATTCATCCACCATAATCATGGCATCGTATTTCTGAGCCAGCGCATAAATTTCATCCAACTTAGCTGCGTTTCCATCCATAGAGAAAACGGCATCGGTAACAATTAGCCTGAAATTCTGAGCCTGTGCCAGTTTTAACTGTTCTTCGAGGTCGGCCATATTTGAATTTTCGTAGCGATAACGCTGTGCTTTGCAAAGCCTGACTCCGTCGATGATGGAAGCATGGTTGAGTGAATCGGAGATAATTGCATCATTTTCGCCCAGAAGTGGTTCAAAAACTCCGCCATTGGCATCGAAACAGGCAGCATAAAGGATAGTATCTTCGGTTCCGAAAAACTCAGCTATTTTAGCTTCCAGAGTTTTGTGGAGGTCCTGTGTGCCACAGATAAAACGCACCGACGAAAGGCCGTAACCGTGTGTATCGAGAGCTTCTTTGGCAGCAGCAATAAGTTTTGGATTGTTTGACAGTCCGAGGTAATTGTTGGCGCAGAAGTTGAGTACTTCGGCACCTGAACTGATTGTGATTTCGGCGCCCTGAGGGGAAACAATAACACGTTCGTTTTTAAATAAACCGGCTTCTTTTATTCCGGCAAGTTCTTTGGTAAGGTGATCCTGAAATTTGGAGTACATATTGTTTTAAGGATTATTGTTTATAAGTTGGGGTTTTGTGTTCTGAATAAAGAGTTCAAAAGTTCAAGGGTTCAAAGTTCCGGGTTCCGGGTTCCATGTTCCGGTACCCGTGATTCTGAGTTGGAAAGCAGTTTTTAAGATTCGATTCAAATGCCTTAGTAATGATTTCTCTTCGTAAAATTTATTTGAATCCGGGAGCAAAGGTAAAAATTATTGCACTGTAACAATGGAATTTGAATAATTTGTAACTTATTTATAATCAGTATTGAAACCAGAATATTTTGAACCAATAAATCGGTATTAAACTGCAAAAGCACCTTCGTGGAGGTGCTTTTGCATGATTTTTACAAGATAATAGTTTCAGTCAAAAAATCATGACTTTACCGAATTACGAATTCCATCAGCATACAAAACTTTGTTGAATTTGAAAGTCTGGTCGAATTTACCGGAATCAAAAATATAATCGGAATCGTACTGATATAGCATTTCCACACTCTCCTTAATAATTGGATTAAAAAGGCCGGCCATTTGAATCATCAATTTTGGCAAGACTGTGATTTTAGGTTTTACATTTAGTTCTTTTGCTGCAATTTCGACAATTTGTTGCGTTGTTAATACATTCATATCAGCAGGCAGGTGCCAGGTTTGGTTAAAGGCTGAAGGAGTATTTCCAAGTAAAGCAGTTGCTTTACCGGCATCCGGCGTGTAAGTAAAACTATGTTTCAGGTTTTTACTGATCATAAGCTGGGCAGCTTTTTCTTTTTTAAGGTTTTCGAAAACCATCATGTTCAGGAAACTGTTGTTTGTTTCCGGACCATAAAAATCGGCTGATCGGGCAATAAGAGCTGTTAATGAGCCATTAGCAACTTCATTTAAAATCATAGTAGCTATTTTGGCTCTCACTTCGCCTTTACGGCTGCAGGGATTAAAAGGCGTTTCTTCGGTCATGAGACCTACAACCTTTCCATACATATACACATTGTCAAAAAATACCAGTTTGGCATTGTTTTCCTTGCAGGCGTTAATAACATTCTGCATCAGTCGGGGCCATTGTTCCTGCCATACTTTGCTATCATATTGCAGTCCTGCTGTGAGATAAACTATTTCGGAACCTTTTACGGCTTTCAGAACATCGTCGGCTGATGTGAGATCAGCTGAAACCAGTTCTTCTTTTCCTGTTACAAATTTCGGCTTACGGCTAACCAGCCTTATTTTATCTGTGTATTCGGGTAACGATGTTGCCAGGTGATTGGCAATTATGCCGCCTGATCCTAAAATGGTTTGCATAGTTTCGTTTTTTCGCAAAGGTAAAACGCAAAATATTTTTATTTAATGATAAAACGGTAGACAGATAGTTTTGTTAGAGTGAATATCGTGAATAAATCGGTAAACGAGAGTTCATTAATTGAAAGAGAATATTTCAGCTCCAGACTCCGGCAATCTTTTCCCCGCAATACCTGCAGTTTCCGGCTGAAATATTATTTTGAATCACCCTGAATCCTTTACGTTGTACGACAGTTTTTCCGCATTTAGGGCAGGTCGTGTTTTCGAGGTTGGAGCCAGGCAGGTTGCCGACATAAACATATTTCATCCCCGCATTCAAGGCTGTTTCGCGGGCTCTTTGCAAAGTAAGTAAAGGTGTTGCCGGCAGTTGAGTAAGTTTGTATAAAGGTGAAAAACGGCTGAAATGCAATGGGCTTTCATCCATTTTATTGGTAACAAACCATTTACACATATCGCGGATTGTTTTCATGTTATCAGTCCAGGATGGAATAACAAGGTTGGTGATTTCGAGCCAGACTCCTTCTTCCTTTAAAACCTGGAGCGTTCGCAAAACAGGCGCAAGTTTACCTGAATTAAGTTTAAGATAAGTGTCCTCTGTAAATCCTTTCAGATCGATATTGGCAGCATCCAGGTGTTTGCATAGCATTCTCAGAGGTTGCTCGTTTATATATCCATTTGATTTGTAAATATTTTTTATCCCTTTTTCATGTGCCAGCCGCGCTGTATCGTAAACGTATTCGTAAAAAACAGTTGGTTCGCCATAGGTGTAAGCAATACTTTCGCAGTTGTTTTTTAAACATGCATCAACAACATTGGCTGGCATCAGGTCCATATTCTCCGTTTCTTTTGGACTTTTCTGCGAAATTTCCCAGTTCTGGCAATTCAAACAGGTGAAATTACATCCAGCAGTAGCAATAGAAAAAGCACGCGAGGAAGGAAGGAAATGAAAAAACGGTTTCTTCTCAATCGGGTCAATATGCACAGCGCATGGATTGCCATATGCAATGGAATACAACTTATCCTTTACATTGATGCGGTTACGGCATTTGCTGGTTTCCATGCGTTTGAGCGTGCATTGGTTAGGGCAGTTGGTGCATTCAACGCCACGCGGAGTAACTTTATAATGATAGGCTTCGCGGCTCCATTTCCAGAGTGTACTTTCCATTGGGACTTCAGGAAATCCATTCATTCCGGCCATAAGTAATTGGTTCTTACAAATCAGGCAGGCTGCCGATGCTAAGCTTGTTGTTATGAATATGCGTCTGTTCATCGCCGACAAGCATAAAACTTATACAAAAATACGACATATGTTCTCTTTTGATGTTTGTAGTGCAAATAAAATTGAGATTTACGCTTGTTTTTTTATAAGCAAGAGAATGATCCCAAACATACTTACACCAGCAACAACATAAAGAGAGGTTATAAATCCAAAAGAAGGTACAATCCACGCGTTTATAAGCAAGGCTCCTGCAGCCGATCCAATCAGGTCAGCAGAATAGTTAGTTGCAGCTACTTTATTTATATTGCCGGATTTAAGAATGGAAGCAATATGAAACTGAGCACCTGTTACTGTTGCTATGCAAATGATAAGTATGCTGAAAAGAATGTGCATCAGTATGGATGAGAGCTGAAAATTACCGGAAAGGCAGATTCCTGCCAGGCTCAATACTATCAGTACTACTGAAATAAATTGCAGTTTTACAAGAGTATTATAGGTCGCATTTTTCGGAAAATGCTTTGCCAGAAAGACTCCGGTTGCCAGTCCTGCCATAAAAAGGGTAATGAAAATTCCAGTCATCAGGTAAATATAGCCGTACAATACCTGGAAAGTAAGTATCAGGATTATTTCCAATGAGAAGGAACTAAAACCAGCCGAAAACAAAGCCACTGTTATCCCGCCGGAGCGAATGCCTGTAAGTATCAGCAACAGGATAAGCGGAAAAACCAGGAAGTATGCACCGGAATTTCCGGAATAACTCAACCAATAGTTCAATTGCCGGTAACAGGCCACCGGCTCAAAATCACGATTTATCGGGGCTTCGACAGAAATCCGTTTCATGATTTTATCTGAGCGCTCCTTCAGCGAAACATCATCGAGGTAATATTCATTAACATATTCGTTTGTTATTCCACGACTTCCGCCAAGACCGGAAACAGCGGTAGTTAAAGGTCCATCCGAAGCCAGGAAATAGTTTTTCTCTCCGGGAATCACCAGAACATTTTTAAATATAGCTTTGAGTGTCTGATGCATAGTGGATTGAATTTTTAAGGCGTCGCTCCCTACGTAATTAAAGGTAGACAGCAGACTTAGCGTTACAATGCCCTGTTCGGCAAGCAGTTTTTTAACACGAACTAAAAATTCAAATGTATACAAGCGGTTGAGATGAAGTGTCGAAGGTTCAGGCAGATTCAGGATTATTGCGTCAAAACTTAGCGAGTCGATCTTCGTAATTAAGGGCTGTGGCTGCATTAGCAACCGATCTTTTTCCTGCGACATTTTATTCACCAATAACCGCGGATCACCAAAATGCATTTTAAAACGCTTATCTGCCGGCAACCGCTGGAATGCCTTGCCGAGAACCTGTATCTGCGGATTGATCTCCAAACATTCAAGCCTTTTCAAAGGATACTTTAAACATTCTTCGGAGATGCCTGAAATTCCACTTCCAATTAGCAGAACATTTCCATTCACAGTGCGCTGAAGCAAAGCATAGTGAACGGCTTCTTCGTTCGCAGTTGTATTATTTGTGGTGAAAAGAAGTGTGTTATTCTCAAAGAAGTTCATCTGACCTGCGTTTTCTGTCACAACAAGCTTTCCGTACGGAGTATCTTTAAAAGAAACAATTTCCTGGTCTGGAAACAGGAATTGCATGGCTGTTTTATCCAGGTTCGAGACTAAAGTGGCAAATGCAAGAATTATAGCAACAGAAACATACAGATGAAATTTTTTCCTGACTGAAAAAATTTCTTTCCTGCTGATCAGGAAAAGAATCATACTGTTAAGTACCAGAATAATGGCAAGATTCTGAAATGGTTCAAAAATGAAAATGAGAACCAGGCTGCACAATATTCCCGCTGTAATGCTTCCAATTGTTTCCCATCCGTAAGTAAGGCTGATTGCATTTTTATTAAGCGTATGCGAGAGATATTGGCTAACAGCATTGAAGAGCCAGCCGGAAAGAAGGCAGAAAGGCGCCAGTAAAATGCTGGTTCCGAATATAATCTGACCAATGCCTGGCATGCCTCCAACCGGAAGAACTATATTTCTCATCCAATTTAGCAGGAAAAGCGTTATTATAGGAATTATAGCCAAAGTGAATAATACGGTCATGATTCCTTTCAGCCCGGTGTGGTTTTTGGCTTTTCGATTCAATAGCGCTCCAAGCCCGGTAAGTAACATCCAGTTAGCCAGTACAATGCCAATTACAATTTCGTTTCCGTTAAAAACGGATAAAAACTCGCGGATCAGAATCAACTGGGTGGCCATGGCGGTAAAACCAAGGCTGAAAGGAAGACGTTTCAGGTTAAATCCAAGTCTGTAAATAGGTGAAATTGAGGGTGTTTTAAAAACTGAATCATCAGATTCATGGCTGTCTTTGTCAGTTTTATTAAACATAGACCGGTAATATTTCATATGCCATGAAAAGTGAAAAACAGCGATCAGGAAAAGCGCAATTCCAAAATCCACATGCCACACCAGGAGGCTGTCAGTTAATGGTAGATCAATTTTGTAATTTACAGTAATTGCCAGCATTATCCCCAGGCTTCCAGCTACAACAATTGCAAGCAATAATAAATTGTTCCAGAATTTCTGCTGCAAGCTTACGGAAATTACCCCAAATCGGACTAATGCCAGGGAGATGCCATAAAATAACAGGCATAAAGCACTTATAGTCACAACGGAATAAGGAGTATCGGGCATATTTTAAAAAGTAAACAATTAAAGATTTAAAATTATTTACGATTTACGAATGACGATTTACGAATGATGGTTTACGATTTACGAATAATGATTTACGATTTACAAATGATGATTTACAAATGACGAATGACGATGTACGATTTACGGATGACGATGTACGATTTACGAATGATGATTTACGAAAATAGCAAATAACGATTTCCAGACGGTTATCTGAATTTTAAAGATCAAACAAACCAGAAGCCGGCGTTAATCCTTTTCCCCAAACACAAATGCCTGGTAAATATATATTTCTGCATCTTTATCTTTCCAGCCGTCCCATCCGATGCCTGCTTTATCGCGGGCGCAATGGCCCAGGAATTCTTCCAGGCTCCAATGTGTTTCGGTGGCAACCTGGGGTAAAAACGTACCGCTTCTGCTTCCCTTTTTAATGTAAATCCCATCGATACCAAGCCTGATCGCATTAACATCACTGATTTTCTGCATAGGCGAAAGCATCGAAATCTCAATGTCGATCAGTTTCAATTCCGAAAGTGTAACAGCATCGAAACGGTAGTCCTGTGTAGCTGCTGCTATTGCCATTTGCTGAACAATTTTGTAAAGTGGCTTATCCGCTTCGAAGTGTCCGATGCATCCCCGGAGTTCGCCAGCTTTTTTTAATGTTACAAAGGCTCCTGCCTTACTTAATAAAGAAGTTGACAGGGATTCTACATCAATGGATGCTGTCTGGCTTTCCTGTAAGTAAGTTTTAATTGTAGTACGGGCAATCTGAAGCAATTCTTTCTTGTCCGAATCGGTTAATGCCACCGTACCCGTCTTATGCTGCAATACGGTAAGGGCATAATATCCAACTACTCTATCCAAATCACCATATTGCGAATCGCCTGAATTTTTGTATAGAATCTGCTTATAAGTAATTCCTGACATTTCCTCGGTGAGATACATCAAAGTAATAACCGAAGGCCAGGAGCAGCAACCAGTAGCCAGGTTTTCGATTTTCTTCCTGGTGCAGTTCTCAACAGTGTTCAGGAATTTATCCGGATTGTTGGTCACAATGGCATCTGCAATCTGGTGGTCGATGATTGATGCATCTTTATAGGCCGGATAATGAGAAAAGTCGGTGCTGATCACAAAGAGATTTTCTGTTGAAAAATAAGGGCGCAACGCTTTTGCTATCAGCTGACAGGTCAAAGGATCCTGCGTTCCCAGAAGAATCGGTACAATCTTAAAATCTTTTTTCAGGAAATATTGCAGAAAAGGAATCTGCACTTCAATACTGTGTTCCGACTTATGAAATTGCGGATCGAAAGCTAAAACCGTATTTTCAACAGCCAGTTTTTGTGCGGTTTCGAGATCGGTTGCAACAGCTCCAAGCGGCGTGCTATAATTACCGATACTATAAATGGACGCTCCTGCAAATGCATTGCGATGGCTGCTTCCCAGGATGAAAATGGTTTTATATTCCTTTTGCGGATCCAGCTGGCTGAAAGCTGCCGCCGCCACTTCCCCAGAAAACACATATCCGGCATGGGGTGAAATAATTGCCATTGCCTCACTGTCAGAATTATGAACTGGTGCTTTTGCAAAATAAAGTTTTAATATTTGTTGAATTTCAACAGGATCGGAAGGGTAAAATGTTCCTGCAACAGCTGGCGGACGATTTTGTAAGGTATCTGGAGTTTTCATGGTTACCGGTTGATTGTTATGCGATTGACAATTACTAAAAAAAACTAATGCCAGCAGAATTGCCAACATAATAATTTTTGAATAGATGCCATTGAATATCACAATCAGAAGATTTATTCAGCACCATAAAAGTACAAAATCTGATAAAAAATAGCAAGAAGTTTTGTAATGTCAATCCTGATTCTGCTTCAGTATTCAATTTTATTAGACTTGAAATAAGTAGCCGGAAGTCCAAAGCCGGAAGTCCGAAATGGTTGGTCTATACTTAAAAGGGAAATTTGTATTGCTTTCACTACAGGAATATAAGGAATCAGAAACCTGTATTTAAAAGTGTTTGCCAACCTGAAATAGCAATGGACAGAACGCTTTGCTGCATATACTTCTGACTTCCGACTTCCGGCTTCCGACCTTGGAAATATATTGGCACAACCACATTCTCAGAAAAGTACTATTTTTGCAGACTAACAATAAGTACCCATTGAAAATAGCAGCATTAGTATCGGGAGGCGTTGACAGTTCAGTTACGTTGCATCTTTTAAAGGAGCAGGGTTACGAACCGGTAATCTTTTACATCCAGATAGGGATGAAAGACGAAGAGGGTTTTATGGATTGTTCTTCCGAAGAAGATATTGAGCTTACCACCTGGTTGGCAAAGTATTATGGTTTAAAAATGGAAGTTGTTCCTTTGCATAAAGAGTATTGGGATAATGTTATGGCTTATGCGCTCGATGCCGTTCGCAAAGGGCTTACGCCCAACCCGGATGTGATGTGTAACCGGCTTATTAAATTTGGAGAGTTCGAAAAATACTGGGGCAAGGATTTTGATAAAATTTCGACCGGGCATTACGCAAATACTGTTGTTGAAAATGGTAAAACCTGGTTAGCAACAGCAAAAGATCCGATAAAAGACCAGACCGATTTCCTGGCCCAGATCACTTACCAGCAAGTGAGCAAATTGATGTTTCCGATTGGTAACCTGGTGAAAAGCGAAGTCCGCGCTTTAGCTCATAAACAGAATATGCCAAGCGCCCATCGCCGCGACAGCCAGGGGATTTGTTTCCTGGGGAAAGTGAATTATGTTGATTTCCTTCGTAAATACATAGGTGAAAAAGAAGGTAAAATCGTAGAACTAGAAACAGGCAAAATACTCGGTAAGCATAAAGGATACTGGTTTCATACCATAGGGCAGCGCAAAGGGCTTAACCTGGGCGGCGGACCGTGGTTTGTTGTAAAAAAAGATTCTGTTGAAAACACTATTTTCGTTTCCAACGGCTATGATCCCATCTCGCAATACCAGGATGTGATTGGATTGACTGACTTTAATTTTATCAGCGGAAATCCATGGCAGGAAGATGCATTGGAACACGAAATTACCTTTAAAATCCGTCATACGCCAGATTTCACCAAAGGAATCCTGCGAAAGGAAGGCGAAAAATATATAATTCAATCATCAGTTCCGGTTTCGGGAGTTGCAGCTGGTCAGTTTGGCGTGCTTTACGATAAGGACTCAAGGATTTGCTTTGGGAGTGGAGTGATTGAATAAGGGATTGGGATTTAAGGAACCAGGAATAGCAACGCTGAGCTCATTTCGGCAGGTTCAGGTTTTTGTTTCAAGTTGTGGCACTAAGCAAATATTATTTAAAACTTTATGAAAAACTCAAAACTACATTTCAGACTGATTCTTGTCCTTACTCTGGCGTTTGCCTTTTTCTCCTGCAATCAGAATAGCGGACCCAGTTACGAAAAATACCTTAAAATGAAAGATTACACCTGGGATCGTTTTGATCAGAAATTCTTTGAAATTCCTATCGAAGATACCGAAAAAAACTACAATATCTCTTTTGTGGTTCGTCATACTGCCCAACTCAAGTACAACAATCTTCCGGTTTATATCATTCTCACCACACCTGCAGGCGTGGAACAAATTCAGGAAATATCGGTACCCGTTAGCGACAGCGGTAAAATGATTGCTGTACCAACAGGTAATATTTATGAAGTCAGTACAGTTTTATGGAAAGGTATCAGTTTATCTGAAAAAGGGAAATACAAGATCAGTATCGAAAATATGATTCCTAAAATTCAGATTGAAGGGATAGCTGAGATTGGGATTGTGGTGAATGAATCGAAATAGGCAGGTTCTGGAAATCTGTGGCTAAAATGCATATTGATCAGACTGATTATTACACATTTTTAAACTGTGTATTTTTAAAGTTGCACAATATTCATCTGATTTTTTAAATATTGGTGATGATACTTCGAAGTGACCATCCAGCCAGGAGTGCATTTGTGTTTAACTGCATCATTAACAAGTATTAACTTTTCTTAAGCCTGATTTACAGCTACTTTTGCAAAGTAATATCCGTTTCAATGCGCCTTAGTATTCTGTTAATCTTTCTCTTGCTTTTTGTTTTCACAGATTTGAATGCACAAGTTGCTGCAACCGGCTCTATTGTGAATGTTGAAGGATTTATTACAAATCCCCAGGGAAAATATATTGAAAATGTGCACGTTGTAAATGTTACAGGCGCACGGGGAACAACAAGTAACTGGCAAGGTCAGTTCAAAATAGTTGCTTATCCGGGTGATACGTTAAGAGCTACCTGTGTTGGTTACATACCATTTTCGTATCACATTCCTGTTAACGGTCAATCGCCTGTAATCCCTATGCATATTATATTGCAGGTTGATACACTGGAGATTTCAGGAGTAGAGATTTATCCCTGGCCTGCTGATGCCAGAGCGTTGAAAGAAGCTGTGCTTGCCATGGAGGATCAAACCCCAAAAGTACCTGATCTGAAACTGAACGATTCAAAATTTTACAATATGCCGCTTCCCGGTGGACAGCCACAAAGGAGCAGCACGCCAGGACTAGCAAATCCGGGATTAACGGTTACTATTCCCGGCCCTATTACAGCTTTGTATGATGCATTCAGCAAGGAAGGAAAAAGCAGGCGGAAATATGAATTACTCGCAAACCAGGATCAGAAAAAAGTTGTAGCCGCCCGCAGATACAATGCTGAAGTTATTAAGCAAATAACGTCATTCAGAACGGATAAGGAAATTCAGGATTTTATGATGTATTGCAATCTTTCAGTTGATTTTATTGTTAGTTCAACAGAATATGATTTGTACAAAGCGATACACGAATGTTTGCTTGCCTACAATGCAGAGAAACAAGGAAAGATATAATTTGCCGTTTCAAATCCGATATGGACCAGATTCCAAGCCTCAGATTTCGAGTCTCAAACGCTACATCCCGATCCCTTTTTGGATCCAGGTTTATTGGGATTTTTTATTAGATGAATCTCACAAACCTTACTATAAGCATTCTCATTATAAGCTTTCCAGCATTTTAGCCGCAACAATTTTATCGTCTGCCAGCTGTAACTGAAGATCACCTAAACTGCCGAATCGTTTTTCGTTGCGTATACGTTCTATAAACGTCAATGTTATTTCCTTGTCATAAATATCCTGGTTAAAATCGAAAATATTGGCTTCGATAGTCAGGCGGTCAGCATCGATGGTAGGCCTGTAACCAATGTTAGTCATAGCCTTGAAAACGGAATCATTTATTTTCACCAGCGTGGCATATACACCTTGTCCGGGAACCAGTTTGTGTTTGTAAGTGAGTTTAAGATTTGCAGTTGGGTATCCTATATTTCTCCCGATTTTATTTCCGGCAACAACTACCCCTGTCATTTCGTATGCATATCCAAGCATGGTGGCCGCAAGTTTAACATCGCCATCGAGCAAAGCACGCCTTACTATCGATGAACTTACAGTATGTTCAGCAACTAATACCATTGGCAATTCATCAACGGTAAAGCCAAATTCCATGCCCATTTTGCTGAGCATATCAAAGTCGCCCTGCCTGTTCTGGCCAAAAAAATGATCATATCCGGTAATCACATGGCTGACTTTTATCTGGTCAACCAGGATATTTTTTATAAAATCATGGGGAGTGATCTTTGAAAACTCAAGGTCGAAAGGTATTACCAAAACAACATCGACACCAGCTATTTCGAAGCGCTTAAGTTTTTCATCAAGTGTTTGCAAAAGGCGCACTTCGGCATTATGCGGCAGCACCAGTTTGGGATGTGGGTCAAAAGTGATTATTACAGATTCACAGTTTTTCTGCCTTGCAATTGCCGATAAGCGGGTGATAATTTCCAGATGTCCGCGATGCACACCATCAAATACTCCTACCGTTGCCACCGGATTGCAGCGCGACTTAAATTCAGATATCTGACGGTAGATTCGCATTAGTTACGATAAGTTAAAAGTGGGGCGAGTGGCATTGTGTTAAATTTCAATAGGCAAATTCCAGGATTCATTTTCCAGGATCAGAATATTCCGACCTTCAAATTGAGATTCATTTTATTATTTTCTTGTGATTTAAAATCTGGGTCCTGGAATTTCGAGAAAAGTTAAGGGTATAATTCGATTGGGAAATGACCGACAGGCGAAATTACGACCTTACCAACTCGTTATTCATCAGGTATGCAGCTATCTGAACAGCATTGGTAGCAGCTCCTTTGCGGAGGTTATCGGCTACAATCCAAATGTTGATGGTATTTGGCTGTGATTCGTCGCGGCGGATACGGCCTACAAAAACCTCATCGCGACCTTCAGCATACTTTGGCATCGGGTAAATGGATTTTTCAGGCTCATCCTGTACCACAACACCTTTAGTTGAAGATAAGAGTTTGTTTATCCATTCCATCTCAAATTCTTTTTCAAACTCAATGTTAACTGATTCTGAATGACCGCCTGTTACAGGAACACGAACTACCGTTGCAGTAACACGAATTGAGTTATCGCCCAGAATTTTGCGTGTTTCATTCAGAAGCTTGGTTTCTTCAGTAGTATATCCGTTGGTTTCGAAAGTGCCGCCATGAGGAAACAAATTCATATCAATGGGGTGGGGATAAACCATATTGGTGCGTGTGCCGGCACGTTCATTCATCAGTTG
>JAIFMH010000115.1 GCA_020048595.1 Bacteroidota bacterium | reverse complement strand
CCCTTAAATCAAAAAATCATGACATTTCAACTTCCATCCTTACCGTATGCACCTGATGCATTAGAGCCGGTGATCAGCTCGCGTACCATTGAGTTCCATTATGGGAAACACCATCAGACCTATGTTACAAAGCTCAATGGCCTTGTACCAGGCACTGATTTCGAGAATTCAACTCTCGAGCAAATTATTATGAAAGCTGAAGGAGGAATCTTTAACAATGCTGCCCAGGTTTGGAATCATACCTTTTATTGGGAAGGATTCTCAGCAAAACGTGGCACAGCTCCTGCAGGCAAACTGCTGGAAATGATAAACCGCGATTTTGGCACAGTAGAAACTTTCATGACCAAATTCAACGAGGCTGCCGTAAACCAGTTTGGTTCCGGCTGGGCCTGGCTTGTACAAAAAAATGACGGCACCCTGGGTATTGTAAGTACCGGAAATGCAGCAAATCCCATGCGCGATGGATTAAAACCAATTCTTACCTGCGACGTTTGGGAACATGCATACTATCTAGATTTCCAGAATCGTCGTCCCGATTATGTAAATGCATTCTGGCAACTGGTCGACTGGGATTGTATTGCAAAAAGAATAGGATAAAAAATCACGCTTTCTAAAGCCGGCTAATTGAATAGCCGGCTTTTTTTACGGTTTCAATCACCTGATCCGAAATATCTTCTGAAGCTTCAATCTCAAGCACTTTATCAGGATTTTCAAGGTCAACAGACCATTTATCAATAATATTAAGGCTTTCGAGTCCGGGCGTTATGGCTTTGATACAACCGCCACATTTCAGGCTTGTTTTAAAACGTAGTATTTCCATTTTTTATTTGTTCTGTTTATGAGATAAATTTATTTTTTTGTTGAAATGTGAATCCCGGTCTTGATTAACAATCATTCAGCTCACAAAGTTTTCCTACAGGCTCAATTTCAATTGTTGAATGTGCAAAACCTTCTTTTTCCAGGATATTGCGGACCGCCAGTTTAATGATTTCAGTTTCCGATAACGACAAATCCGGATCAACGCTAACATGCAGCGAAGCAACATTGTATGTTCCGTCCACAGTCCAGAAATGCAGATCATGCACATCAATTATTCCATTTACAGAGGCAAGTATTAACTTAAAGTGATCAACCTGTTCCTCTGACGGAGTTGCCTGCATAAAAATCCTGAATGTTTGCCGCATATTACCGAAAACCCTGAAAAGAATAAAGGCTGTGATAATCAATGATAAGAGCGGATCGAGAATGGGAATATCGTAGAACTTCATTACTATGCTGGCAATCAGCACCGCAACCCAGCCCAAAACATCTTCAAGTAAGTGAATAGAAATTACTTTCTCATTCTGGCTGTGGCCGTTTTTTAACCGGAACATAGCCAATCCATTAATAATTATGCCAATAATGGCAAGATACATCATACCCTGTGTATGAACCGGCTCAGGTGTAATAAGTCGAGGAATTGCTTTGAAAATAATGATAACAGATCCGACAAGAAGAATAACTGCACTCAGGCTTGCACCAACCAGTGAATACCTTTTATAACCATAGGTATAAGTATCATCCCGCTTTTTTGTTGAAATACGCTGAAAATACCACGCCAGCCCCAACGCTACAGAATCACCCAAATCGTGAAAAGCATCTGATAGAATAGCAATACTGTTCGTAAAAATTCCACCGGCTATTTCTACAAGGGCAAAAACAGCATTAAGCCAGAAAGCCATTTTCAGGTTGGCGACAGATTTATGTTCGTGGGTATGTGAGTGATTGTGTGCCATTATTGGTTAATGGAAAATGGTTATTCGTTAATGGTTCCCTTCGGCTACGCTCAGGGTAAAATTCGTTAATGGTTATTCGTTAATGGTTATTTGTTAATGGGATTTGGAATTTGAGTTTTGAAATTTGGAATTTTAAGACCTTGCAATTTGAACCTTAAAGCAATCGAGGTAAAAACTTTTTTCTCAATTGGATTTTTCTACATCCCACAAATCTCATTTCTCATTTTTCATTTCTCATTTCTCATTTCAATCACTCTCCCACTCTCCCACTCTCCCACTCTCCCTTCTACAAAACAACCCGCTTAAGCCGCAAACTGTTCATTACTACTGTTACCGAACTCATTGCCATGGCTGCCCCGGCTATCATCGGGCTTAACAGGAATCCTGTAAACGGATACAGCAAACCTGCCGCAATCGGGATGGCAATTATATTGTAGAAAAATGCCCAGAAAAAGTTCTGCCTGATAATGCGAACCGTAATTTTTGATAGACTGATAGCTTCTGCAACAGCACGTAAATCGCCTTTCATCAGGATAATACCTGCACTGTCGAGAGCTATATCCGAACCGGTAGCCATAGCAATTCCTAAATCAGCTTCTGCCAAAGCTGCTGAATCGTTAATTCCGTCACCCACCATGGCTACATTATATCCTTTTTGCTTCAACTCTTTTACAAAATTATTTTTATCGGCCGGGAGTACACCTGCAAAATAATTCCTGATACCGGCCTGTTCAGCCATCAGTGCAGCCGCAGCTTCCTTATCGCCGGTAAGCATAAAAACTTCAATGCCTTGTTTATGTAGTTTACTGACTGCTTCAGCAGCATTATCCCTCAACGTATCTTCGATTGAAAACCCGGCGACAATTTCACTGTTTAAGGCAAAAAACACGGAATTATCTTCAGCAGAACCTAACGGAACCGGAATATTATTTTCAAGCATCAGCGCTTTGTTCCCAACCAGGCAATTGGAGTTTTGATAAGAAGCTTTAATTCCTTTACCCGGAATATCCTCAAAGTTATCGACAGGAAGCATTTCGGTACCTTCAAAAAGGGCCGCGATAACATATGCCAACGGATGACCTGAACGTTTTTCGAGTGAGTATAAAAGTTGTTTTAATGATTCATCCTCCTTAAACCATTCGCTTTTTGTAACAGTTGGTTTGCCGGTTGTGAGTGTTCCGGTTTTATCAAAAATAACGGCATTTATAGTACATGCTGTTTCGAGGTTTTCAGCATTCCGGATCAGGATTCCCTGTGAAGCACCTCTCCCGATTCCGGCCATAAGTGCTGTTGGAGTAGCAAGTCCCAGTGCACAGGGACAAGCAATTATCAAAACACTGATGGTGGTTATAAAAGCGAATGTAACCGAAGGTTGAGGGCCAAACACCCACCAGGTTATAAATGTAAGCGCTGAAAGAGCAAGAACTATAGGTACAAACACAGAAGCAATTTTATCGGCCAGTTTTTGAATGGGAGGTTTCGCCGACTGCGCTTCCTGAACCATTGCTATTATTCCCGCAAGCAACGTATTTTTACCTGTTTTAGATGCCGATATAACCAGATTCCCTTTGGAATTCAGAGTGCCGGCAAAAACATTTGTTCCTGCATTTTTGAATACAGGCAATGGCTCGCCCGATATCATACTTTCATCGATATACGAATCACCGCTTTCAACAACTCCGTCTACAGGAATTCTGTCGCCGGGACGAACCATTACCTTATCGCCTGGAGCAACCATCGAAAGCGGTAATTCCAATTCAGCTCCATCTCGTAAAACAGTCAGATTTTTAGGCTGCAATCCCATGAGGCTGCGTATCACTGATGATGCTTTACTTTTGGATCGTTCCTCCAGGAATTTACCGGCAAGTATGAAAGTTATAATTACGGTTGCAGATTCGAAATAAACGTGAGGTTCAAGTCCTGCCCGAAGAAAAATGCCAGGTAATATGGTATTAAGAAAACTAAAAATAAAAGCAATACCTGTACTCAATGCTACAAGTGTATCCATATTTACCATTCGGTGCTTCGCCTGTTTCCAGGCGTTAAGGTAAAATTCAGATCCCGAAAACAGTATAACAGGAAGCGACAGGAATAATAGTATCCAATTCTTATTTTCGAAAAGAATAATATGAAACATGGACAAAACAAAAACGGGAAATGTAAAAATAGCTGCTACCCATAGTTTTCGCTTCAGATCATTAAAATGTTTAAATTCTATTTCAGCAAGTTTTTCGTTCAGATTTTCCTCTTCAATGATCAATCCATATCCAATGGATTCGACAGATCTTACAAAATCAGTTGGGGTAACTTCATCAGGATTATAGACTACATAAACATTTGCTCCGGCATAATTAACTGATGCACTGCTAACTCCTTGAAGAGATGCTATCATGCTCTCCACACTTCCGGCACAAGCAGCACATGCCATACCGGTAACAGCAAAAACGTCTTTCTTTTGTAATTTACCCATAATTGTTTACTCCTAGCTAAAACAACAAAGATAGAGCATGCTGGTTTCCTGCAAAGGATAAAATTTACTGATAAATGGTGATTGCAGTTTTCAATTTAAATGATTTAATTTGATTGCAGGACGGCCATATTTGAAGCAGATATAAAAAGGTATTAAATACAAGTATGATTGTCATATACCCTGATCTTTCTTATTTTGCGCCCCTTCGTTTTCCTTCTCCAGGCTATTTATTGCTTCATCTATTTTATCATATTCCTCTACAGTGATAGAGGAATCTCCCTGATAATCAATCTCATTTTCTTCATCTTCATCCCAATGGTAAATTTTCCGCTGCGGTCCTTCAGCCCTATAGGCATAAGCAATAACAATTCCGGCTAAACCACCCAAAAGATGCGATTCCCAGGATATGTTTTTTTCAGGGAAAAAGTCAGGAACAACGCCCCATACCAGTCCTCCATACAAAAACACCACTAATAAGGAAAATGCCATCATACGGGGTTCACGACGAAGCACACCACCTGTAAAATGAAATGTTGCGAGTGCGTACACAACACCCGACGCTCCTATATGTGTCCCGGTGCCAACAGCAAAAATCCATACCCACACTCCTGTAACCAACCAGCAAAGAACAAAAATGGTTAGTGCTTTTTTACCGTAATAATAAAACAAACCTGCAGAGAGTAAAAAAAGCGGAACTGAGTTAGCCGAAAGATGAGCCCAATCAGCATGCAGCAAAGGAGAAAAAAGTATACCGCGAAGACCAATTAATGATTGTGGCAGAAGTCCATATTCCGATAAAGATATATGGAATCCAACTTCAAGAAGTTTAATAATCCAAAGAAGCAGGACCAGAAGCCCGGGGAAAACCAGGCTACCATAAAATCTATGCTTTTCATCTTTGTCCATAAACCCCGAATTGCATTACGAAAGTAGTGCTTTTTATAGAGAAAGAAGAATTTTGGCTGGTTATCGGCAGTTCTGATTTTTAAAATCATAAATCACTAATCAAAAACCGTGAATAATAGTCGCGATTTGTGATTAGTGATTTATGATTTAAGACCTCATTACTCTTCAGGCATTGAAGGTTTCTTTATTGTAAATACTCTGTTTATTGTAAATCCAAGATAAATATCTCCATCCTGCCACCGCCCTGTTGTTTCAGTAATAAATGCTCTTTCGAACATAGGTTGCGTATTGGTTAACCTGATCTGAAATACATGTCCCCCGGTCTCAAGATCAACCCCAACGGATAAAGCATTTGCATATTTAGCGGTTTCTGTCGCCGAAACAGAATAGGTATTGGTAAATCCCGGAATCTGGTAGAAATATTCTGCATTTAATGTAGTTCGCTGCGCAACTTTTACTCTTCCACCGATGCCTATCGACAAAAGGTCATTATGATCTGCTTCGAGCGGAACAAGATTCTTATGTATATATGTAGGTGTTAACTGTAATGAAATGGCATTTGAGAATTTCTTTGCTACCAGCAATTGTGCAACATATGACATGCGCGAGGAAAAATAATTGGTGCGCTCAGGATCTGTCCATTTTAAAGAGTTTAGCATTGCTCCGCCATAAAAAGACATGGAAACCGGCATGTTTCTGGCACCGGTGCTTTGACGGAGAATTTTCGCTTTTACCGATCCGTCAAATGTTTTTTCATACGAACTCCGGCCGATGCCAACACTTAACCAGTCATTTATTCCATATTCAAACCCCAGTCGGATTGTTGAAGCATCAAGCCCCCACATTGTATAGGCTCCTTCGCTCAAACTACCAAACGTGTGTTCAATTAAAAACTGAAGTGTTCCGTTAGCCGGACTTTCGATTGATTGTCCTAATACAATGCGCGTTGTCTTAAAGGTAGCATAAGTATAATTCGTCTTTGGAGTCTCGTCTTCGAGCATATCCATGAGATCCTGCGAGTATAACTGACAGCTTACTGCTATAAAAATAAGGATTGCAATTACTTTAATACGATTCATAAGTTATTGATTTATAAATTCATTACTTTTTTTTCAGCTGTATTATTGCCTGGCACGCAGGTGATTTTAGTGTTCACTTTTAGTGCCCATTCAGCGCGATCGTATTCCCTATCATATCATTTCCGGTTGGCAGAAAAAGTTTACCCGCTTTGCCGTAAAACTGATATATAAAATTCTCGACGCTATTTCATATTCTGTGATTCAACACAACAACTTCGGAGGAAGTATCTATTTTACGATGGAACATTTATTAAGTTTAACATCGGTTCCATCGAAACCATTACAGAATCCTTTAATATTTACAGGTGTGTCCAGAGTTAAAGTTGTAGCCACATCATTAAATTTCTGAAGCATTTCACAACGAATTGATTTATCTCCAAACATCGAATCTGCTTCCATCACGAAAACGACATATACCAGCGAATCAGAATTTTCAACCCGGCTAAGCGTCCCTGAAAGTTGGACTACTTTTCCTGTATACAGCGAATCGGTTGTTTTAAGATCAGTATTGTATTGCAGCCAAATTTTTTCTACACTTATTGAATAAGCAGGTTTTGCTTTTTCAATATTATCATGTGGTTTGTTCACATAAAATTTCCAAACAAGCACTGCAGCTATAAATCCTGTAACTGCCAGTATAATTCCAATTTTAACTAGTTTATTCATGACATTAAGTTTTAGGTTAATTATCAGGCATACCTTGTCTGATCCAGATATCGATTTTATCCAGATCACATACAGATAGCTTTGCACTATTTTGAGGCATAGCCATAAAACCCGATTCGTGGTTAATAGCTCCTCTGATGCGGGTAATATTGGTTACTATTGAAGAGTAGTTATCAGTTCTAATGTTCCCTGAAGGAGCATTTCCACTGTGACATGAATTGCAATTGGCGGCAAAAACTGGAGCTACTGATGCAGAGTATGTAACATTTGCAGTATCACATGAACTGCTGCCCGGGTACAATTCTTCTTCACTGTCGTAATAACAACCGCTGATGGTAAGAGTTAGTGCGAATGCAATCGCTGGAATTAAATGTGTTTTTATCATAAATTAAAATGATTAATCGCTATTTAAAAAAACCGTTTTAGTTAAACAAGATTGTTATCAGGTTGTTTTACGCATATGGGTAGTTTTAATGATCGGTCTGTTTTGCCTCAATACCTTGCCAGTTAATATTTCGAGATAACTTTCAAAATCACTTTGAATTTTTACCACAGATATCGACAATCTTTTCTGTAAATTTCTTCGATTAAAGTATTTTAAGGGAATGGGACAGAATCATAAACATTCGTATCAAGTTCAGGCATTTGTTAACGCAATAAGTTAAATTAACTATTTACAGAGCAATACAAAAGACTCAAAACCGATTCACTGAATTAAATTCAAATGATTTTAAACCAACATTGTAACGAATTTCTAATGCAAAGCATTTGATTATTACATTTTAACAAAATTAAATGTTTCGAACTGTTTTCTTTGTGACAAAAATCACCCTTCTGCATTTTATGTTAAAAAAAATCAAAATGAGAAAAATTGTTAAATGAATGTAAGCATTTACAGATTTAGAAATATTCATACAATATTTCATGTAATTTTGAACTTTAATTTTAATCCACCTGATTATATGAAATTAACTGCATATTCCCTCATTCTATCCATTCTGCTTTTAACAAGCGTAGATGCACTATCTCAATCAAAACCAAAATCGGTTGATCCGAAAGCCACATCAATGAAGTTCAACACACTGATGCAGTTAATAAACTATTATTATGTTGAAGATGTAGATCAGCCCAAGTTAACTGAAGAAGCAATTGTTGCAGTACTGAAAGAACTTGATCCACATTCAGTATATATTTCAAAAGATGAAGTTGAAAAAACAAACGAACCTCTTGTAGGCAATTTTGATGGTGTAGGAATTCAATTTCAGATTTATAAAGATACTATTCTAGTCATTTCGCCTGTCCCCGGTGGCCCTTCCGAAAAACTCGGTATCATGGCTGGTGATAAAATCATTAAAATCAATCACGAAGATGCTTTCGGAAAAAAAGTTACAAATCAGTATGTTCTCGACCATCTGCGCGGCCCCAGGGGAACTAAAGTTGATGTTGCAATTTACCGAAAAGGACGTAAAGAACTGATTGAATACAACATAACACGGGATAAAATTCCTATCAACAGCATCGATGCTTCCTACATGGTAACCGACAATATCGGGTATATTAAATTGTCACGTTTCGCAGCTACCTCGGCAGATGAGTTTGTTGATGCAGCCAACGGATTAAAAAAGAAGGGAATGAAAAACCTGGTTTTCGATCTTCGTGGCAATTCAGGAGGATATCTGAATATTGCTTTTGATCTGGCTGATCAGTTTTTACCGGCAGGTAAACTTGTTGTTTATACGAAAGGAGCACGCAGTCCCAAGCAGGATTTTATTGCTACTTCAAGCGGTACTTTCGAAACAGGTAAACTGGTTGTTCTTATTGATGAAGGATCGGCATCAGCATCTGAAATTGTTGCCGGGGCAGTACAGGATTGGGATCGCGGGCTGATACTTGGCAGGCGTTCATTTGGTAAAGGCCTTGTTCAGCGGCCTTATATGCTTCCTGACAGTTCAATGGTTCGTATAACAACAGCCCGGTATTACACTCCTTCGGGACGATGCATACAGAAATCATATGCCGATGGTGAGGAAGCCTATGGGGATGATATTGATAAACGATTTAAACATGGCGAATTGTACCATGCTGACAGTATAAAATTTCCCGATTCACTCCGGTATTTCACTCAGAATAAACGCGTTGTTTATGGAGGAGGAGGTGTTATGCCTGATTATTTTATTCCATTCGATACACTATTTGCGTCCCGGTATTATACCGAAATCTTCCGCAAAGGTTTACTCAATGAATTTACGGTTTCCTACATCGAGACAAGAAGTTACTGGACGAATTTGTAGCTTTTGCCGAAACAAAAGAAGTTCCGCGTAATGAAAAAGATCTGGAAGCATCAGGACCTCAGATCAAAACAGTCCTTAAAGGATTGATCGCACGCAACCTGTTCAACATGAATGCTTATTTTGAAATTGTCGGCACCAATGATGATGAACTGATTAAAGCCATTGATGTAATCAAGGATGACAATCTGTTCCGAAAATTATCGCAAGGGAAATAAATAGGAAAAGGTAAATAGTGAACATGGTAAAACGCTGAGCTTTACCGCTGATATTGAATTTGAAAATATCACTGAGGATTGAAATCTATCAGTTTAGTATGCTGTAACTGTGTAAAAGAACAACTGCTTTGCATTTTCCGGTAACCGGAAAAACTGAAGTCTGAAATCATGCAGTCATGTTTGTATAGTCAAATGCATTGTCTGTATCACTTTCTATGAGTGAGACTTTTTTCACATCCACTACCCCGTTTGACTAATCTTGTTCAGATGTTCGCTGTTTAATATTTCAAACGTATTCCCGTTTACCTGGATAATTTTTTCGTCTTTAAACTCCCTGAGTATACGAATAGCACTTTCCTTTGACATACCGGACATATCAGCCAGATCCTGCCTGGATAATGAAGTGTGGAAAGGATTTGATTCATAAACCTTATCTTTCAGATAAAGCAACACATCGGCTATCCGGCCAGGCATTTGCTTTTGGGTAAGGCTGATGAAAAGTTCATAGTTATAAATGGATTGTAAACTCACTTTACGAAGAAAATCTTCCGCAAAGTCGGGATTATTACGTATCAGGGATTTAAACGTAACCAGATCGACCAGGCAGGCAACTGAATCCTCGATAGCCATGGCGGAAAAGTGATGCATCTGATCAGCATATATCCCCGGACCCAAAATATATTCAACCGGTTTAACTATACTAAGGATCAGATTTTTATCGTTATAGCCTTCAATATACGTTTTCACTTTGCCTTGAGTTAAACATAGGAAATGCATGTTCGGTGTCCCTTGTTTAAATATGAGTTCTCCGGCTTTAAAGTGCACTTCTATTCGTTTTTCATCAATCTGATCAAGTTCTGTCTGGCAAAGACAGTTGAATATTTCAGCCTTGTCTTTACAAGCGCTGCATCCTTTTACATATTGGGTATATTGATTCACAAGTAGAGTTTTTAATTTAACTGAGACGTATATTTATCAGCAAATCTGGCTTTTATCTGGTACCTGAAAGCTATGTATTTCGCCTACAAATATAATGACATATATCAATACATCAACTGATAAGTATCAAAATAATATTGTCAAACAATCATATTTAGGTTAGTACCTATTTCAGGATAAAAGTATTCCTTTGTATCATTAAAAGAATAGCAGCAGCTTTATTATTATTCAAGATGTAAAGCCTGTTTTAAAACTAAAAACATCCACCTATGAAAAAGAGATTTTTAAAATTATTGTTCCTGTCCGGTGCAATGCTTTCACTATTGACAGCATGCGAATACGATTATATTGTACCCACTCCGCCGCCGCCAGTTATTGAGAATGACACTATAAGTTACGCACAGGATATTCAGCCTATTTTTAATGCGAAGTGCAATAGCTGTCATGCAAGCGTTCCACCTGTTCTCACAGTCGGAATCTCTTATAATGCACTTATGACCGGAAACTATGTTGTTGCGGGCAATCCAGCTACAAGTGAACTATATATTTCGTGCAAACCAGGCGGTAGCATGGCATCCTATACTTCATCCGAACATTTGGCGCTTATTTCACGCTGGATCACTGCAGGCGCCAAAAACGACTAAGTTCATTCATTATTAAAAAACACAAAGAATAATATGAAAAACATATATATAACACTTCGCATCAGCGCTTTAATGATTTTGACTTTGCTGCTGATAAAATCAAATGCAATTGCTCAGGAAGAAGTAGCTCAGGACTCCACTGTACAGGAAGCTCCGGTAGAGCGTCCGGTACGTCCGGCATTCGAAAGCGGTTTATTGTTTGATGCTACAACCACCACAGTTTCACCGTCAAAAACACTTGAATTTATTCTGCAGCACCGGTTTGGATATATTGATGGCGCTAATGATTTTTTCGGAATCTGGGGAGCTTCAAACATCCGTGTAGGACTGAATTACAGCATTACCGATAAATTTACTATCAGTGCCGGAACTACTAAAATGAAAAGACTTCAGGATTTTCAGATGAAGTATAAAGTACTCGAGCAAACCCGTTCGAACAGCATCCCTGTTACTGTAGTAGTACACGAAGTTATAGGTTTTGATGCAAGAGATGCATCCACATGGGATCAGAACGAAGGTTCTCCTGAGTATAAATTCTCAAACAGGATGTCCTACTTCACAGAGTTGATCGTTTCACGTAGGTTCGATGATCACCTTTCGTTACAGGTTGGCGGTGCATTTACCCATTACAACTGCGTTGATTCAGTTTACGACCACGACAGAATTTCATTATCATTTGCCGGAAGGTATAAATTCTCACCACAAGGTTCGTTTATTGTTGCCGGAGATTTTCCTTTAGATATTACCGGAATAAAGGATTACAAGAAAGATGCTGACATTAATACTATCATCTACGATAAACCAAATATCTCTGTTGGTGTGGAAATATCAACCAGCACGCATGCTTTCCAGATATACCTGGCATCAGCACAGGGAATTCTGCCACAGGAAGATATTATGTGGAATAATCATGATTTCTTTAAAGGGGGTTTCATGATTGGCTTCAACCTTACACGTTTGTGGAATTTTTAATCAATTCATAATTTTTTTGGAATACTTATTGCAACATTACATTTCATAACCAATAAAAAATAAACAAAATGAAAAACTCAATTAAACTTATTGCTATCATCTGTACAGCAATTGTCTTTGTTACAGCCAATATGGCTATGGCACAAAAAGCTGGTGGCCCTTGGACAGTTCCTGCCAAGTACAAATCAATGAAGACCACTGTTAAAGCCGGTGACGCTTCGATCAACACGGTTGGTAAGGAAACTTACAACAAACATTGCAAATCATGCCATGGCGCCAAAGGTTTGGGTGATGGCCCAAAAGCAGCTAACCTCAAAACCAGTACCAGCAATTTCTCAACTGCTAAGTTTCAGGCTTACTCTGATGGCGAAATTTATTACATGTCATTTATCGGTCGTGACGAAATGCCAAATTTCGAAAAGAAAATTCTGGACGAAGCCGACAGATGGGCAGTTGTAGGTTACATCCGTACAATGAAAAAATAATTCATTTCAAAAGGGTGTTCCGGTTAAAATCCGAACACCCTTTTCCTTTTTTTTTGCCTTTTGAATTCCTGTTCTACTAATTTTTCAAAAAAATGACTTTACTCTTCACACGATATTTCCGGAAAGTCTCTATAGCTTTTATTCTGCCATTCTTCCTTGTTTCGATGATATCCGTTTCATTAAACGCACAAAACAAGCCGAAAGATGAAACGATCAAATTCAATGAGAAATGCCTTCAATGCCATGGGCAGTCAAAGTATAAATATTTAAATCCGGAATCAGGCTCTGAGGTAACCAAAAGAATGTACCTCGAAACAATTATTAATCGTACTGAATATTACGATTCAAACCATAAGACATTTAAATGCACAGATTGCCATTCCGCAGATTATGACACCTTCCCTCACCCGGGAAGACTGAGAATGGAATCAAAATATGCCTGTATTGATTGTCATGGCGGAGACGAAACCTATGCGAAATTCAAATTCGAGGAAATTGAAACAGAATTTCAGTCAAGCGTTCACGCCACCAAACACAGCGAGGATTTTAACTGCTGGATGTGCCATGATCCACATACCTACAAAATAAATGTACGTTCCGAAGAAAAAATAAAAGATATTGTGGCTTACGACAATGCCATCTGCCTGAATTGTCATGCCGATATTACCAAATACCAGATGCTGACGGATAAAGTTAATCCTAATATCCTCAAAAAGCATGACTGGCTACCCAATCAGGCACTGCACTTTAAAAGTGTTCGATGTATCGAATGCCATGCGCGTACCAACGATTCCATCCTGGTAGCCCATAATGTTCAGCCAAAAGAAAAAGCTGTACGCAGATGTGTTGAGTGTCATTCAACAAACTCAATCCTGATGGCTTCATTGTATAAATATAAAGTTCAGGAAGAACGCAGCAAAGCCGGATTTTATAACGGAGTTATAATGAACGAAGGATATGTAATTGGTGCAAACCGTAATTATTACCTCGGGTTAATAAGTTTAATAATGTTCGGCTGCGTAGCATTTGGAATAGCTATTCATGCAACACTCAGAATCATAAAACGCAAGAAATAATGTCAGGAAAAATATATTTATATCCTATATGGATCAGGTTATGGCATGCCTTCAATGCCATTTTAATTATACTTCTTATCATCAGTGGCGTGAGCATGCAATACACCAACCCTGATAATCCGTTCATCCGGTTCGATATTGCAGTAAGTATGCACAACATCTGTGGCATAACGCTTACAGCCAATTACGCTTTCTTCCTGATCGGAACTTTTTTTACCCCTAACGGGAAATACTACAAACTCACGTTGAAAGGTTTAACGTCCAGACTGATAAAACAATTCACGTATTATACTTTTGGGATTTTCAAACACGAAAAGCCACCTTTCCCTGTAACAAAGGACAGCAAATTTAATCCCTTGCAGCAATTCACTTACGTTATTGCAATGTTCGTGCTGGTTCCTATTGTGATCATAACCGGCTGGGCATTGCTTTACCCGGAATATACACTAACAAAAGTTTTCGGAGCCAGCGGTCTTACATTAACGGATTTTGTTCATGTCATAATTGGCTTTTTTGTGTCCTTCTTTATGTTTATTCATGTTTACTTCTGCACCATTGGCGCAACGTTTGTCAGCAATTTCAGAAGTATGATCACAGGTTTCCACGAATCGCATTAACCGTGATCCTTCACTCAACGTCTCACTTTCAGAAACTGATAGCCATTACTTCATCACTTAACATTAAAATGGATTACCATGGAAAATAAAAAGAAAGATGATAAAAACTCGCGGAGAAACTTTCTCAAGCTTGGCATATTAGCAGGTGCCGGCACTGTTGCTACGGGGGCTTTAATAGCTACAGGTCATAACTCTGGTGAATCTGGCGAAAAGATTAAAGTACTTACCACTTCGGGTGAAGTAATGGAAGTAGATAAAAACTTCCTCGTGCTTCCCCCTGTAGGTATTAAAGAATCACATGAAGGTATTCCCGGACGTAAATTTGTTATGGTAATCGACCTTGCCAAATGCAAAAATGCCAGGAAATGCGTTGAAGAATGTCAGAAAGGGCACAATCTGCCCAAAGGCGAGGAATTCATGAAGGTATACCTGATGCAGGATTCCGAAAAAACCGCTCCTTACTGGTTCCCTAAACCCTGTTACCATTGCGATAATCCACAGTGCGTAAGTGTTTGCCCTGTTGGAGCAACATATAAACGCAGTGATGGGATTGTACTTATTGATAACGAGCGTTGTATTGGATGCAAGTTTTGTATGACTGGTTGCCCGTATTCAACCCGTGTATTTGCATGGAAACCAGATGAATCTTATGAAATTGATCAACCATATTCACCTGAGAAAAGTGTTCCTGGTGTTGAAGGCACCGTTTCTAAATGCGATTTCTGTCCTGACCTTGCCCGCGAAGGCAAATTACCATATTGTGCATCTGCTTGTCCGATGGGAGTTATATATTTTGGCGATATCGACGAGGATGTGGTTACCAATGGGACTGAGACATACAAATTCAGCGAATTGATACGCGACCGCTCTGGTTACAGGTATCTCGAAAACCTGGGAACCCGTCCTAATGTTTATTATCTTCCGCCTGTTGACAGGCAATTCCCGGTTGAACGTGGTTTGGATGGACTTGATGAGGAAATAAAGAAAAACTACGATAATACGCCATACGTTAAAAACCTAAAAGATAAGGAGGCTAAATAATGAGCGATACAGTTAGTTCAGACAAATTGTTGAGAGAATTTGCGCCTCAGATAGAAGAAACCGGAAAACTAGGCAAACTCTGGATTGCATTTTTAATAGCAGTGTTGCTTTTGGGCGTTTTCGCTCTTTACTGGCAGGTATCCAGGGGACATATAGTAACCGGAATGCGCGATAATGTTGTTTGGGGTGTATATATTGTGAATTTTATATTTTTCATGGGAATCAGTTATGCAGGTGCACTCATTTCGGGAGCGCTTCACCTGTTTCATGCAGGCTGGCGAAAACCCATTATCAGGATGGCTGAGTTCATTACTATAATCTCTCTTTTAATAGGACCTGTATTTATTATGTTATGTATAGGCCGGCTTGACCGCCTTCCAAATCTCATCCTGTTCGGACGTATACAATCTCCAATTACCTGGGACGTGATTGCCATTTCAACTGATATAATCGGGTGTATACTCTTTCTTTACCTTGCTTTGCTGCGCGATCTTGGTAAGATGCGCGATTTTACCGAACTCAAGGTTCCAAAATGGAAGAAAAATCTCTACAAAACACTTGCCCTTGGATATACAGGAACTGAAGAGCAACAAATCAGGCTTAAAAAAGCGACTGATATTATGGCCGGAATGGTTATAGCTATCGCTATTATTGTATACTCCGTTTTAGCATGGATTTTCAGTGTAACATTACAACCTGGCTGGCACAGCACTATTTTCGGCCCCTATTTTGTTATCGCTGCTGTTTATTCAGGAACCGGTGTACTTATAGTCGCCATGTATTTTTTCAGAAGAGTTTACCACCTGGAGGAGTATATTACAATAAAGCACTTTGTAAATGTTGGTGTCATTATGCTGGTTTTGGCCGCTTTCTTCGGATACTTCACTTTCAGCGAATATCTGACAAAATGGTATGGATCAGAGAAAAATGATGAGCAACTTATCAAAATCCTGTTCGACGACTATTACCTGATGTTCATTTTTTCAAATTACATAGGCGTCCTGGTTCCTTTAATCGTAGTTGGATTCAGGAAACTACGTACAATAAACAACATCACTATTGCAGCATTTATCGTAATAGTTGCATTGTGGTTCAATCGTTACCTGATTGTTGTCCCTACACTTGAATCCCCTTACCTTCCAATTCAGGATGCACGTGCTGCGTGGGCTAATTATTCAGCCACCTGGGTTGAATGGTCACTCACGGCTGCGGGCGTTGCCATGTTCTGTTTACTTTTCACCCTGGCGTCAAAAATAATACCTATTGTTCAGGTTTCGGATCTCAAAGAAGAACCTAAGGAAACTGGTGATATTTACTTGAAATAAATGGACCTACCGATAGTTATAGGAAACTGGCTAAAAAGATTTATTATGAAAAAGATAAAATCAGGATTTATACTTGCGGTCATACTATTTTCAGGATTGATCAAGGCATATACTCAAACCGCTGCCGATACTACTGAACCATTTACAACGGTTTTAAGATTTACCTGTGTAAGCACATCGGATGACAGTATTCAATTAAAAAGTGTTGTTAGTGTTAAGCATGAGGAAGGAAGTACAAACCTTTTTAATGCCCCGGTTTCATTTTACTCAATTGAGACTGACGGTGATGTAAAGATAGGTGTAGTTAAAACAGATGTTCATGGAACTGCTGTTCTTAAAATCCCTTCACGCAATACATACCTGCGCAACGACCAACAAATGCTTTCACTTAAAGCTGTGTATGACGGAAATGACAAATACGAAGCTTCAGAAAGTGAATTCGGATTGAAACCCGCTAAATTGAAAGTGTCATTTTACGAAGAGGATTCCATACGCTACGTAAAAGTAGAAGGCACACAACTCAATGCTGACGGAACTGAAACTTCGATTGGTGCTGTTGATGTAATTGTTGCCACACCCAAAATGCTCAGCATGCTTAAATTAGCAGAAATAGCTCTTGACTCAACCGGTATTGGCACAGCTGAATTCCCGCTTGATATTATCGGCGATTCTTTGGGAAATCTGACTGTAGTTGCATCGATTGAAGAAAATGATATTTTCGGCAATGTAACCGGATCTGCTGATAACAAATGGGGATTACAGAAACATCTGATCAGCCCCGATCGTCCATCGCGTGAATTGTGGACGCCAATTGCGCCCCTATGGATGATCATCACCCTTATTATCATGCTCTTAGGAGTCTGGGGACATTACGTATATGCCATCGTACAACTTGTAATGATAAAAAAATCATCGAAAAAAGCGGAAGAAGATATAGTAAAAGAAACCTGATATCAGAATATTCATTACCATTAAAACAGGAAAGCCACTTTGCACTAAGGTGGCTTTTTCATTTCCTTGTTTTCAATTGAATCTTTCAATATTTCATGTGTTATAATTTATTTTTTACGGGTCACATGGAAGTCGCCATGGACGTAATCATTGCTCTGTGAGACAATTTACTGTCATGGCTCGTTTCATTTATAGATAACAATCAATAATAAATTGATATTTATCATTTTCATTTAGCTAATGTATCTAGGTATTTAGATATATCTTTACGGATACACATACTAAACTTATTCTAATCCCGGAATCTATGAAAAATCCAAGAGCATTTTACAACTGGATAAGCCTAACAGGATTTGTTCTGACTGCAAACAGCCTCATACTGATATTGATACTCTTTATTTTTTCATTATTATCCGAACAAAGCAATACCTACCTTGGACTCTTTATTTATATAATTCTACCAGCTTTCCTGGTTTTAGGTCTGATATTGATACCTTTAGGACTCATTTTAAATATCCGCAGGAAAAAGGTTGTTGAACAAAGTGAAGGCCCATGGCCTGTAATTGACCTTAACCAAAAACGGGACCGGGCCACAATAGCTAAGATTTCGATTATTACTATGGTTTTCCTGGTAGCATCAGCTATGGGTAGTTACCGGGCATTTCAGTATTCCGAATCTGTTGAATTCTGCGGAAAGCTATGCCACCAGGTAATGGAACCGGAATATGTAACTTATCAGCATTCGGCCCATGCACGTGTTACCTGCGTTGAATGCCATGTAGGCGAGGGTGCCGACTGGTATGTTAAATCGAAAATGTCGGGACTCTACCAGGTTTACTCCGTACTGTTTAAAAAATTCCCTCGTCCGATTGCAACTCCTATCCATAACCTGCGACCAGCACGCGAAACCTGTGAGCGTTGCCATTGGCCTGAAAAGTTTTATTCGAGGAAACTCCGTAGCCAACGTTCATATCTTACTGACTCAGCCAACACCGAATGGAATGTATCCCTTCTGATGAAAATTGGACCTGAATTCAGCCCGATGGGACTTACCGAAGGAATACACTGGCACATCAATAAAGATTTTAAAATTGAGTATGCTTCAAGCAGTAAAAACCGTGAAAGTATCCCTTGGGTAAAACTAACAAACCTTAAAACAGGTGAAGTAAAAACCTTTATGGATGAAGAAAATCCTCTGGATAAAAAAGAGCTTGATACATTGGAAAAGCGAAGCATGGATTGTATGGATTGCCATAACCGACCTTCGCATCTTTACAAATCAGCACCTGATTATACTGACAATGCACTGATATCAGGATTATTACCGAAAGATATTCCCTATTTGAAAATGGCTGCTATGGAAGCACTGAAAATTCCATATTCCGATAAAGATACCGCCATGCGTGAAATTGAGAAAACTATTCTGACCTATTACACTGATGAACACCCTGAAGTGCTGACAAAAGAAGAAAAGAGAATCCGCAAAGCTATAGCATCAATACAGGGAGAATATAAACTAAACGCATTTCCTTTTATGAAAGCGGATGCAAGCCAGTATCTCAATCATATCGGACATCTGGAATCGGATGGATGTTTCCGTTGCCATTCCGACAGGCATAAAACAGCCAAAGGGGAAACAATTTCAAGGGATTGTGACCTTTGCCATACCATTATTGCACAAGGTCCTACAGGTAAAATTGTCAATTCCGCAATCAATGCAACTCTTGAGTTTGAACATCCTGTTGAAATTCGCGGAAAATGGAAAACAGCATTTTGTTCGGAATGCCATCGGGTTTTATATGAATAAATTGCAATACCATTCCCGGGTCATATTTTCTGATTTTTTTACAACTGCCTTCTCACTGCAATCTAAACTCACTGAATGAAAATACTGCTTACCGGATGCACCGGTTATATAGGAAAAAGGCTATTGCAACAACTACTTGAACAAAATCATGAAGTTACCTGCCTGGTCCGAAATATTGGACGGTTAATGACCGCAGAGCAATCGATGACAGGGCTTACCGGCCTGGAAGTTGATTTGCTTAATCCTGTTCCGGATACCCTGCTTTCAAAAGATATTGATGTTGCATTTTACCTGATTCATTCCATGTCGACATCCATAGGCGAATTTATGGAAGAAGAAGCGAGGTCGGCGGGAAATTTTGCTGATTTCATCCGGCAAACCAATTGCAAACAGATTATTTACCTGAGTGGAATTTCTAACTCCGAAAAGCTTTCACGGCATTTACAGTCGCGAAAAAATGTTGAGGAAATCCTCAGGAGTTCAGGGAAACATGTTACTGTTATCAGAGCCGGGATTATTGTTGGCAGTGGAAGTTCATCCTTCGAAATTATCAGGGACCTGATGGAGAAAATGCCAATAATTATTGCTCCTACCTGGGTAAAAACTCTTTGCCAGCCGGTAGCTGTGGGCAATGTAATTAAATATTTAACAGGCTGCATGCTTCTTCCGGCTACCTATGACCAAACATTCGATATAGGAGGAGCTGAAATCCTGACATACAAGCAGATGCTTCTTCAGTATGCTGAGGTTAGAGGATTGAAACGACGCATTTATGTTGTTCCTCCTTTTATAAGTCCGCGAATATCATCGTACTGGATATATTTTTTAACATCAACATCCTATTACCTGGCCGTTAACCTTGTAAACAGCATGAAAGTGGAAGTGGTTTGTAAAGAAACACGACTAAAAGATATACTCAATATTACGCCTTTGACTTACAAGGAAGCTTGTACAAGGGCGCTTGAACGTATCAATCTCGATACAGTTCAATCAAGTTGGACGGATGCCATTTCCATTAAAAGGCCCGGTCAGTTGTTTCAGTACCTTGATGTACCGCTTTATGGCGTTTTACGGGATAGGAAACGGATTAAACTTAACGGTGACCCTCAACGTGTTTTAAACAAAATATTTTCGATTGGTGGCGACACAGGCTGGTATTATGCCAACTGGATATGGAAGATCAGGGGAATGATGGATAAAATGGTTGGAGGAGTGGGACTAAGGAGAGGAAGGCGAAACGCTACCGAATTAAATCCAGGGGATTCGCTTGATTTCTGGCGTGTACTGATTGCTGATAAAGAGAATATGAGGTTGCTGTTGTTTGCTGAAATGAAAGTGCCTGGTGAGGCTTGGCTCGATATCCGGATCCTGAAAAAACCCAATGGATATTACCTCTATCAAACGGCAACATTTATGCCTCATGGATTAAGTGGCCGGGCTTATTGGTTTTTACTTTTTCCAGTGCATTTTTTAATGTTCAGAGGAATGATCAGAGCTATAGCAAAATGATACACGCTATTTTTTTCACTTCGGCTTACACAGCCACTGCACCATCTTTTAAATTTAATAAAGAATCCTTAAAAGATAAGTGGTAGCATCAGATTTTGAATCGAAGATAAACCGGATTGCTACCAAAATCCAATTATGAAATTAATCATAAGAGTAATCGCAAAAAACTTCCTCTTGCTTTATACAAAATCCAGTGATCCGTATTAATGTCAATGTTTAATCTTCCATCAAAGTGAATTAAACTGATTTGTAATACATTTTCCCTAAATCTGATTAAAACAAAAATATCGCAATCACATATTTAGTTATTAATATGTTAAAAACAATTTAAAGAAAATAATCTGTCTAACTTTGAAAATCAAACTGAATCCTAAACCTAAAACACGTAAAACATGAAAACTTCAATTCGGATAGCTGCATTCGTATGTACTGCTGTTATTTTTATCACTGCTAACATAGCAATGGCTCAAAAAGCCGGTGGCCCCTGGGTTATTCCTGCTAAGTATAAATCAATGAAAAGTACGATCAAAGCTGGTGACGCATCCATTGCTACCACAGGCAAGGATTTGTATAATAAAAACTGCAAATCATGCCATGGAACAAAAGGACTTGGTGACGGCACAAAATCTGCAAGCTTAAAAACCGCAATTCCTTCTTTTGCTGACAAAGCTTTCAAAGCCCGCACGGATGGTGAAATTTATTTCCAGTCGTTTATCGGTCGTGATGAGATGCCAAATTTTGAAAAGAAAGTTCCTGATGAATCAGACAGGTGGGCACTGGTATATTATATCAAAGGAATGTAATTCTAACGTTTTTTGTTGTTAAAAGGTGTTCCCTATCCGGAGCACCTTTTTTTTTGTGCCTTTTGTTAATCTGCAATATAAAAGTGTAATGAACTATTGCCAGCGACCCCTACCATGGATCTATATATCAATCATATGTGATTATATTCAATCATTGATATATATCAATACAAACAAGGAATATTTCCTTTCATACATGTGAATATATCATCGAAATAAATACTCATATCATAAAATATAATAACACATTTGCATGTGAATTCATTCACAACAGATTTAATGAATTCCACTCTTACCCAGACCCTAATAATCAAACATAAACAAAACAAAACCAACAAATTATGAAAAAAAATCTCTTTGTAATCGGTATTGGATTTCTCTTTATCGGAGCCAGTATCTTTTCAGCTTGTACTAAAGAAGGACCAATGGGACCTGCCGGAGCTAACGGAACAAACGGCACCAACGGAACAAATGGTACAAATGGCGTTGATGGTGTAGATGGTGCAAGTACCTGTACTGAATGCCA
>JAIFMH010000023.1 GCA_020048595.1 Bacteroidota bacterium | reverse complement strand
GCGTAGCATAATAAAATAGCCGACCACAAACGACATTGCAAATAGCAGTCCGTACCAGCGTACACTTATAGGGCCTAAGCTAAATATTGTAGGACTGATATCCCAGTGAATAAATTGAAGGATCATTTTTTTTTGTTTTATTGGGATGCAAAAATACTTAGAAAAAGATCAAACACGAATTATTTCTTTTTCAAATCTACTATTGCCTCAGCCAAAGCTGAAATGTTTGTATTAATATTTATGAATCCAGCGTATTGCAAAGCATTTTCAATATCAACATCCAGGTTTAAATTTTCCTGTAACTTCCAGAAGGCTGTCCCCGATTTTTGATGAAGATCTGCAAGATAGATTTGTTCCGTTTGTCCCGGAGTAGGTACAAACAAAGCTTTTACTCCAAGTGAGTGTAGATCCATTATCGAAGAATACCCTGAACGGCAGATTACCAACGATGAGGATAAAATGACATCTTTTAATTGATCCATGGCCAGATGAGGTAGAATAGTGAGATTGTTATCGGTTGCTGAATCCTTTTCCTCATCAGGCATTCCTCTAATTATAGTTACCGGCTTGTTTATGCCGGATAATTGTTTTGTTAATAAATCTTCAAATATGCTTCGTTGTGGTTCCGGCCCCGAAATAATAGCTGTTATCATTCCTTTACCGGATTTATTTTTAAAAGTCTTTTCCGGAAGTTGAAAGCGTGACAATGGTCCGATAAATTTAGCATTTGGGGGTAACTGGAATTTATGAGCCAGATCCCCGCTCAGCCACGGTACTTCTTTGTAATCAGGTATCCAGCATTCATCAAATCGGCTTATCATAAAACGTGAAATCCGATACAATCCATATTCAGCCAACTTCAACCAGGCAGGCGTTTTTATCATTACCTGGTGTGTAATAAAAATACTTCGTATTCTTTTATTCCACAAGCCATATCGGTTATCTGAAATGATAATGTCAAAATGATAATGTGAAATTAGCTTTTTAAGATATCTATGTTCACGAATAATTGCACCGATAAACTGAGGTACCAGCAAAACCAGGTGCAATACCATATTGCCTGATCTGGAATACGAAGGAGAAAATCCCTTCAATTCAATACTTTCGAGATGAGGAAACTCCTTTTGAAGTAAAACCAGCGATCGTCCGGATCCTGCAATTGTTACTTTATGCCCGATCTGAACCAGTTGTTTAATAATAGGAATGCATCGTGATGCATGTCCCAGACCCCAATCGAGCGGACTTATCAGGACATTTAAAGGATCAGGATGCATAAAAGGATTTGAATTACAAATGTAAGATTAAGGTTGTTAATAATATTCGTCAAAGATGTAAAAGATGATTTTGTAAAAAGTTGTATGTTTGGACTTCGTTATGGATGAATTGATATATAAAATTGCATTAACGCTTATTCCTGGTGTTGGAAGTGTAAACGGCAAGAGCCTGGTTGCATATTGTGGAGGCGTGAAAGCTGTTTTTATGGAGAAAAAGCGTGCATTGTTAAAGATCCCGGGCATTGGAGAGCAAACAGTAAATGCATTAACTAATCATAATGTCTTCGAACGGGCTGAAGAAGAACTCCTGTTTATTGAGAAAAATAAAATTGCTCCACTATTTTATCTGGATAAAGAGTATCCGATCCGTTTGAAACAATGCCATGACAGTCCATTACTTTTGTATTATAAAGGCACTGCTGATCTTAATGTTCCCAAAGTAGTAGCAATGGTTGGCACCAGGAAGGCAACTGAGTATGGACGCGATATGTGCCGCAAGATTGTTGAAGGATTACTGGAGCATAATGTGTTGATCGTAAGCGGCCTTGCATATGGAATCGATACCTGGTCGCATAAAGCTGCCCTCGATAATAAGCTAGAAACTGTTGGTGTGTTAGGTCATGGACTTGATCGTATTTACCCGTTTGCTAATCGGTCATTAGCTGAAAAAATGTCGGAATCTGGTGGTTTGTTATGCGAGTATATGAGCAATACTACTCCTGATCGTGAAAATTTTCCGATGCGTAATCGCATTATTGCAGGCATGAGTGATGCAACAATTGTTGTGGAAGCCGGTTCCACCGGAGGAGCATTAATTACTGCTGAAATTGCGAATTCGTATAACAGGGACGTTTTTGCAGTCCCGGGCCGGCTGGGTGATCCCCACTCGGAAGGATGTAATAAGCTTATAAAAATAAATAAGGCTGCCTTAATACAATCAGCAAAAGATATCAGCTATTTATTGAATTGGGATGATTTAAAAGTTAAAAAAAATACTGTACAGCGTCAGTTATTTGTTACCCTCACTCCTGATAAATACTTCCGGCCAAAGCAGCATCAATTCTGCTTAATATGGAATTTGAAGGTGTTTTACGGTGTCTTCCGGGAAAAGTTTACAGGTTAATTTGATTCTGCCGGTTCACGCAGGCTTATTGCCAGTAAGGATATAGCTGTAACAAGCATTCCTCCTGTTGCCATATAGAGTAACAAGGTATCTGTTGTTAGCAGGCAAAATCTGTATATTCCCTGAAAAATAATAGCGATAAATAATCCTGTAATAAATTCAATTACAGGAAATTGACGGCTCAGTGCAATTCCAGTGAAATATCCCATGATCACTGCTGTTGAAACAAATACAGGTCCGATGGTTAAAGCATATAGTCCAACATTAATATAGGAAGGTGCGTAGAATAAAGCATAGATGGAGTAAGCCGTAGTAAATCCTGCTCCAATAATTATACTGTAAACAATTACGTCAAACGTTTTGTGAACTTGTTTCGAAGTATAAACAAATATTCTCAATACCAGGAATTTCCAAAGTTCAAATACACCTGCGGTAAGAACAAATGCGTAAAATAAAGTCCTGTTCAGGCTATGAAGGTGATCAAGGTGAAGGAAACTTATCACTCTTTCAATAATAAAAACCGGCAGTATACCAACTGCACCTAAAATAAATGTTTTATATACAAGGTGAAAACTGCTGTTTGGGTATTTATACCTGAGCAACATAAAGAGTGATACCGCAACTATCGGGGCAGGCAAAAGGGATAGTAGAGCACTTGTTTCCATAGAAATATTTTTTCAAATGTAACTAATTTTTGTGTTTTGCACAAAGGCTGTGTTAAAGTTAATTCGTTTAAACAGTGCATGAATGTATAAAAATGGCAACAAATCCTTTGTCGTCATGAGTAAGCATTTAATTCTTTAATCAGCTGTTATGTTAATATTTCCATATTACTGTCTGGAATAGATTGAAAAGCAGTAAATTTGCCTAATCAGCAAATTGCATGCAAATCTCATCCTGAAAGAAATATGCATACAAGTAGGTCATCATAAAAACAATTGTGAAAGGGATAGTAATAAAATCAACCGGAAGTTGGTACATTGTAATGACGGACAACAACAAGTTGTGTAATTGCAGGCTTAAAGGTCAGTTTCGCATGCATGGTATCCGAACAACTAATCCTGTTGCAGTTGGCGATCATGTTGAATTTAAGTTGGAAGGTGCAGAAGAAAATGGAATAATAACTGCCATTGAACCTCGGACAAATTATATAGTTCGCCGGTCAATAAATCTTTCAAAATCAGCTCACATAATTGCATCAAACATTGATAGGTTGTATATTGTTGCCAGTGTAATGTTACCGCGTACTTCAACAGGTTTTATTGACAGGTTGCTGGTAACGGCAGAAGCCTATCACATACCAGCCGCATTGATTTTTAATAAAATTGACATTTATACTACAGAAGCTAAAGATCGATGTTCCAGTTTGATGGAATTATACACTTCATTAGGATATCCTTCATATGCTGTTTCAGCTTTGGATGGAACCGGAATTGAAGCATTACGATTAGTTCTTCACAATAAAGTAAATTTGTTTTCAGGTCATTCTGGTGTAGGCAAATCAGCTTTGATTAATACATTGGATCCATTATTGGCCATCAAAACAGGCGAGATTTCATCGTACCATAATAAAGGAATGCACACAACAACGTTTGCCGAAATGCATCCTCTTTCATTTGGAGGTTATATGATTGACACACCGGGTATTAAGGAATTTGGCCTTGTTCATTTTGAAAGCCAGGAGATCAGCGAACGGTTTCCTGAATTCAGGGCTCTGCTTAACAAATGCAAGTACAGCAATTGTACTCACATTCATGAACCTGGTTGTGCTGTTAAACAGGCATTGGAGGAAGGAAGTATCAATCCTGAAAGGTATCACAATTACCTTGGGCTGCTCAACGATGAAAGCCTGGATGTTACTGAATATGTAAAGGGATAAACCTTTTACAGTTGTTTATCAGGAATTTATATTACTAATTATTTACGCATTATGAGAACAGTTATTCAAAGAGTTACATCATGTACACTCAGTATCGGAGGTCAGGAATATAGCCGGATTGGTTATGGATTATTGCTGCTTTTAAGTTTTGAAGAAGCAGACACTCCCGAAGACAGGGAATGGCTGTGTAGTAAGATAACGGGATTGAGGATTTTTGATGACAGCCAGGGCGCAATGGACCTTGACATCCGTGATATTGGCGGCGAAATAATGGTGGTGAGCCAGTTTACTTTGCATGCAAGCACACGAAAAGGTAACCGTCCTTCGTATAGCAAAGCTGCCCGTCCTGACATAGCAAAACCCGCTTACGATGCTTTTATTGAGTCCCTTGAACTTAGTCTTGGAGAAAAAGTTGCTACCGGTCAATTTGGTGCGCACATGGAAATAGCACTTGTTAATGATGGGCCTGTCACTATTTTCATTGACTCGAAAAACAGGGAATAGCAGCAACATTTTTTGGGGAATGCAGTTCACGGCAAAAAAAAATTTTTGCTGAAGAAACTGATAGACACAAAACATATCTGATTTTATTCTAATCCGTAACAATTAATCCGTCTCAGTGTTAGTGCTGATGTTTGTCATAAATTTAAGAGTATCAGGATAAAAATCGTTCCCGATACCCTTTCTCATCTGGAATGCAATATGAGTTCTTCCCAAACCATTTATACCGGTTTCTGGCAATATAGTGGTATACGGCATCTCTGATAAAGGCAGGCACTAGAATTAGGATTCTTAAAAGGTGAAAGGGGAATCCGAGATGAGATGTGATTCTTAATGCTGCCGACGAACAACCGTACAATTTATTGTCCTGTAACAGCAATACTGTGTCAGCCTGTTGAAATGTCGGTCCGGCCAGCTTTATAATTTTTAATCCGGTTTCTGATTGCAATGAAGCAAAACTAAGGTTGCCAATACGATTGTGCCTGAGCAGAAAACTAACTGAATTGCTGCATAAAGTACATTCTCCATCAAACAAAACAATAGGTTGTTTTTTAACTAATTTATCAGGAAGGTTTAGGATTCTTTGATATTCCACTTTTAAAATATACATACAATTATAAGTAACATTTCGTTATATTTGTTTGTTCAGTTTTCACGATGTATCTCTATAAATTTAATGAGCTAAAAGAACAGAAGAATTTTCTAATATATTTAGAAAATTGAATGTTTTTTTTATCTTTACAACGAAATCAAATCATTATAATTATAAAGTAAGATGAGTACAGGTAAGATTGTTTTTGAGAATGGTAAGTTGCAAGTTCCTGATTATCCGGTTATACCATTTATTATTGGAGACGGAACAGGTCCGGATATCTGGAATGCCTCTGTACGGGTTTTTGACGCAGCAGTCGAAAAAGCGTATGGCGGTAAAAGGAAAATAATGTGGAAAGAAGTACTTGCCGGCGAAAAAGCATTTTCAACTACTGGTAACTGGCTTCCTGACGAAACCCTCGATGCTTTCAAAGAATACCTTGTGGGTATAAAAGGTCCTCTCACAACCCCGGTTGGTGGAGGAATTCGTTCATTAAACGTTGCTTTACGCCAAATACTCGATCTTTACGTTTGTCTTCGTCCTGTACGTTGGTTTCAGGGAGTACCCAGCCCTGTAAAAAGGCCTGATAAAGTGGATATGCATATTTTTCGCGAAAATACCGAAGATATTTATGCAGGTATCGAATACATGCACGGCACTCCCGATGCTACTAAAGTGATCAACTTTTTGATCAATGAAATGGGTGTTACCAAAATCCGGTTTCCCGAAACATCTTCAATAGGTATCAAACCAGTTTCTGTCGAAGGTACTGAACGCCTGGTCCGTGCAGCTATAGAATACACAATCAGCCACAAACTGCCATCTTTGACCATCGTTCACAAAGGGAATATTATGAAGTTTACTGAAGGTGGTTTCAAACAATGGGGTTATGCATTGGTTGAACGTGAATTCGGTGATAAAACATTTACCTGGGCGCAATACGATCGTATTGCGGCAGATCAGGGACGTGAAGCTGCAGATACTGCCCAACAGAAAGCCGTTTCAGAAGGAAAAATCATTGTTAAAGATGTAATAGCTGATGCATTTCTTCAACAGATTTTGCTTCGTCCCGATGAATACTCTGTTATAGCGACCCTTAACCTGAATGGCGATTATATTTCGGATGCACTTGCTGCCATGGTTGGTGGAATAGGAATTGCACCGGGTGCAAATATCAATTATCAAAATGGTTTTGCCATTTTCGAAGCAACCCATGGAACAGCACCAAAATATGCTGGTCTTGATCAGGTAAATCCTGGTTCTGTGATCCTATCAGGCGCGCTAATGTTTGAATACCTCGGATGGAATGAGGTTGCCCAGCTGCTTTACAATTCAATGGAGAAAACAATTGCCAATAAAACTGTTACATACGATTTCCACCGCCTGATGGAAGGCGCAACCAAACTGAAGACTTCAGAATTTGGAACTGAGATGATAAAAAACATGTAAATGGATTAACATTATTTTTCCTGTTAATACATTTAAATATCAAATAAAGACGTTTAACAAACTTATAAATAATTAATTTATGTCGTTCAGACTCAAAGACAGGCTTCACGAGAAAATATTGGAATGGCGTCCACGTACGGAAAAACTCCTGAAGGAACATGGTAATGTTGTAATCGATCAGGTTACTATTGGACAGGTAATCGGTGGTATGCGGGGTGTGAAAGTATTGTTGACTGATATTTCATATCTCGATCCAAATGAAGGTATCAGGTACCGGGGGCTTACATTACCTGAAGTGTTTGAGAAACTTCCAAAGCCAAAAGGTGCTGAAATGCCTTATGTTGAAGGCCTTTTTTATCTTCTGGTTACCGGCGATATTCCTAATGAAGATGAATTGCAGGATGTAATCGATGAATTTAACAAACGTAGAATACTTCCACGGTATGTTTACGAAGTTATTGATGGTATGCCTTGCTGCAGTCATCCGATGGCGATCTTTTCCGCAGTAATTACAACCTTGCAACGCGAATCATTGTTTGCCAAAAAATACGCTTCCGGCAAATTGCATAAGCTTGATTATTGGGATTCTACATACGAAGATGCACTCAATCTTCTGGCTAAGATGCCTGAAATTGCGACCTATATTTATGCTAAGCTTTACCGTGATGGTAAACGCATTCAGTCGAATCCATATCTCGATTTTGGCGCTAACTTTGCCCATATGATGGGTATAGGTAAGCCTTACGATGATGTAAGCCGCATGAATTTTATTATACACGCTGATCATGAAGGCGGAAATGTAAGTGCACATACCGGACATCTTGTCTCAAGTTCTTTATCAGATATTTATCTGAGTATAGCTGCTATGGTTAACGGTTTGGCCGGACCACTCCACGGGCTTGCAAATCAGGAAGTATTGCGGTGGTTACAGGGCGTTATGGAAAAAATGGAAGACCGCGTTCCTACCGAAGAAGAAATGAAGAAGTTTGTTTGGGATACGCTTAAGTCAGGACAAGTTATTCCTGGTTATGGTCATGCTGTACTTCGCAAAACAGATCCAAGATACACGCTGCAACATAACTTTTGTCAAACACATCTGAAGGACGACCTTATGTTTAAATATACGGATATGCTATATAAAGTTGTTCCTGATATTTTGCGTGAGCAAGGTAAAGCTAAAAATCCATGGCCAAACGTGGATGCCCAATCAGGTGTTATACAATGGCACTATGGCGTAAAAGAATATGATTTTTACACCGTATTGTTTGGAATTGGAAGAGCTATAGGGATAACTGCTAACCTGATATGGGACCGTGCTTTGGTTTATCCGCTTGAACGTCCTAAGTCAGTGACAACAGCCATGCTCGAAGATATGGCCGCGGGAAAAGAAGTTATAATAGAAGATTAACTCTGATACAGTTAAATATAAAAAGCCATCCTGATTCAGGATGGCTTTTTGAGTTATAATTATTTAATGGATATTATGACTGGATTTCGAAATTATTTTGAACGAACGATTGCAAATCCGGGAAAAACTGCCTGAATTCCTGCCTGAATTCAGGATAACCAGCTCTCAGGTTTACTACAGCCAGCTCCATTTTTGATTCAAAAGTTGTTCGGCGCGACATGCCATTAAATGCCTGCTGCATTCCGTCGAAACTGCCATAGGATAATAGCCAGTTTTGTTTCTCCATATAAAACAGAAGTCTGGATGAACGTGCAGGAAGAATTGACTGAAATGTATTCAGTATGTCGTATCTTGTTTTTGTAAAGTCATTTAGGTTTTGAAGCGAATATTCATCCCAGTGAGCTGAGAGATAATGATCATAATACATATCAACAATTACGCCGGCGTATTTCCTGAAATCGGCTCTTAACCTTGTTATACTTTGTTTAACAACCGGATGCTGATCAGTGAATGAGTCGATTGCACGATGCATCGAAATCCCTTTTCTGATAGTATCAGAATATTTCAAAATATCACTTCCCTTCACATGATCGGCAATAAAGTTGCCAAGAATGATTTCAGGATGAGTGCCGGCTAAAAACAGATGGGCTAAGTAATTCAAATTAGGTATTATTTAAGTATGCTTTTTTTTAGAATTTACTATTTCAAGTTACGGGTTCCGGGATTAAGGACCAAGCTTTTGGTATTTTAGGACTATGACAACGATTCCTCAAACCTGTTTACCATTTTCTATTTACCATTTTCTAATTTCCATTTTTCCTCTTCTCTTTTCCACTTTCTATTTACCTTAACTCTAAGGTACAAATATATCAAACAGTTGAAATATCCAGGTGTTCAAGAGTGCAGTATTATAATGAATATTTAATATTCGCAAATTCCGTGAATTACTGAAAATATTTTTAAAAGTACTTGTTAATCATATTCAATTCATGTACGTTTGCCTCATTATTTCTATTGTTAAAGAAGTCACAATATGAACCAGAAATTAATGTTGCTTGGTGATGAAGCTATTGCTCAGGCAGCTATAGATGCCGGAATATCAGGTATATATGCATATCCGGGAACTCCTTCTACCGAAATTACTGAATATGTAATTCAATCCAAAGAAGCTAAAGCCGGGAAAATTCGGGCAGGTTGGTCAACCAATGAAAAGACAGCCATGGAATCAGCTCTGGGAATGTCATATGCAGGCAAACGAGCTATAGTATGTATGAAGCATGTAGGATTGAATGTTGCAGCTGATCCTTTTATGAATTCAGCTATCACAGGAGCAAACGGAGGGCTTATTATTGTTTCAGCTGATGATCCTTCAATGCACTCTTCTCAGAATGAGCAGGACTCTCGTGTTTATGGTAAATTTGCTATGCTTCCTGTGCTGGAGCCTACCAACCAGCAGGATGCTTACGATATGGTTCATTATGGTTTTGATATGTCGGAAAAACTTGGCGTGCCTGTTTTAATGCGTATCACTACACGATTGGCACATTCCCGTGCAGGTGTGGTTTGTATACCTTCAAGGCCGCAAAACGAAATCCGCTTACCTGGTGATCACAGGCAGTTTATACTATTACCTGCCAATGCCAGAAGACAGTATAAAACTCTATTGCTTAAACAGGATACATTTGAGAAATATGCTCTCGATTCGGGTTTTAACGTATTTACAGATGGTGAAAATAAAAGCTTAGGTATTATTACAACCGGGATAGCATATAACTATCTGCTCGAGAATTATCCGGACCGTCACATCCCTTTCCCTGTTTTAAAGATAGCTCAATACCCTATACCACACTCTTTGGTTGCAAAGATTTACAACTCTTGCGAAAAACTACTTATCCTGGAAGAAGGTTATCCAATAGTTGAAGAATCCATCAAAGGATTTCTGAATACAGGTAAAACTATTCATGGTCGCCTTGATGGCACAGTTCCACGTGATGGAGAGCTGAATCCTAATATTGTTGCAGTAGCACTTGGAATGAATGATAGCCGTGGGAAAGATATCCCTTCTGTGGTAGTTTCCAGGCCTCCTTCACTTTGCAAAGGCTGTCCGCACATTTATTCGTATAATGCACTAAACGAAGCACTTGAAAAATGGAGCAAAGGAAGGGTGTTTTCTGATATCGGGTGTTATACGCTGGGTGCACTCGATCCATTTGATGCAATTAATACCTGCGTTGATATGGGTGCTTCAATTACAATGGCAAAAGGTGCAGCTGATGCTGGATTACTTCCTGCAGTAGCTGTAATCGGCGACAGTACTTTTACTCATAGTGGAATCACCGGATTAATCGATTGTGTAAAAGATAAGAGCAAGATCACTATCATGATTCTTGATAATGAAACCACCGCAATGACAGGTGGACAGGATTCAGCTGCATTTGGCCGGATTGAAGATATTTGTCTTGGTGTTGGGGTAAAGAAAGATCATATTTTTGTACTTGATCCATCTCCGAAACATCACGAAGAAAATCTAGCCATTCTAAGGCAAGAACTTGAATACGAGGGCGTTTCTGTTATTATCCCACGTCGCGAATGTATTCAGACTGCAATCAGGCATCATAAAGAACTGAAGAAAGCTGAAGCAATGAAAATCGAAATATAAGTGTGAAATAGCCCTGAGAAATTAATCATAAACCAGGAATGACATTATGTTTAGTCATGGCCTATCAGATTTAAGACAACAAGGCAGACATTGGACTATATAAAATAATAAAAAATGAAACGAGATATTATTCTGGCTGGTGTCGGCGGACAAGGCATTCTTTCCATAGCAGCAACAATTGGTACAGCTGCCCTAAGTGCTGGACTATACATTAAGCAAGCTGAAGTTCATGGGATGAGCCAACGTGGTGGCGATGTATCTTCAAACCTAAGGATAGCTGATCATGAAATAGCGTCTGATCTTATTCCTTACGGACAGGCTGACCTAATTATATCCGTTGAGCCAATGGAATCATTACGTTACCTGCCACTACTTTCACCCAATGGTTGGCTTATAACCAATACAAAACCTTTCATAAACATTACTAACTATCCTGAAATGGATAAGTTAATGATAGAAATCGAAAAAATAGACAATCATATTGCACTTGATGCAGACGAAATGGCAAAGAAACTTGGCTCAGGAAAGTCGGCAAATATGGTGATACTTGGAGCAGCTTCCCCGTTTCTTGAAATTGATTATTCTGAACTAAAGGAAGCGATCCGCAATATCTTTGAACGAAAGGGAGTTGAAATTGTAAAACTAAACCTTGATGCTTTACAGGCAGGGCGTGATTTTGCTGAAGCACATATGAATTAGTCTGTAAACCGGGTAATAAGTATATTACCAGGAAACTTAAAACCACTTAATTTTAGTGATTTACCATAGTCCACCAGTTTTTCATAAAAAAAGCTGTGGGATATCCTTCTTTTCTTTGAGAAGACAAAAGAAATACTGAATTTTACCGTTGAGTAGATAAATATAGTATTCAGTCATTTTTACCACTTGATTAATGGAATTTACTAAAAAAAAACTAAGCCTTTTTATAACTATAGGACTGTTAATTGTAGCCTCAATTGTGGCATTTGTCGCGTTTAAAGATTTTATTTTTGAGCCTATTGTTCATCCTGTTGCAAAAATCGCTCAAAAGATAGAGTATGGTATTGTTACTGACTCATTTAAAATTGATCGAAGTGAAATTAAATCCGGTGAAAATCTGGGAGGGATATTTTTACGACTGGGTGTAGATCAAAAGATAATTGGTAATCTGGATGCATATACAGATGGAAATTTTAATATTCGCAAGCTCCGCACTGGCAATACGTATACTGCAATGATGAGTAATGTTGGTAACAGCAAACTGATGTACTTTGTTTATACAATAAACGATACGAGTTATGTGGTCTTCGATTTTCGTGACTCGCTTCATGTCCGAACCCATGCAAAAGAGGTAGTCAGGAACCTGAAATCTGTTTCAGGGGTGATAAATTCCTCCTTGTGGGCAACTATGCAGAAGTCAGGAGTTGATCCGAATATGGCAGTTGCTCTGGCAAATATATACCAATGGACAATTGATTTTTATGCCATACAGAAAGGGGATGCCTTCAAGGTAATTTATGAGGAACTTTCGGTGGATGGGAAATCCATCAGTATTGGTGAAATTCATTCCGCTGTATTCAATCACAATGGCAAAGAGTATTTTGCGCATCGCTATGAGCAAGATAATATTACCGACTATTTTGATGAAAAGGGACAGAACCTGCGAAAGGAATTTCTGAAAGCACCATTAAAGTTTGCGCGTATTACATCTAAATTTTCAAACAGCCGTTTGCATCCTATTCTCCGTATACGCCGTCCTCATCACGGTGTTGATTATGCAGCTCCTAAAGGAACACCTGTTCATACAATAGGGCGTGGAACAGTTGTAAAAGCGTCATATGCTGGTGGTGCAGGCCGTTTAGTAAGTATTAAGCATAATAACGGCTACACCACTTCCTATATGCATCTGGCTGGTTTTGGGCCAGGTATTCGTCCTGGAGCCAGTGTTAGCCAGGGACAGGTTATCGGCTATGTAGGTAGTTCCGGTTTATCAACCGGTCCACATCTTGATTTCAGAGTCTATAAGAATAATGTTGCTATTGATCCGCTTAAAATAGAATCACCACCTGCATTGCCAATTGCTGCCAGCTTTAAGACCGACTTTGATTCGGTCAGGGTTTTGTATGAGAAAAATCTGAAGCTGGTTAGGTAAGATTCCAGCTTTCAGAATTTTATAATTATCCTTTTTTGAAGGCATTAGTTTACCTCTCCGATCACCACTTTCAAATACGGCAATCTTGCGCATGGTTCTCCATCCGGGCATATTTCGTAAATTGTTATCAAGAAAATGTTTGATATATTGATCCATTTGCATCTGGGGAAATAGATGCAACAGCTACTTATAGACTTTGAACAAGAAAAATAGGAAGATGAGTTTAAGGATCAGTAAGAAAAAGTGAACTTTAATTTTTGCTCCTGGTTTTCTGATTTCCTATTTTAAAATGTTATCAATTTTATCAAGTAAATTACAACCTTCCATCTACCACTTCTACTGGTAATATTGACTTTATATCATAAAGTACAGTTTTATCATTTCGGGTGCTGAAATCAAGAGCTTTAAATTCGTTATGCGCTACAGCTAATACAATAGCATCGTAATCGCTCATTGTATAGGATGATACAATTTGCCTGTCATATTCATGTTTTACTTCTGCGGCGTTGGCCCAAGGATCAAAAATATCAACATTACATCCAAATTGTTCAAGTTCTTTAACAACATCTACAACTTTAGTATTGCGGATATCAGGACAATTCTCCTTAAATGTGATTCCAAGTACAAGAACACGGGAGTTTTTAATAGTAACATCTTTCCTGATCATCAGTTTTACAACCTGTGATGCAATCCATGCTCCCATGCCATCGTTCATGCGTCGGCCAGCCAAAATGATCTCAGGATGATACCCTACTTCCTGTGCTTTTTGAGCCATATAATATGGATCAACACCGATACAATGGCCACCGACAAGGCCGGGCGAAAATTTCAGAAAGTTCCATTTTGTTCCTGCAGCATCCAGTACGGCACGGGTATCCAAGTTCATATGAGCGCAGATACGAGCCAACTCATTAACGAAAGCAATATTTATATCACGTTGCGAATTTTCGATAACTTTGGCCGTTTCCGCTACTTTTATTGATGGAGCCTTGTGGGTGCCCGCTTTAATTACCTTCTTGTAGAGTTGATCTACTTCTTCTGCAATTTCAGGAGTTGACCCTGATGTGATTTTGTGAATGGTAGTTACAGTATGCTCTTTATCGCCAGGATTGATACGTTCGGGTGAATAACCGGCATAAAAGTCAACATTCATTTTCATCCCCGATGTTTTTTCAATAACAGGAACACAATCTTCTTCGGTGCAGCCTGGGTAAACAGTTGATTCATAAATGACGATGTCACCTTTTTTGATCACCTTCCCTATACTTTCGCTTGCTTTTATTAAGGGTGTAAGATCAGGACGGTTATTTTTATCTACTGGTGTAGGTACGGTTACTATGTATACATTACAATCGCGGATTTCGTCTAATTTGTTGGTTAAATATAGACCTGTCTGAACCGGATTAGTTTTTGTAAGAACACTTAAGAGGTTATCGTCTTCAACTTCCAGTGTACTGTCATGCCCTTCGTTAATACCGGAAATGCGTTCCTGATTAATGTCAAAACCAATTACAGGGTAATGTTTTGCAAATTCAACTGCAAGGGGCAGGCCTACATATCCAAGGCCGATCATTGATATTTTATATGGTTTCATAAATCGAGAAAGTAAAGCTAGAAGTTTAAAAGTTTAATTGATTGATTCTTGTTTTTTTTATTAAGCGAATAACAAGCATTTATTAAGCGAATAACAAGTATTCTTAGTGATTTTTATGTATCAGGCAATTTTACAACATTGGAAGGTCTTAATTAAAGAGTAAAGTTAATTATTTCTTATTGTTTTTTACGTTAATGTTTTCTACTTGATAATTCATTTATTCTGCAAACAGTTTGGTTTTACTCCAGATTGATAGTTTCCGGGAATGTTTATTATTCGTGAGTTCATTACATAAACAATTAAAAAGCCTCAGTAGAATTTTCTATATTTAGTCCTTTGGCAAAGTTGAATTATTTGACTTATAATGATGTTATCAACAATCCGATCCGTTAATTTAATTTGTCAATTGCAAAATTTATTTGTTATACTATTTTGTGCTTACTTCATTTAGTAGCTATTCACAATTCAAGTTTTAATTACGCATCAAATGCCTGTCAGTTAAGGGTTTGCTGGTCTTATCAAATAACTACTCTTTTTCGATAATTTCAAGACTCACCGTCACTAATAAATTGGTACCAGTTGTGCCAAGACGTACCAAAACTTTTTTCTTTCCCCTATATTCGACCATCTCTCCTTGCATACCAACCAGCGTT
>JAIFMH010000254.1 GCA_020048595.1 Bacteroidota bacterium | reverse complement strand
GTTTTTAAGTGGCTGAAAAGATACGTTCTTGCTTTAATAAAAACAGAGTAAACCGAAAAACATCCCATATGCTGGGGCCATTATCAGGCGCAACTTGAAAATTCCCAGTTTTGAATGCACTTATTGATTTCTAACCAATAACAGAAAGAGATAAATTGCTATGAATACAAAAAAAATAATAACACTTAGCTTATTGATAATGATATTCACTGGTTGTGCTTTTGCGCAACTAGGTCGATGGGAAAAAAAACTATCCGGTGCGGACTGGAAACTCTGGTTGGATCAATCCGCACTCTGGTATGATGATGACATCTACCTTCCCCCTGTTGATATTTCCAAGCTTCCTGTAAATCTCCCAACTTGTGGTTGGGATGGATTGAGTGAAGTGAAAAGGCTTAGCGTTGCTGTACCCGGTACTGTTGAAGAACACTATTGGGGCGCAATTGGAGGTGCCATTCCCGATACAGGTGGTAATTATGTAGGTGTTTCATGGTGGAGTACAACTTTTGAATTAGATCCGGCACTTAAAGGTAAACGTATTACTATCCGGTTCGAGTCAGTTAATATGCGAGCAGAGGTGTTTGTCAACGGTACACTAGTGGGCTATGATGTAATTGGTAATACTCCTTTTGATGTAAATATTACAAATGCTATTAACTTTAATGCTAAAAACAAACTTGATGTTCGTATTACAGACCCCGTTGGAAATTTTTCATGGAATGATAATATTCTTATGCGTTGGGGTAAAAATCTTATCCCTGCAGTTCATGGCTTTGGAGGCATTACTGGTCCTGTGATTCTCCGCGCAACTGACCAAGTTGTTGTTGAGGATGTATATGTTCAAAACCAACCCGACCCTAAAACTGTGAAAGTGTTTGTTACACTTTTTAATGATACAAAAGAGAAACAGAATGGATCGTTGGGTCTGGATATTCTTCCTTCGAAAGCCCCTTCAGAGGTTCTCTGGCACGAAGAAAAAAAAATGAAGATAGAGCCGGGAAGATCTACAATCCAGTTTACAGCTAAGGTACCGAAGGCCAAACTCTGGGAACTTTCAGGGTACCGTAACCTGGAAGAAGCAACTCTTTACAATGCACGCGCCTCATATTCAGGCAATAAAATGCAAGACAGTAAAAGCCAACGCTTTGGGTTTCGTTGGTTTGATATTGGGGAAAAAGATGGCGACCAGCGCTTTTACCTTAATGGTAAACGAGTGTTTATAATGGCGGCAATGACACGAGGCATGTGGCCAAAAAATGGAATGTTCCCCACAGATGAAATGGTCAAAAGAGATATGGAGATACAGGTGGAGCTTGGCATGAATATGATGCTTCTGCATAGGGCTATTGGTCAACCGGAAGTTATAGAAATATCTGATAAAATGGGATTGCTTACATATGAAGAATCTGGTGGTTACCGGGTTATGCCAAATAAAGAAGATAACATAACCGGACCTGATGCCCAGGCGCTTGAATTACGAAAAGAAAAGTTACGCAGGATGATCATTCGTGATCGCTCTTATCCTTCAATGTTAATTTACAACTTGAAAAATGAAGCAACACAGCCTCCTGATGAGGATGATATTAAAAATATGAAAATGGTTTACAATCTTGATCCATCGCGAATCATAACTTACAACAGCGGACGTAACGTTCAAATACCATATTATGAAGTGATGAAAAACGATCCGTTCAAACTTCATATGCGCCCCTTTGATGAACAGCTTTATTATGGAAAATGGTGGGACCATCATCACTGGTATGCATATCCAGGTTATGTGGATGTTAATTATAACAATCCCCAATTCTATCTGCGGGGAGTAGTAAATGCACCCACTGCACCAACACCACAAGATTCACTGTACCGACTTGATAAAAGCGAATTAATATTTTTTGGTGAAGAGGGAGCTTTTGGTACAATGGTACGGCTAGAAAAAATCGTAAATGAATTAAAAGAAATTGGTGCTACAGGTTATCGCGAACAAGAGCATATTGATTGGTTTAATCATTATAACCGTTTTCTGGATGAAACAGGTTACAGATCGGCTTACAAATCTGTTGACGTGTTAACCTTGAGCATGGGGAGAAATCTGCATTATTTCCATGGCCGGAGTATTGAAAACGTTCGCATGAGTAATATCGCTGATGCCTATAATATGAATGGATGGGGATCCGAATCCACCCGAACCGATGTGGTGGATGTCTACCGAAATCCAACAGCAGATCCTTCTATTCTTCAACACTACACACAGCCATTATATGTAGCAGTGAAGCTGAGAAATAAAGTTGTAACAAAAGGTACTTCACCTATAGCAGATTTTTTTATTATCAATGAAAAAAATATAAGCGGTAAACATACTCTTACGATAGAACTTGAAGACCCTAATAAAAAAGTAGTGTTTACTAAGGAAGCAATTGTCAATGTAGCCGGTAAAGAAGAATTTGGGCAGCTATTATTAGAAGGAATAAAATTTCCTACGTTGGAGTTAGAAGGTTATTACAAAGTGAAAGCCAAGCTTTTAAATAATAACAAACTAATAGCAGATGGCTTTGATGAAATATTTACAGTTGATTATATGAACAGGACAGGTTCGAAATCCAAAATTAGTGTTATTGAATCTGATGGAATAGTAAAGAGTTTCTTGCAAAATTCACGAAATATTGCAGCGGATTCATATCAGGTAGGATCTGACAATTCCGATGTAATCATCATAGGCAATCACGAGGCTGGCAAATTAGACAAGAATCTTGTAGAAAGTGTATTTGGACGTGTCAGTCAGGGTGCCACGTTAATTGTTCTTGAAAATGCAGACATTTTTGCAGAAAAGATAAATTCAAAACTGAAGACCAGACCTCCTTATTATAGAGGAGGCGGTATCATTAAACGGGGAAACGCCGGCCGTCAATTCGTTGGCTACAGTCCCTATCTGGAAGGTTTGCCACAAGCACAGTCTATGAGCTGGGAATACCAACATTTCTATAGCACTCCATCAGGCAATAAGAATTCTTTGATTTCCGGATTAAATCTTGAAACAATGTTTTCCGAATGGATTGTATCAGTCGGTGCACAGGATACCAAAGAAATATTGTGCGCTCTAAACAGGATTGGTGTTGGAAAAGGTAAAGTATTTCTTTCAACGCTCAGCATTGTTCCGGGATTAGCTTCAGACAAGTTAAATTCTGTTGTAGCAAAAAAACTATTTTTGAATTTGATTGAATGTAACGTAACCACTCAAGTGAAATAATCATGATACGAATTAACAAGGTGAAAACGTTAGTTTTGATGCTTGGGTTTCTTATTCCATTATCACTCTTTGGACAAAAAGAACCAAGCCACTATCGCAGGGCGCCTGATGTGCTGCCCGGAACATTACCGGAAATGCGCACACCTGATTTCTGGATTGCTCGAACAGAGAATCCTGATAGGGTTATTCTTTCACTTGCAGAGATACTGCAAAAGAATAAAACTTTTCAGGAAAAAATGAAAAACCTTCCTGCACTTGAACATGGTATGGGAACTGAAATAAAAGAACAAATAGAAAGTTGGTGTGGGTTGATAGCAATTCCACCTGATCTTGCATCACTAAGCCAGACTCAACTGAATCAAGTTGTAAAGGAAATGATTCAATCGCAGATAAAATATTTGAGGAAAAAGAATTATGGAAATATTTTGGGAATCGGTTATGCTGATTGGGAAATTAATAGCTTTGAAGAAAACATGGGACTTGAAAAAGTAGGTGAAATAAAAAATATTCAACATGGCATTACAGTTCACGATAGCAGAATCCGAATTGTCCCAACTCCCAAGCCAGAACATGTTGCCATTGAAAACACTGGCAGAGCAAGATGGGATATGTTCAATCTGGATGTTGTTCCCATAGCAAGCCCGTTGCAAATCTTGCACACTTCAAAAGATGATGCATACATGTTCGTTCTCACGGAAAGAGGTTACGGGTGGATCAATTCTGAAAACATTGCGATAACAAAACAGAATCAAATTGCTAAAAGTATTTCAGATAAAAAATTTATTATTTGTACCGGCGAAACAGTCCCATATTATTCCGATTCAGCATGCAAATATTTTTCAGGATGGCTTAGAATGGGGGATCGTCTGAACTATTCAAAAGTTAATGACCAATTTGAAATTTCGATTCCATTCCGTAAAAGTGATGCCAGCTTAAGTTTTGAAAAGGGATGGCTAAAAAAGGATGCCGATGTTAATATTGGATTTCTGCCCTACACGAAAAGGAATATTCTCAAACAAACGTTCAAACTTCTTGATCAAGTTTATGATTACACAGGAGCTTGGTTCGGGAGGAATCATGCAACCATTTTAAGGGACTTATTCAGTTGTTTTGGATTTACACTTCCTGGCAATGGTACTCTGCTAAAAGCATATAATTATTCTGGCAGTATTAAACCTGATGTGGGTAAGGAAGCGCAATATCAGGCCATTATGAAGAATGAGCCTTGCACTACTATACAAATCACTGGGGCGCACAGTCAACTTTACATAGGTGAATACAAAGGCATACCCTATGTATTCGATACTCATGGATATGTATATACGGGAGATGATGGGAAAGAATTTGTTATTAGACGAAGCTGCATATACACACCTGAATTACCTGATTATATGTTAAAAAAAGAAATGACATTTGTTAAACTTCAATAAATTCAAAACAAAAAGGAGTGAACAATGAAAGATATAAATCTATCTCGAAATGATCTTAACCGTAGAGAAATTATAAAACTATCGGGTATGTTTATGGCCGCACTGGCACTACCGATCAGTGGTTTTGATATTAAAGACAAATGGAGCACTATTTTACCAACTCGAAAACTTGGAAAGACAGGTCTTGATGCAACACTTTTCACATTGGGTACCGGCTCTTCCGGAGGGACTTATCAAGAAATTGAAGCTCTAATAGATACTGCCATTAATGTAGGATGTCGTTTTTTTGATACCGCACGGGCATATGGTCGAGGTTCACGCGAAACAGAGTTGGGAAAATTTCTAACACCTAAATACCGAAAGGAAATCATTCTTCTTTCAAAGTCAGAGGCAAAAAATGCGGATGATTTGAATCGTAATCTTGAAACCTCTTTGAAAGAGTTGAATACAAATTATCTTGACGTATATCTTATGCACAATATTACATCAACGGAGGATGTTGATAATCGGTTAAAAAATGGAGTTCTCGATGCGATGTTGAAAGCGAAAGAACAGGGCATGATTAAACATATTGGTTTCAGCGGACATTTTGATCCCGACGCGAATAATTACTTGCTCGATAAAAATCTACCGGAGATAGAAGCCATGATGTGCCCGGTAAATCCTGTAGATCCGTTGCGAAAAAGTTTCGTACTGAATGTTCTGCCGAAGGCAGTTGAAAAAAATGTTGGTGTTATCGGGATGAAAATTCTCGGCGGTGGTGGTTTAACTGGAGTTCCAATCAAATGGGGAGGAACGAGCGGAGAGAAGAGGGAATCAGTAATTCCTGAATTAATTAGTTTCGAAGATGCACTTCATTTTGCATGGTCACTCCCTGTAAGTACAACAACGCTAGGATGTACGAATGTCGAGCAAGTTAAAATGGATATTCAGTATTTACACAATTTTACCGGGATGAGTGAATCCAAACGTAATGAGTTAACTGAGCGTTTGAAAGAATTGGCTGCACGAAATAATTTTGAACATTATAAAATGAAGTAGCTCAGGCAGTGTATTCAATTATTGTAAGACGGAAGGCATCCAATTGGAAAAGTTGGAATAAATCAAACTATAGATTCATTCTCTGTTTCAGGATTTGATGACATTCGAGGTGATAAATCATTATCCTATGATAAGGTTGTTAAATAAAAATGGTGGTGCAGCGCTTTACCTTGGTTAATGCTGTAAAGTGTATTTGTTAAGTGCGGAAAACTTGTTTTCAGGTACAAAAATAAACAGTCAAATGAGTAAAAGATAAAAACTATTTTAGTTTGTGTTTCTTCAGATTTGCAGACCGCACCTAAAAACTTGTGCAGGTAGTTTAAGACATTTAATTAAGAGATGGGAGAATTTAAAATTCTTAAGAGTCCCATTATTGTTGTTAATAAATTAAAGAGAACAAAATGAAACAATTTAAAATCGAGTATTCAATAAACCATAATTACTATTCTAAATATCTGTGGTTAGTAGTATTTTCATTGATAGTCTTCTCAACAACGTATGGTCAGCCCACGTCAATAAAAATATTTGAAACAGATACTACAAGTGTTCTTCGCAACCCGTGTGTTGGTTGGGCAATATATTGCGAAGGGTGGGAGTTTGAAAACACTTGGCGCTCCATCTATCCACAGGTAAACGCCGAGCTTTTTTGGAAACAAATGGACAGTATCTCTGCGCATAAATATGCTACACATATTTATATTCGCATACTTTGGTCAGCACTTGAGCCTGAAGAGGGAAAATACGCCTGGAAATATAATAAGGAATATATCCAGTTTATCGAAGAGGCAAAAAAGAGAAAACTGAAGTTAAGCTTTCGGGTTTATTGTTCTACAATGAGCAGAACCGAAGAAGGTACACCAAAATATGTGTTTGATGCTGGAGCAGGTTATAATTGGGATTCTGGCATAAGAAAAGGCAGGGAGTATAAGGTAAGAGATGCTTTTATGGATGATCCTATTTTTCTCGAAAAGTTCGAAACCTTTGTTGAAGCATTTGCTAAAGAATACGACAACCCTGACGTGACAGATTTTGTAGATGGGTTTGGTGCCGGTTGGTGGGGCGAAGGTCATCATAACAATATGAAGGATAAAAACAATTTACCCATGCTTATTGACAGAATTACGGGCATGTACTACAAGAATTTCAAAAATATAATTACGGTATATAATCTTGCTCATAAGCATCCTGACCCTACAGTAGTAAGTGATTTTGAGTTGGCTAAGGAATTGGTTTATGAGCAACGGGGTTTTATTCCAAGACGTGACGGTTTGGGTAGCCATTGGTTTTCGAGAGGAGACCGTGATATGATGCAATATTATTTTTTCCCGAACTCTCCCCTTATTGGCGAGGGCTGTTACTGGCTTAGTAATCCAGTCGAAAATCCAGATCCAAAGTCGAACCTTGACACGCGTTTTGCTATGAAAGATTGGCCATTGACGCTTAAAAAAGGTCTCGATGACGCGCTGAATTTTCATTCCAATACTTTCGATTTAAGAGTACCCAAAGAGGCGAAAATATGGATAGAAGATATGCCCGATCAGGTGCAACGCTTTATTACTCATGGAGGATACCGTTTTAGTCCAGAAAGAATTACCTTCTCGAATGAAGCATCTACTGGTGGAAAAATTACAGTATCTCATACCTGGAAAAACAGTGGCGTAGGACTGCTTCCCAACAATCATCCTAATTGGAACAAAAAATATAAAGTTGCATTTGCATTCCTCGATCCTAAGGATAAACACATTGTATCCCAAACAATTATTGACAATTCAAATCCAGGTACATGGATAAGAGGCAGGTACTATACCTATAACGATCAAATTAATGTAGGCTCAGGAAAAGATTCGTTACTATTGGCTGTATCTATAATTGATACCAAGAAAAATGAACCCGGATTGGAGTTGAGTGTCAAAGAAAAATCCTTCAACAAGTGGTATCCTGTTGGTATGATCTCGGTAAAAAAAGAAAGTAAAATAGAAACAGCGAAAAACAGAATTGCCGAAATCAAGAATTTAGAAACAAACGCCGATGGAGCGATTATAACATTCGACCCAACGATTCCCGATGAGTTGCGAATGCGTGGCGGTTTGCCAAATTTTTTTGCCAAGATAAAATTAAACGATACGGTCAGAATTGCCTACGTAGGCGGTACAATTTCAGAAGCCAATGGTTGGAGAATATACAGTCTTAGATGGCTTAAGTCGCAATATCCAGAAGTTAATTTCATCGAAATAAATGCAGCAATAGCCGAAACAGGATCAGATTTTGCAGCTTGCCGAATAAATGATGATGTTTTGACTCACCATCCCGACCTCGTTTTTCTCGAACACAAAATTGATGGTGGAGGCGGATACGAAGCGCAATCGGTAGAAGGACTTATTCGCCAGGTATGGAAACAGAATCCCCGCACCGATATCTGTTTCATTCATCCCGTATCGCTCAATATGCTTCCGGCTATGCAAGCAGGGCGAAATACTGCATTCGGAACTGTTATGGAATCAATTGCAAATAATTACAACATCCCTTCTATCGATCTTGGGGTTGAGGTATCAAGGCTCGAAATGGCTGCCGAACTGGCTATGAAAAGTGACTTGCCCGTAGCAGGACAGATTTGGTTTTCGATGGATGGCGTTCGTCCGGGAGAAGCAGGGCATAAACTATATTCTGAAATCTTTGCCCGCGCATTTGTGAAAATGAAGAATTTTAACGAAGCAAAAGCCCATCAACTTCCTGAAGTTATTAACCAACGCAATTGGGAAAAAACCACTTTGCTTCCAATTAAAAAAGCAAAATTAAGCCCAGGTTGGAAAATCGTTGACAGACTAAAAGATACAATATACTGTGAAGGTTATAAACGCACCGAAGGGATGTTGCGTGGAGCTGTAAAATGCAATAAAGCCGGTGAAACAGTTAAGATCAAATGGAAAGGAACAACACTTGGTTTTAGTGATATTCCTTCTGGAAGTGGCTGCAAATTACAGGTTACAATAGACAATGGAAAACCGTTTATTATTGAACGCAGGCAAGCAAATAAATTTAACAAGGCTGGCATATTTTATCTTCCCGAACAAACTCCAGGCGAACATACTGCTACGATAAAGATAATGGAATTGCCCACAGGTGAGGAATATTTTATGGGACAGATTCTTGTGGTTGGCGCTGTTTTAAAATGATAATTGAAGGAGGTAGCCATGGAAAATAATCTATCGGCCTTTAAGCAATTATTAAGAGTGTATAAAAAGCAGATAAATTAAAAATGAGGGAATTTCTTCACCCCATTGAAATATATAGAAGCCATCTCAAAAACCCAACTCGTTGTCATTGCGAGCCGTTTTTTGGCGAAGCAATCTCGATTTTTCTTTCAAAATGAAAAGATTGCTTCGGTTGCTTCGCTCCCTCGCAATGACAATCATTTTTGAGATAGCTTCTAGTAATTTAACTTACTAAGTCAAAGCATTTTTGATTTTTAACTTGATAAAAATTTCAAACCGTATCTTAGGAGAGAATAAATGATGCATCAACTTCGAAGGGTTTTTATAGCGATATCCCTGTTTGGTTTTGTCTTTCCTACCTATGCCGGTCAAAAAGTAATCATCCATTACGATCGCAATGATCCCATGCAGGTTTTTGGCGTGAACGATTTGAAAAGTGCTTTGGAGATTACGGGCAACAAGGTAATTGAATCAGAGTCCGATGCCGATATGCATATCATCCTTTCGAAATATGAGATGGGTATGGGGTCTCAGTCGTTCAGAATTCAAAAAGAAGGTAATCGCGGAATCCGAATTGTTTTCGGGGATGCCGTCGGAGCCATGTACGGTGCCATTGAACTGGCAGAGCAGATTAGCTTAGGCGGAGGTTTGTCGGCCGTAAAAGAAAAGGCACGAAAACCTTACATCCTCAAACGCGGACTGAAGTTCAATATTCCGTTCGATGCACGTTCGCCCAGTTATGACGATACGGGTACTGCGGCACATGAGAACATTGCCGACATGTGGGATTGGGAATTTTGGAATAAGTTTTTGGATAATATGATTCGTAATCGTTACAACGTCTTGACACTTTGGACTAACCATCCTTATCCAAGCATAGTAAAGCTGGAAAAATATCCGGGTGTTAATTACGACGATGTACATGTTTTGAAAGTTCCTTTTAATGAAACTGGCGACAGACACGGTGATAAAGTAGATTTTCTTGATCCGGAAAACACACGTTTGGTCAAAAAGATATCGCTGGACGATAAGATAGCTTTCTGGCAAAAGGTCTTCAACTATGCCGAAGATCATGGTATAGAGATACATATAATCCATTGGAGCATATATGCCTTTGGTGCTGAGGGAAAATATGGTATTACCGACGAGGGCACTAATGAAAAGACAATAGAGTACATGCGCTATTGTATTACCGAATTTCTTAAAACCTATCCGCAGATAGATGGCATAGGCGTGGCAGCCGGTGAGCACTTCAAAAATTTTAAAGAACGAGAAAGATGGTTATGGCAGACCTATGGCGAAGGCATTATGGACTATCATAAAATTAATCCTGAACGAAAAATAGACCTCATTTTTCGCAGTATTTTGTCGGATGCGGAAAAAATTCTGGAAGAATTTAAGGATTATAAAGCCGGGGCATTCCATACAGATCATAAATACGCCCGTGCCCGCTTGCACTCAAGCACAACATCCCCATATCTCGATTATGAATATCGTAAAGGTCTGGAAAAAATAAAAGTGCCTTGTTGGCTGAATCTGCGCAGCGATGATATGTATATCATGCGGTGGGGAAATCCGGATTATGTGCGCGAGTTCTTCGCCAACATTCCCCGCGATATGATGCGAAATGAGGCCGGCTTTTACATTGGCCCCGACGGGTTTGTTGAAGGACGGGAATTTATTTATAAGAATGAGAACTCTAAACTTTCCGGCCAGCTCGAGGTTGACAAACACTGGTATAGGTTTATGATGTTTGGCAGATTGAGTTATGATCTTACCCTTACACGTGATTATTTTGAAGCACGCTTGAAAAAAAGGTTTCCGAGTGCTGAGCCTGCTGAGATCTATAACACTTTTCAGGCAGCCTCCGAAATTGTTCCTTTGGTAAATCGCTTTTTCTTTCGCGAAAACGACCACCAGTTTTCGCCGGAGGGTTGCATCTCCGATAACGGTTTTTTAACAATTGACAATTCTTTTTTCAAGTATCCGCCATTGATGGGTTCGGGAATTCTATCAGTTCAGGAATATGCGTCTGCAGTAAATGAAAAAAAGACTGAACGGTTCGACGGTATTACCCCGCATGAAGTGGCAACCAACTTAGATGAATTTGCTAATCGTACATTGAAAGGGGTAAAATCTTTACGGAAAAAGGCGGGTGATAATGAAGAGCTGCTTTCAACCATTTTGGACATGGAGACTATGGCCTGTCTGGGGCGCTATTATGCGAAAAAAATTCGGGGTGCAGCGGAATTGGCTGTATTTCGTCAAGATTCAACAAAGAAACAGGCTCATGTAAAATCGATTCAGTATTTCAACGATGCAATAAGGGAATGGGAGGCATACGCAAAACTAGCAACAAGTCAATATAAAACGCAGCTATTCTCACGCACACATTATATGGATTGGTGGAAGATTCTTGAGGATGTCAAAAAAGAGTATCAAACCGTAAAAATCGAAATGCCCTCTGAAGAAAACAGACAAAAGGCACTTCCGAAAACAAGGGAAATGAAGTTGAATCCATCGATTTAACCAGCAACTATTGAATGATGTTTTTATATGTACCAGAAAAAGATAGTGTATGAACAATAAATGTGAAAAGGAAAATTTAGTGAAAAATCTCAAAATGAAGTTTGGAAGAATGAACTCGGTTAGTTCAATTTTTTTAGTTAGTTTGTCTTTTTTCTTACTATTGTCGAACCAGATCATCTGCCAAACCTCACTTTCTGGCCATGCGATCTGCCCGCTACCCCCTATGGGCTGGAATTCATGGAATACTTTTAAGAAAGATATTAATGAGCAATTATTTAAAGAGACTGCCGAAGTGCTCATCAGTTCAGGACTGGCAGACGCTGGCTATGTATATATTAATATTGACGACGGCTGGAGCGACGAAGAAGCAAACGAGGCTATCGCAGAAAAATTCCCAAACGGCATCGGGTATCTGGCAGATTATATGCATCAGAAAAATCTTAAACTTGGTCTGTATACTAATTGGAGATCCTTGGGCAAAGAAGAACGAGATGTTAAGCAGTGGGCCGAGTGGAAAATTGATTTGATAAAAGATGATGCCTGGAAGACACTCTCCTCTGATCCCCATTGGGCAAAGATGCAAGCTGCTCTTTTGGCGACAGGCAGACCCATTGTTCACAGCGTTCATTTCAGCGATGAAGAATCCAATCTTTCCAATATATGTGAGATTTCTAATATGTGGCGGATTACCAATGACATTCAGGATTTTTACAATCACGAATCCATTTCTGATGACAAGAAAAGCTGGGCCTATTCCACTCTGGATATCATTGATCGAATGGCAGAGGTTAATCATATGATTAAGCCGGGATGCTGGGCCGATGCGGATATGTTCGAGATTGGCAATGGCAATCAGACGGTTGATGAATACAAAACACAATTTACTATGTGGTGCATGCTGCCTGCGCCGCTAATTATGGGCAATGACATTCGAAAGATGAACGATGAGATTAAATCAATTCTGATGAACAAGGAGGCTATTGCCGTCAATCAGGATCCAGCGGTTATTCCGGCAAAAAGAATTCGTAAAGATGATAATACAGAACTATGGAGTAGAAAGCTTGATGATGGTTCATTATGCGTAGTACTTCTACAGAAAACAAAAACGAAGCAGACGGTTGAATTCACCTGGGAAGAAATAGGCTTATTGGCGACTCAACCTGCAACAGTCCGCGATTTATGGGAACATAAAACGGTTGGAGTGTTTACCAACCGTTTCTCGATACCTGTAAATGCTCACAGCTGTGCCATGTTAAAGATTACTCAATAAATCAAATTAGACCTCTTTGAAAGTGAAAGAGGAATAAAGTAACTAAACATAAATGGAATTTTTATGGACCAATATTTAATTACTCGTCGTCGTTTTCTCAGGAATGCAACGATCACAACGACAGGCATGGTTGCTGCATCAGGCTTAGGATTAAATATTTTTGGCAAAGATGTCAGCGGTGTTTCAATAATTGTTGATGCCGGAGATACCATCGCAAATTCAGCTTCTGCTCGATGGGCAATAAACCAGTTGAAGCAG
>JAIFMH010000002.1 GCA_020048595.1 Bacteroidota bacterium | reverse complement strand
AGTTTGTGTTTCAAATTCAACTGTCACAATATCATGCAATTGAGTATCCGATAATTCTGCAGTTGATCCATCGGCAACAATTTTACCGAGATTAATTATTATGGAACGGCTGCAAACAGCCTCTACTTCCTGCATAATATGTGTAGAAAGAATCACGGTTTTTTCTTTTCCAATGCCTTTAATAAGATCCCTGATTTCGAGCAATTGGTTCGGGTCAAGTCCGGAAGTGGGTTCATCTAATATCAGAACTTCGGGATCATGAATCAATGCCTGCGCAAGTCCAACACGTTGGCGGTATCCTTTCGAAAGTGTTCCGATCTTTTTATTCTGTTCAGGTCCTAATCCTGTTTTTTCAATGATTTCTCGAATGCGACTTTTCGATTCTTTTCCCAGTTTATGTATGCCTGCAACAAATTCCAGGTATTCTTTAATATACATGTCGAGGTAAAGTGGATTGTGCTCGGGCAGATAACCAACTATCTTTTTAACTTCTTCTGCATCGAATAGTACATCATGCCCATATACAGAAGCAGTGCCCGAAGTAGGAGGGATGTACCCTGTCAGGATTTTCATCAAAGTGGATTTACCGGCACCATTCGGCCCCAACAGACCTACAATTTCGCCTTTTCCAATAGTTATATTTACATTGTCAAGCACCAGCTGTGTGCCGTAAATCTTAGTAATACCCTGAGTTATGATTGACATAGTAAGTTCTTGTTTGAAGGTACAAACCTACAAAAAATACCTGTACCCGGGTTTAACCCTGAATGATAAGCATGCAAAATCAAAGCATAAAGCAAATCCATAATCGTGATTATTATAGATCCGGAAGTGAATATACTGAACTTTTGAACCATCTTAATAACCTTGAAAAAACCTTGAAATAATCCTCAGAAATATTTTACAGGGTATATACTTTTTTGAGTACTTTTGCACCCTCATATTTGCCATCTCCAGGACACTTTCGTGGATACTGAAAAGTAATCAACAAAATATTGTGAATAAGTCTTTGGAATTTCAAATTATAATAATACCTTTGCACCCCTTTTTATACCAATCAGGGATTATTTGATTAACAGCATATTACTCAGGACGATGAATACATTAAGTTACAAATCAGTCACTCCAAAAGCCGCCGATATTAAAAAGGAATGGGTTTTGGTAGATGCCGAAAACGAAATTCTGGGCCGTATGGCAACACAAGTTGCCAGGATTTTGCGCGGTAAAACGAAAACCAACTATACTCCTCATTTGGATTGTGGTGACAATGTCATCATTATCAATGCCGAAAAGATTCGTCTGACCGGTAAGAAAATGAACGAAAAAGAGTATGTACATTATTCCGGACATCCAGGTGGTCAGAAAGTGAACACACCAAGGATCATGTTGAATAAGAAACCTACATACGTAGTTGAAGAAGCGGTACGTGGTATGCTTCCTAAAACCAAACTTGGTGCTGAGTTATTCCGCAACCTGCGCGTGTTTGCCGGTGCTGAGCATACACACGAAGCACAGCAGCCAAAAAAGATTAACATTAACGAAATTAAATAAGCAAAATGGAGACTACGAATGCTATTGGTAGGCGTAAATGTGCTGTTGCACGTGTTTACATCAAAGAAGGTACCGGTGTAATCACTGTTAACGGACGTGACTATAAAGAATATTTCCCAACCGCAATTTTACAGAATACTGTTTTGCAGGCATTCGAAATTTCAGCTACTGTTGGAACTTTCGATGTAACTGCTAACCTCGGAGGCGGTGGCGTTAAAGGCCAGGCTGAAGCACTGAGGCTTGGTATTTCACGTATACTTTGCGAACTCGACCCAACACGTCGTCCTGCACTGAAGGCTGAAGGCCTGATGCGTCGCGATCCACGTATGGTTGAACGTAAAAAATTCGGTCAGAAGAAAGCACGTAAACGCTTCCAGTTCAGCAAGCGTTAATATTGAAAATGAAGGAAGTTTAGTATCTAAATTGCCAGGACTCCTGTATTACATACCGGGCTACCTGGCAATTGCGACATTAAAGAATGTAAACTAATTAAATCAGGAGATAAATTAAATGGCAAGAACAACATTTGACGAGTTACTCGACGCTGGCGCGCATTTTGGCCACCTCCGTCGTAAATGGAATCCTAATATGGCTCCGTATATCTTTATGGAACGCAACGGAATCCATATCATCGATCTTTACAAAACCATTGCTAAAATCGATGAAGCTGCTGCAGCTATCAAACAAATTTCGAAATCAGGAAAACGTATCCTATTCGTAGCTACTAAAAAACAGGCTAAAGAGTTGGTTGCCGAGCTGGTACGCCCAACCAATATGCCTTATGTAACTGAGCGTTGGCCGGGCGGAATGCTTACCAACTTCGCTACAATCCGCAAAGCGGTTAAAAAAATGTCGTCAATCGACAAATTGATGGTTAGCCCTGCATTCCTTGGTATTTCGAAACGTGAGCGTCTGCAGATTACCCGTGAACGTGCTAAACTCGAAAAGAACTTAGGTTCAATCGCCGATCTTAACAAACTTCCTTCGGCTATTTTCGTGGTTGATATCATGAAAGAACACATTGCCATTGCTGAAGCACGCAAACTCAACATACCTACATTCGCTATAGTTGATACCAACAGCGATCCTAACCTGGTTGATTTCCCTATCCCGGCTAACGACGATGCTTCAAAATCAATCGCACTGATCATCAAAAAAATGATTGAAGCTATTGACGAAGGTAGCAGCGAGCGTAAACTGGATCGTGATAAACGTGAAGAAGAAGGTGAAGAAGGCGAAGAGCACACAACTAGCAGAATAAGCGATGATGACGATGACGATGCACGTGAAGTTGCACGTAAAAAACGTGTTGCTGCAGGTCTCGAACCAGCTGATGGTGACGATCGCAAACGTCCACGCAAACCTATTGCACGCAAACCTGCACCTGGTGCAGCTCGCAAACCAAGACCATAATTACTGAAAAAAATTTATTGTACTCATAAACCTGTGCTTAACCGTGCAGGTTTATGTAATTACAACGGTTAATAAACAAATTGAAATAAAATAACAATGGCTAATATCACAGCATCAGAGGTAAATAAACTGCGCCAGATGACCGGTGCCGGAATGATGGATTGTAAAAATGCATTAGTGGAATCAGAAGGTGATTTCGAAAAGGCAATTGATACTTTACGTAAAAAAGGACAAAAGCTGGCTCTTAAACGCGCTGACCGCGATGCAAACCAAGGTTTTGTAGTTGCTAAAACTACCGAAGATAAAAAATTCGCTTCAATTATAATGCTGAACTGCGAAACTGACTTTGTTGCAAAAAATCAGGAGTTTATTGATTATGCAAACAAAATTATTGATCTCACTATCAGTGCAAAACCCGCATCACTCGAAGTTCTTCTGGCTTTGAGCATTGACGGTGCAACCGTTGCTGATGGTGTTACTTATCTTACCGGTAAAACCGGTGAAAAAATGCAACTTTCGCACTACGAATTTGTTGAAGCTCCTTTAGCAGTTGCTTACAACCATTTTGGTAATCGTTTGGCTGCAATTCTTGGTTTGAATAAAACCGATGTAGCTGGTATTGAAGATGTATCAAAGCATGTAGCTATGCAGATTGCAGCTATGGCTCCTGTAGCTTTAGACAAAGACGGTGTTGACGCAGAAACTATTGCACGCGAAATTGAAGTAGGTAAAGACCAGGCACGTGAAGAGGGTAAAGCTGAAGAAATGCTTGAGAAGATCGCCATGGGCAAACTGAACAAGTTCTATAAGGAAAATACACTGTTGAACCAGGAATATATCAACGATTCGAAAGTTACAATTCGCGAGTACCTGCAGAAAGCAGATAAGGACCTTACCGTTACGTCATTCAAACGTTTACAGTTAGGAGCATAATAAGATCATTTTTTTTTTTGAAATGTCCCGTCTGAAAAGGCGGGATTTTTTTTGCTCACTCTGTCAGGATTTAGAAGCTGAAAAGAATTTGTTAACTGAGCGGGATTTGTTTGCTGAGTGGGATTTTAAATCCCGCTCCAACGAGATAAGGAATTTGTAATTCCGCGATAAGTTTCGAACCGCACGCGTCAGAAAGTAAGACGCGCGCGAACCTGGTTGATCAGGATTTGTGCCGCAGGCGTCATTAATTAGACGCATGCGAACGGGGGGAAGTACATCTATGTGCTGATTGGCATTTGTTAGCTGAGCAGGATTTGCTTGCTGAGCGGGATTTGCAATCCCGCTTAACCGAGGAATGGAATTTTTAATTCCATAGTAAATGTTTGCCTCACGTCTGAAAGAAAGAAACACTGTAACGGGAGTTAGCCGAAATTTGTGCAGCTCGCATCTGAAAAAAGACGCACATGAAACAGGTCATCGAATACCTTCAACAGTAACCTGTATTAGTCAGAGTTGTTGTCCGAGTAAGGAGTAAATAGTTTTTCAGAACTGAATCAGAAGCTTCTGAAATCCGGAATGCCCTTCCTTGTTTGTGATTTTAACAGTATACAGTCCCTGGCTGTGAATGTTTGTGAGGCGAATAACCGGGTTACTCCTGTCAATTTCCTGTTGCAATACCACTTGTCCGGAAGTATTAAATATTGCGACTGATAATTCTGAGCCGGGAATCCCGCTAAAATCACTAATGGTAAAATAGTCGTGTGCCGGGTTGGGCCTTATATGGAATGATTCCAGTGCAGGCCTTTTTCTTATCCCTGTATTTGGCATGTAATGCAGATTGCTCATTTCATCCTGCGAAAGCGATCGCTTCCATATTCCTATGTCGTCAACCATTCCGTCAATATTGCTGTTTAAAAGAAAAAAGTTCCCAAAATACAGCCCTTCACCATTTGTAAGCAATTCGTTATCGTGTGTATTGCTTATAGAAAACTCGTTATCTATATACATTTTTACTTCAGAAGCATATTTGTTTATAATAATGTGGTGCCAGGTATTAACCGATAGCGGATCCTGGCTCACTATAAGACCCTGATGTATGGCATTAATTGATGTTGTATAAAAGCCCACTTTTTCGTTATTGGGATAATAGGTAGGTCCCTGTCCGTGAAATGCGAAATAATTATTCATCCCGCTTATAATGTGGGGATAGTCAATGTAAAAATTTCTGAAGTTAACCCATGCTGAAATAGTAAAATCACCTTCGAAGGATGCCTGGTTGATTGTTTGCACGAGAATGTGATCATTAGGAGTTATGAAATCAAACGCTGACTCTTCGTTTCCAAACCTATCATTTACCAGCTGCGCTCCATTATTAGCACCGTTGTTAGCATTTATACTGAGATCATCGGCATTGCCTTTAAATGGCCACCATCCTACCAGGCTGTCAGAAGACACATAGCCCGGAAGCTGAGCTATAGCCGTGTTGGATATTCCGCTTAAAAAGATCAGGAAAATAATGAGATTCAGGTTTTTCATACAGTATTAATTTAGAGAAAAAAACAGAATGGATTTAATTGAATAAATATACAAAATTCCTGAATTGCAGAATATGAATACATTTTTTTATTTTTCCAATTAACAGATTTTCCCTAATAATTTTATAACCACATAATAATTGAGTGTTTATTTTCCGGAGCGTAGCTGAATATTATCTTATACCCGTCTTAAAACATAGAAAGGTTAGGAATCCAGTGGGTAATTAATTCTTATCTTTTAAAAAAGCATGTACTCTATCACAAGCTTTTAAAACAATGTTTTGGACTGAGCAGGCAGAATTAAATTACATAGCATTGAGAAGACCGTTAATGGTTTTGGTTGTCTATGGCTGCCCTAAAAACAAAAAACCCTGCAGGGGGACTACAGGGTTTATAAAAAAATTAGGTTATGAGTGGTTTAGGTTAAGGGAGTAACTTTTTAATAATTTCCGAAATCATTTTATTATCGGCTTTGCCGGCAACCAGTTTGGTTGAAAGCCCCATCACTTTTCCCATATCTTTAATTCCAGTGGCACCGGTATCAGCGATTACTTTTTTTACAATAGCAATTACATCCTCGTCACTCAACTGTTCAGGCAGATACTTTTCGATAATCGAAGCCTGGAAGATTTCAGGTTCGGCCAGATCGGGACGGCCTTGCGCTTTGTATATCTCAGCACTTTCGCGGCGTTGTTTTACCAGGCGCTGAAGCATTTTTAATTCAACTGTTTCAGGAATAATACCGCCGGTAACATCTTTGCCTGTTTTTTCGAGCAGCAGGGCAGCTTTTATGGATCGTAAGGCTTCAAGTTTTTCCTTGTCCTTATGGATCATTGCCTGCTTTATATCCTCGTTAATTAGTTTTTCCAGTTCCATTATTGTTTCTGTTTAGTCAACATTATCATGCAGGAACGAATTGTTCTCCCTCAGTCCGGTTTTGTTGTTAGCATCGCTACCTAATGTATACCGCGAAACCTGTCCTTCATTCATTTGGCTGGCTTCAGGCAGATCAACATTGCGCCGCATATAAGCAGGCACTCTTTCCATTTCCTCCACATTTGATGTGCTCATTGTTTTATGGCTCAGGCTTTTCAACTTATTGATCCGGTCCTGGCGCTGATCTTCCTGTTCAATAATTGGTTTCTCAACCGGGGTATGAACATATACCGGAGTTTTTGCTTCAGGTTTCATTACCGGACTTACAATTTCGAATTCCGGTTCCTGGCGAAAAAACGATTTTACTTCAATCGGTTCTGCGTTCTGTATGCTGGTTTCTACAGATTTTTCTGATCTCTCGGAAGGATTTTCAGCAAAAAGAGTTAATGGATTATTATTTACAGCTGGATCAGGTAAAATTCTTGAAGGTTCCTCTGTTGATTTTACAGAATTGGCTTGTTCAACAACCAGCTGAACTTCTGTAATTGATTCCACTTTAACAGCCTGAGGAGCATACAGGGTATTTTTAATCTCATCCAGGTGATGTTTCGTAACAACTGGTCTGCTGAAACCAGTAGCAATAAGGGTTATTGAAATTTCGTCATCCAGATTATCATCAACACCATCTCCCCATATTACGTTGGCATCTTCACCTGTACGGGACGTTATGTAGCCTGTAATATCATTCAGTTCTTCGAGCGAAATTTCATTCTTTCCCGAAGTGATGTATAGCAATACATTGGCAGCGCCTTTTATATCTGTGTCATCAAGTAAAGGTGAATTTAACGCCATTTCAACAGCTTTAACAGCACGGTCGGGGCCATTGGCTATACCTGCACCCATGATTGCTTTGCCACTTCCCTGCATTACCGTTTTTACATCCTCGAAATCGACATTTATACGGCCGGTAACGGTGATGATTTCAGCAATACCTTTGGCTGCTATTGTCAGAACATTATCTGCTTTGCCGAATGCCTGGCTGAGTTTCATGTCGCCTTGCATATCGAGCAGTTTGTCATTGCATATTACAAGAGTGGTATCAACATATTTTTTTAGTTCTTCAATACCGGCTATAGCCTGCAATTCGCGTTTACGACCTTCGAAACTGAACGGTTTGGTAATGATACCAACTGTTAATACACCAAGTTCACGTGCTATTTGTGCAATAATGGGAGCAGCACCTGTTCCGGTTCCGCCTCCCATACCTGCTGTAATAAATAACATAGATGTATTGTGGGATAGGATTTCCCTTATCTCGTCGGCAATCAGAATGGCTGCATCACGGCCTACTGTTGGGTTGGCACCAGCACCTAAACCGGTATTTCCGAGGCGTATTTTATTAGGCACTTCACATTTGCTAAGCGATTGATTGTCAGTATTGCATATGTAAAAATCAACGCCTTTTATACCTTGGGTATACATATACGAAACAGCATTGCTGCCTCCGCCACCTACACCTATTACTTTTATGATTGGAGCCTGTTCATCAGGCCGATCGAATTTTAGCATTTCAGTCATTTTTCTCCCCCTAAAATTAATTGTTTAATATTCTTGTTACTTTCTACTGTTTAAAAATTTACTAACAAAATACCTGTTAATTATTAACTGATTCCGTCGCCAAAAAACTTATCAAGCCAATCAGAAATTTTGTTGGGTCCACGAGGTGGTTTTTTGGGTTCTATTGTTGGTTCCTCCGGCTTGGTGACGTCATTTTTGATACGTGAAACATCTGCACGTTGCATTCCCATTAAAACCAGTCCAAGTCCGGTAGAATACATCGGACTGGTCATTTCGTCTACGGAATTGGCAGCCAGATGTTCATTCGGATAACCAATACGGGTATCCATTCCGGTAATAAACTGAGTAAGTTGTTCGATGTGTTTGAGCATTGCGCCCCCACCTGTTAATACTATTCCTGCTATAAGTCTTTTTTCAAGTCCGGTACTTTTGATCTCCTGGTACACGGCTTCTATAATTTCTTCCATCCGCGCCTGGATAATCTTTGCAAGATTTTTCAGTGTAATTTCTTTTGGATCCCTGCCTCTTAGGCCGGGGATGGCTACTACTTCTTCGGCGCGGTTTTCGCTGGCAAGCGCGGAGCCAAATTTCACTTTCAGATCTTCAGCATGTTTCTTGATAATACTGCAGCCGGCTTTAATATCTTCGGTAATTATTTCACCTCCAAAAGGAATTACAGCGGTGTGCCTGATTATACCATCAAGGAAAATAGCAACATCTGTTGTTCCGCCTCCTATATCTACCAGAACTACACCGGCTTCTTTCTCATCAACACTCAGTACCGCTTCCGCTGATGCCAGGGGTTGCAGGATCATGTGCTGAAGGTTATAGCCTGATTTTTCGATACATTTCATTATATTTTGAGCTGCTGAAGTTTGCGCTGTTACAATATGGAAGCTGGCTCCCATCTGATGCCCCAGCATACCCTTGGGATCCTTAACACCGGCTTCTCCATCAATAATAAACTCCTGTGGCAGTACATCAATTATTTTCTCACCCGGATTCATGGCAATATTGTAAATGCTTGATGTAAACTGGTCAATATCTGCCTGGCTGATTTCAGTGTCAGGATTTGGCCTGATGGTGCTGGCCCTGTGCTGAATACTGCGAATATGTTGTCCGGCAATACCCACGTTCACTGTGCGGATGGTGACTTTCGAGTGTGCCTGGGCCTCCTTGATGGCAGTTTGTATTGAATTTACCGTGTTTTCAATATTTGTAATCACACCACGACGCACGCCAATGGATTCGGTATGGCCATAGCCCAATACCTCGATTTTGCCGAATTCGTTGCGGCGTCCCGCGATGGCAGCAATTTTTGTTGTTCCGATATCTAACCCGACTACGATTTCCGATTGCATAGCTTTAAATTTATTTTGTGCACACTATTTGATTTTTATATTCCAGATTCACCTTTTGATATTTATTCCAACCGGTTTTAACAAGACCATGTTTGTAAAAATATTTCAGGTTTTCAAGCTTCTCGGCAGCATCCGTTGTATCGCCCATGTAAACAATATGTGATCCTGCTTTGGTAACCAGTTGGATTTTACCGCTGCTTGTTACATAAACCTGCTCAATCAGTGCTTTCAAGGTACTGTCTGTATTTATGATTCCTGCAAGAAGATGAATGTCGTAAAGGTTTTTTAGTTTTGCTTTTAGTACATGATTCGAATCCGATATTGCAAAAATGCTTTTTCCGTCTTTTAACGGACTCTCAATTTGTCCGCTTGCAATAAGTATTTTATACGGATAAGCTGGATTTACCGGCATTATACGCCCGTTCTTATCAATATAATGAGGATATCCCGCTGACGAATAATACCTGATCACGGGAATACATTGATCTGCTCTGATCAGGATATCTCCTTCAATCGTAACCAGAACATCAGTGTTTTCGAGGTATGGATTCTTTTTTACAAGCGAGGCAATTCCTGCTATATCAACTTCGCCAATAGTCACGGACTGCAGTTTGCCGAATTTCCTGTTAATTTCAGCTATAAGATCGTTACCGCTCATTAAGGGCTGTCCGCCCCGATAATCAATCCGGCAGGTTATTCCGCGGCATTGTTTTACTTCATGAGTATCATTGGCAAAGCTCATAATTACCACAACACCAGCTGCTATGGCAATCCATAAGGTTATGAGCAATATTTTTACCAATATCTTCATACTATATCTTTTTATTTGCACTGAAAAAGTTTTCAATCGGCTCAACCAGGGTATCAATATCTCCAGCTCCCATGGTTATTATTACTTCGGTATGTTTCCCTGAAAAATATGCTGGGATATCTCCCTTTTCGATCAGATGTTTATTGTCATGATTCATCAATGAAAGAAGCATCGGTGAATCAATCCCCGGAATAGGAAGTTCGCGTGCCGGATAAATAGGCAATAAAAGCACTTCGTCTAACATTGACAAACTTTCAGCAAAACCGGCGGCAAAGTCACGGGTACGGGAGAACAAATGCGGCTGGAAAATACCGGTGAGCTTACGATCAGGGAACATCGCTCTCGCAGAACTTATGCAAGCCTTAATCTCTTCAGGATGATGCGCATAATCATCGATATAAACTATATTATCCTCATTCAATCGGATATCGAAACGGCGTTTCACTCCTTTAAAAGTTGCAAGCCCCTGGCTGAGTTCTTCAGGAGTAACACCGGCAAGAATAGCTGCAGCTAATGCCGCAACGGCATTTTCAACATTGTATAACCCCGGGATACCAAGTACCAGGTTATTGATTTTTCCGTTAGGATAGTTGAAATCAAAATGGTACAGATTATTCTCAAGGCTGAGGTTGGAGGCGTAAAAATCAGCTTCCTCATTCACAGCATATTTAAGCACTTTGCAATCAACAGCCAGTTGCAAAGGCAGGTCGAGACCTTTCTTGATAATTAACGAGCCTTGCGAAACAATATTCCCTGTGAAACTGCTGAATGCTTCATGAACAGAAGCCAGGTTGGTATAAATATCAAGATGATCGGAATCGATACTGGTGATTATCGCAATTGTTGGATAGAGGTGAAGGAATGATCTGTCATATTCATCAGCTTCAACAACCATAAAAGGAGATGTTTCCGAAATCATAAGGTTGCTGCCGAAATTCCTGGAAATGCCTCCAAGGAAAGCCTGACAACCTACATGGGATTGTTCCATCAGATATGAAACCATTGAAGATGTGGTTGTTTTTCCATGGGTTCCGGCACAAGCAATAGTTTGGTATTCTGATGAAAGCATGCCAAGTACCTCGGCTCTTTTCATCATTCGCACACCACTTTTCTTAAGGTATTGTAATTCTGCATTTGTTGCCGGAATAGCTGGCGTGTAAATTACCAGCCCGGTTTCAGCAGGTATTAGTTCAACAGCTTCGTGAAAATGAATTATCATGCCTTCGTTTTCAAGGTTTGCGGTCAGGTCAGTCGAAGTACGGTCATATCCATGAACCTGGTACCCCTTAGCTAAAAAATACCGCGCCAGAGCACTCATGCCGATGCCTCCGATCCCGAGGAAATAAATGATATGTTCCTTAATTCTCAACGACATGTAAATGCTTTTTATTTTTTTATTTTTAATGCAAGTTCAAATACGAGTTCTGCTATCTGGTGTGCCGAGTTTCTGATTGCCATTGCACTGATATTTTCGCTCAGGGTTTTCTGTTGTGTAATATTTGCTGCCAGAGAAGTTATTGTACTGATCAAACTGGCTGCCGCTTCAGAATCCTTAACAAGAATAGCAGCATTTTTTGAAGCTAGTGCCAGCGCATTTTTGGTTTGATGGTCTTCGGCAACATTTGGCGATGGTACAAGTATTGAAGGTTTTCCGGTGAGACACAATTCCGAAATAGCAATAGCTCCTGCTCTTGAAACAACAATGTCGGCTGCAGAATATGCCATATCCATCTGTTTGATAAATGGCATGGTAATAATTCCATCCAGTTGAAATTCATTAACAGCCTTAGCTGCCTGTATGCCATAAAGCTTTCCCGTTTGCCAGATCAGTTGAATATTGTTTTCAGCCAGCACTCTTAATCCGGCATGAATACTATGGTTTATTGTTCTAGCGCCCAGGCTTCCACCAACCACAAGCAATGTTAATTTATCAGGACTAAGACCAAAACCTTTTAAGGCTTCATAGCGGGAGTTGTTGTTAAACTCAATGTCATGCCTCACCGGATTTCCAGTAATTTTTATTTTCGAAGCGGGAAAGAATTTCTCCATACCCTCATAAGCCACACATATTCTGTCGGCTTTTGATGCAAGCATTTTATTTGTAATTCCGGGAAACGAATTTTGTTCCTGTATCAGGGTTGGAATACCTAACCACGAAGCTATCTTCAGCGTGGGTCCTGATGCATAGCCACCGGTACCAATCACCACATCAGGTTTAAACGATTTGATGATTTTTCTGGCTTTGAATAAGCTGGAAGTCACTTTAAAAGGGAACATGAGATTATCAAAAGTAAGTCTGCGTTGTAATCCACTGATCCACAAACCTTCAATAGGATATCCGGCTGCCGGCACCTTTTCCATTTCCATCCGGCCTTTGGCACCAACAAACATAATTTCAGCATCAGGTGATGCCTCTTTAACAGCGTTAGCAATGGCTACTGCCGGGAATATATGCCCGCCTGTGCCACCACCACTGAGGATTATCCTTATGTTTTTAAACTGCTGCATTTTCCAATTCAGGTGTTTCTTCTTTTATATCTTCAACTTCATCCATTTCTTTACTTACACTTAGTATTATTCCGATTGCTATACTGGTGAACCAGATGCTTGTTCCTCCCATGCTTACCAGCGGTAACGGCTGGCCTGTGACAGGCACTAGATTTACGGCAACTGCCATATTTGCAAAAGCCTGAAAAACGAGGCTTATTGTAACACCAATTGCCAGCAGGGCCCCGAAATTGCCGGGTGCTTTAATAGCAATACGAATACCCCGGTAAAGCAGGATAAGGTACATGAGGAGGATCGTAATTGCCCCGATAGCTCCATATTCTTCAATGATAATGGCGAAAATAAAATCGTTGAAAGGATTTGGAAGAAAATTCTTCTGCATGCTGTTACCTGGTAATTTCCCAATTATTCCTCCGTTGGCTATCGCAATTTTTGCCTGGTCAACCTGGAAGGTTTCATCGCTATCGCCTTTACCGCCAAAATTTTCAATACGATTCTGCCAGGTTCCCAAACGGCCGCTTGATTTTGGCGAAACCATCAGGAATGTAACCAAAAGTGCCAGGGCTGTAATTCCCAATGCTGCCAGTGTAAGCAAGTACCTGAATTTCACTCCGCCGATAAACATCAACACAATACAGGTTACAAAAAGTATGGCTGCTGTTGAAAGGTTAGCCGGCAGTATAAGTCCGCAGATAACTAAAATCGGCAGTAAAATGGGGATAAACGCACTTTTGAAGTCTTTTATATTGTCCTGTTTCTTGGCCAGCATACTGGCAACAAACATTATGAGCGCTAGTTTCGCAAGATCCGACGGCTGAAACATAATGTTCACGCCCGGCAAAGTAGTCCAACGGGCTGCTTCGTTACGAACTTCCCCAAAAACAAGTGTATAAAGCAGGAGCGGGGCTGCAATTAATACCGCCAGCATCGATATTCTGGAATAGTACACATATTTGATCTTGTGTGCCGCATACATCAGGATAAATCCAAAAATGAGAATGCCTATATGTTTCAGCAGGTAAAACTCAGTGTTTCCCTGTTTGAAACGGTAAGCAAGCGTTGTGGTTGAACTGTATACAGCCAGAACAGAAAATACCGAGAGTATAATTACAACTCCCCATATTACTTTATCCCCACGTACTTTCGGAATTATCTGAATCATTTTTAAGTCTGGATGAAATTTTATTTTTGTTATAAATTTTTAACAGCCTGTTTAAATTTATTACCACGTTCTTCATAGCTTTCAAACAAATCGAAACTGGCACAAGCTGGGGATAATAGAACAGTATCTCCTTTTTTGCCAATGGTATAAGCTGTTAATACGGCTTGTTCAGCTGAGTTAGTTTCATAAATAGCGTCAACCCTGGAACCAAATGTCTCGATGATTTTTGCATTGTCGACTCCAAGGCAGATAATGGCTTTAACTTTTTGAGATACTAATTCTTCAAGTTTTGAGTAATCATTTCCTTTATCAATCCCGCCTGCAATCCATATCAGTGGTGAGTCGGCGGTTTCGAGCGCGTACCAGGCGCTGTTAACATTGGTAGCCTTGGAATCATTGATAAAGTCAATGCCATGGATACGTGCCACAAATTCGAGACGGTGCGGTACATTTTCAAAAGCACTCAGCGACTGGCGGATACTTTCACTGCGGATATCAACCAGTTTTGAGGCTATTGAAGCAGCCATCGAATTGTACACATTGTGTTTGCCTTGTAAGGCGAGTTCTTCCAATGTCATGGTAAAAAAGTTAGTATTTGTGGTTATTTGGATTTTATTTTCAAAACAATAGGCATTCGCTGAGGTGTTTCCCGGTTGACAGGTAGTTGTGTAAATCTGTGCTTTCAGATTACGTCTGCCTACTTCGGCAGCACTTACTTCGTCATCTAGGCAATAGATAAAGGCATCTTCAATGGTTTGATTCTGAGTAATTCTGAATTTCGAGTTGATGTAGTTTTCAAATTTGTAATCGTACCGATCCATGTGATCGGGTGTGATATTGGTTAAAATGGCAATGTCAGCTTTAAATTCAAACATGCTGTCGAGCTGAAATGAACTGATTTCCAACACATACCAATCATATTCTTTGATGGCGACCTGCATGGCGAAACTCTCGCCTACATTCCCGGCCAGTCCAACATTAAAGCCTGCATTTTTAAGGATATGATGGATGAGGAGCGTGGTAGTTGTTTTTCCATTTGATCCTGTAATGCAAATTTTCTTTGCTTTTGTAAATCTTGTGGCAAATTCTATCTCAGAAATTACTGGTATTTGCTTAGCCTTGATTTTCAGTACTAAAGGCGCCGTTAATGGTATTCCCGGACTGATGATCACTTCATCTGCATCAAGAATTTCATCCTCTGTATGCCTGCCCTCCTCGAATGCTATTTCATAATGTGAAAGAACGTTTTTGTATTTTTCTTTAATTTTTCCGGAATCGGATAGCCAAACCCTGAATCCTTGTTTCTTAGCCAGCACCGCTGCTCCTGTTCCGCTTTCGCCTGCTCCGAGTATGGCTATTTTCTTAATCATTATTCAAAGCTTTCCTTTACCTGATCTTTAGTGTGATTATGGATGCTAACGCCAGCGCTATACCGATAATCAGGAACCTCATTACGATCTTTGGTTCCGGATACCCTTTCTTTTGATAATGATGATGTAATGGCGCCATCAGAAATACTCTTTTCCCTTCGCCGGTCCTTTTTCTTGTGTATTTGAAGTATGCTACCTGAATGACAACTGACAGGTTTTCGGCAATAAAAATTCCACAAAGTATAGGGATAAGCAATTCCTTACGGATCATAATAGCCAGTGCAGCTATAATACCGCCTAAAGCCAGACTTCCGGTATCACCCATAAAGATCTGGGCTGGAAATGAATTGTACCACAGAAAACCCACACATGCTCCGACAAGTGCAAATATGAACACCACCAGTTCGCCGGTATTCGGGATATACATAATGTTGAGATAATCAGCAAAAACGATGTTGCCGCTGACCCACGCTAGTAAACCGAGCGTTCCGGCAATAACCGCAGAAGTTCCTGTCGCCAGCCCATCCATTCCATCCGTAAGATTGGCACCATTGGAGATAGCTGTTATCACAAAAATCACCATTGGGATGAAAATCAGCCAGGCATATTTTCTATAGTCATCACCTACCCATTTTAGCAGAACGGCATAGTCGAATTCATTGTTTTTAAAGAAGGGGATAGTTGTTTTGGTGGACTTCTCCGGGGTAGATTTGAATTTTTTATTATGATCTTTCACCTGTTCGAAGGCAGTAAGAGTGCTTGTTCTTACCTCTGTTCTTTTTTCCGGAACTCGCTCGCGGATTACAATGCCTTCATTGAAATACAATACTGAACCAACAACCAAACCTGCTACAACCTGTCCAATGATCTTAAACTTGCCGGCAAGTCCTTCTTTGTTTTTTCTAAAAACCTTGATGTAGTCATCCAGAAAACCGATCAGGCCAAGCCAGACAGTTACAAAGAGCATTAGCAATATGTATATGTTTAAAATTTTTGCAAATAGTAATGTAGGAATAAGAAGAGCTCCGAGAATTATAACTCCTCCCATGGTTGGGGTTCCTGTTTTAGCCATTTGTCCATCCAAACCAAGTTCGCGCACGGTTTCACCGATTTGTTTCGCACGCAGGTAATTGATGATCCGTTTACCGTATATTAAGGAAATGAATAATGAAAATATCGTGGCCATTGCAGCACGGAACGAAATGAATTGGAACATTCCGGCTCCTGGTACATTGTACGCTTTATCAAGAAAAGTGAAAAGATAATACAGCATCTGGCTTTGTTTTTCAGTTAGAACTTATTGTTAGTTAGTCTAGAGTAAGTATTTTTTTAAAATTTCTTTATCATTGAAGGGATGTTTAATCCCTTTAATATCCTGGTATTTTTCGTGCCCTTTTCCTGCTACAAGTATTACATCATTATCGCGCGACATGGCACATGCTATTCGTATGGCATCGTGCCTGTCTGTAATATTCTGCACATTCCGGGCAAACTCTTTCTCAACACCGGCAAGCATTTCTGCAATAATCTGTTCAGGGACTTCACTGCGCGGATTATCGGATGTAAGAATCACCCTGTCACTCAGCCGAGCTGCAATTTTAGCCATCACCGGCCGCTTGGTTTTATCTCTGTCGCCACCGCAGCCAACCACCGTGATCAGCATTTCGTTGCCGGTACGTAATTGGTTTATGGTTTCAAGCACATTCTGTAATGCATCAGGAGTGTGGGCGTAATCAACTATCCCGATAATACCCTGAGGGGATTTGATATAATCGAACCGGCCTTCAACGCTCTCTGAATTGCTAAGTATTGTAAGCACTTCCAGCGGATCCTGCTCCAGCAAAACACCTGCAGCATACACCGCCATCAGGTTGTATCCATTAAACTTACCAACCAGGCGGCACCATATTTCGTTGCCATCCAGGTCAAGATGCAAGCCATCGAGCGGAGCTTCAATAATCCGGCCTTTGAAGTCAGCCATTTTCTGAAAACTGTATGTATGTTTGGTCGCTTTTGAATTTTGTAGCATTACCAAACCATTGCGGTCGTCAATATTGGTAAGTGCAAATGCGGTGGATGGCAATTCATCGAAGAATCGTTTCTTCGCTTTCAGGTATTCGTCAAAAGTTTTATGAAAATCAAGATGATCGTGCGTAATATTGGAGAAAATTCCGCCGGTAAAAGTCAATCCTGCAATTCGGTTCTGAACAATAGCATGTGAACTTACTTCCATAAAGCAATAGCTGCATCCCTGCTTAACCATATGGTCTAACAGGAAGTTGAGCTGTATAGCATCCGGTGTTGTATGGGTGGAAGGAATAATCTCTTCGTCAATCCTGTTCAGAATGGTGGAAAGTAGTCCTGTATGATATCCCAGTTCCCTGAAAAGGTTAAATAGTAAGGTTACAGTAGTTGTTTTGCCATTTGTGCCGGTTATTCCTACCAACTTAAGCTTTCGCGAAGGATTGCCAAACCAGTTGGATGCTATTGTGCCTGAACTGTAACTGCTGTCATCAACCTGAATATAGGTTACTCCTCCACTTATGTTTTCTGGCAGGTTTTCGCAAACGATTGCAATAGCTCCTTTTTCAATTACTTGTGCAATATAACTGTGACAATCAACCCTGGTTCCTTTTACGGCAAAAAACATACTGCCGGCTTTCACTTCGCGCGAATCATAGGTAATACCACTGATCATTGTATCAGCAGCACCTGTAATTTGCTTGACATTAACGTCGCGGAGTATTTCGGACAGGGCTTTCATATTGGTCGATATTGTCGTTATTCGTTTTTTGTATTAATTATTAAAGCCAAGGCTTAGAAGTACCGGTGTGCCGGGAATTATTTTACTTCCTGCCGGCAACGATTGTTTATTCACAAGTCCTACACCGCTGATCTGAACTTTTACACCCAGTTTTTCGAGCCTGTAAACAGCATCACTTGCACCCATTCCGATTACACTTGGAATTGTTGTCGGAGCATAAGCTACTGAAGCATACCTGGTTCCTGTGCTGTCAGTAACCTGTGTTATCCATTCGCCTGCATTGGGATTACCCATCGCATAACCGAGCCATTTGCTCAGGTATTGAATATCTTTCGTATTTCCAGCCTGCATTGGATTAGTGCGGATGGAATGTGTTGTATCAACCCAATTCATTCCCACTTCGGGATCAGTGGCATAAATTCGGTCAGCAATTTCGCGGAATACCGGTGCTGAGATAGTTCCTCCGTAATAACCGCCAACAGTTGGGTTATTGATAACCACTATGCAAGAATACTTTGGATTTTCAGCTGGGAAGTAACCTACAAATGATCCTTTATAATTTGTTTTGTTATAGCCGCCACGATTTTGCGCAACCTGTGCCGTTCCGGTTTTACCGGCAACTTTGTAGATAGGATTTTTCAGTACAGATCCTGTTCCATGATCAACAACGGCTTCGAGCATGGTTTGAGCCATCTCAATTGCTTCTTTTGAAGCAATCCGTTGGTTTATTACCTGTGGTCCGAAACTTGTAACCGGCTGACCAGCTTTACGGACTTCTTTAACAAAATGGGGTTTAACCATTACTCCATCGTTCGCAACGGCGTTATAAAAAGTTAGTATTTGCAAAGGCGTTAGTGCAACCTCATACCCGATCGACATCCATGGTAGTGATGAGTTTGACCATAAACCATCTTTGGTTCCAAGAATCTGAGGCTTTCCTTCTCCTTTAATTTCAATACCAAGCCTTTTATTTACGCTAAAACTATGAAGCCTGTCAACAAATGCCTGAGGGTTGGAAGCATATGCTTTTGTGATAATTTTTGAGATACCAACATTCGACGATTTTTCGAAAGCTTCCTGCACTGTCATAACGCCCCCGCCGAGATGCGAATCCCTCATGGTACGTCTTCCGAATTTTGTTATGCCGCCGGTAACATCAACTAAATCATCCAGCTTGGTTTTGCCGTCTTCAAAAGCAGCAAGTAACGAGAATAATTTAAAAGTCGATCCGGGTTCAGTACTTTCGCCAATGGCGTAGTTATAAAGTTCTTCGTACGTGCCTTGTTTTGTGAGTCCCAGGTTGGCAATGGCCCTTATTTCGCCGGTTTTTACTTCCATCAGAATGGCACAACCATGATCAGCTTTATTTAATTCGAGCTGCAGGAGTAAGGCTTCCTCGGCAACATCCTGAATATTAATATCAATTGTCGTGAGAATATCTGCGCCATTCACGGGCTCAATTTCGTTCCCTCTGTTCATCGGGCGCCAGTTTCCATCAGGAATGCGCTGGTACAATCTTTTCCCAACCATGCCTTGCATCTCGCTGTTATAAGCACTTTCAATACCCACATTATTGGAATTGCCTTCTCTGAACCATCCTAACGTACGATACCCTAAATGATCGAATGGATACACCCGTTTATTCTGAACTGTGGTAATTAAACCGCCGCTGTTTCTTCCTAATCTGAAAATCGGGAACGTCCTTAATGCTTTTAACTGGTCGAAATCAGCTTTTCGCTTGATCAGCAGGTAGCGATTCTTGTTTTTTCGCCCTTTAACCAATAATGATTTGTATGCTTTTGCAGATTTATCTTTGAAATACCTGGCGAGATATATCGAAAGTGAATCAACATCCTTTTCGAAAGTTGAATCAGCAATGAGAGGTGAAGCTGCATCCATACGAACCTCGAACAACGGTATGGAGGTTGCCAGCATTTCGCCGTTTACATCGTAAATATTGCCCCGGTTAGGTTGAATGGTGAAATATTTCAGAGAGAGTTTTTCTGCTTTGGCCTTCCACATTTCACCCTCCACCAATTGGATATAAAGGATCTTAGCGATAATAGCAAAGCTTATGACAAACATAAAGCCATAAACCAGGTATACACGCGTAAGTATCGATTTCCTTGAATCCATTTATTGAGTTATCTCGTAGTGTTAATCCTTATTTTCTTCAATCAGTATTTTTCGGGGCGGAGTTTTCGATTCCTTTAGTCCGCTGTTTTGTAATCTTTTCGCTATTTCGGTTTGCCTTGTTGTTTTCATCAGCTTCGATTTGGTATTTATGTATTCGAAGCGTTGCTCTTCAATTTGTTTTTTTGTTTTGCTTATTGTTATGATCGTACGATTGGCATAATTTGAATTGAAAATGTAAAGCAATCCAATACCGGTAAGGAATACGAGAAAGGGTAGTAATCCGATCATTTTTTCACGTACCAGGAATGATCCTTCCAGTATCCCTTTTATCTTGCCACCTGATGCTTTCCCTTTACTTTTGCCTTTTGTATTTTTTGCAGATTGTTCTTCAGCCGACAAAGCTTTGGGTTCGGCTGCAACCTCTTCTGTCTCAATATTTATTGTATTGCGTAGTTCGGCCATGGCTATAGTTTTTGAGCGATACGCAATTTTGCACTTCTTGAGCGGGGATTACTTGCAAGTTCGGCAGAGGCAGGAGTAACAGGTTTACGGGTTACAGGTTTCAAGGGTGCGATTACATTTCCATAAAAATCTTTTTCCAGTATGCCTTCAAAGTTTCCGGATCTCATATAATTTTTCACCAACCTGTCCTCGAGTGAGTGATAAGAGATAACTACGAGTTTTCCACCTGGCTTTAATACATCAGCACATTGTTTTAGCATGGCTTGCAGAGCACCCATTTCATCATTGATCTCAATACGGATAGCTTGAAAAATCTGGGCCAGAATCTTGTTTTCGTAATTGGCAGGTAAACATGATTTTATGGCTTCTTTCAATCCTGCTGTTGTAGTAATAGGATTTGTCCGGGCCTGTACAATGGCATCTGCCAGCTGCCGTGCATTTGATAACTCCCCATACAGTTTAAAAACGTTACGAAGTTTTTCTTCCGGATACGTATTAACCATTTGTGCTGCAGTAGTGCCTTGGTTACGGCCCATTCGCATATCCAGAGGTCCATCGAAACGGGTAGCGAAGCCACGCTCCGGAGTGTCAATCTGGTGCGAAGAGATGCCCAGGTCAGCCAGTATACCATCCATTGGAAGTGCTTTGTGAAGCCTGAGGAAGTTTTTCAAATAGCGGAAATTCTCATTTACTAAGGTGAAACGCTCATCATCAAGTGCATTTTGAAGAGAATCTTCATCCTGGTCAAAAGCAATCAATCGGCCGTCAGCATTCAGTTTAGCCAGTATTTCACGCGAATGTCCGCCGCCACCGAAAGTAAGATCAGCATAAATCCCTGACGGATTGATGCTGAGGCCTTCAATACATTCGTGCAATAACGCGGGTTGATGGTACATTCAGTTTTCATTCGTTGAGGTTAATATTCCCTAATATGTCTTCAGCTAATGCTGAGATATTAGTCTGGGTTTCGCTTATTACTTCATCGTATTTAGCTTTATCCCAAATTTCAATGCATCCCATTTTGGCAGCGACCGCAATGTCGCTTGTAATACCAGCAATTACAGCCAGATCGCGAGGTATCAATATTCTGCCTGTGCTGTCAATCTCAAGTTCTTTTAAACCAGCATTATAGGCGCGAATAAAGTCGTTGTCTCTTTTTACAAATCTGTTCAACTTGCTGGTTATCTTGTTTATGAGTTCATCCCAGTTTGATCGTGGAAAAAGTTCGAGGCATGGGCTGAGGATACTGCGTTTTATCACGAAACCATTACTCAGTGAGGCATTAAGCTGGTTTTTTAATGCAACAGGAAGCATAAATCTTCCTTTTGCATCAACCCGGCAAATGTGCTCTCCTTGTAAGGGTATCATGTGTACTATAATTTTGCTGTAAATTTACACTTGATTTACCACTTTCAGCCACTTTCTACCACTTTTTTTTATTAACAATACACAGAATGCCCATTGATAAAGGCATTCAGCGAATTTCAGGCCTGAAATAAGTGGTAATATTAGGTTGTTACAGATATCTTCAATATCTGAAGGAGATTAGAAATTATTGCAAATAGGCTGTATTTGCTCATCAGGGCATAATAGTATGTTTCGAAAATTGATTAATTTTGCATTACTCAGTATACTTCAATATTGTTTATAGCTTAGTCATTTTATGGAGGATCAGTCTGTTAGCAATCAAAAAAAAGAAGCATTTCTTGATCTTGATCGCGTGATTGGCAATAAAAACCCGGCATTACACAAAATCATGCCTCGTTTTGTTCTGAATTATCTGAAAAAAGTTATTCATCAGGATGATTTAAATGATATCGTCAGGAACAACCGAAATCTCTTTGGCCTTGATTTTCTGGATGCCTGCCTGAAAGGATTCGGAGTAAATATTATTTACAAAGGACTGGAAAATGTTTCGGCTGAAGGACGTTGGATTGTGGCATCGAATCATCCGTTGGGAGGATTGGATGGTATGGCCCTGATGTGGGTTATTGGTAAAATCAGGAAGGATATTGTATTTCCGGTAAATGATCTGTTAATGAATATCACAAACCTGAAGGACCTTTTTATTCCTATCAACAAACATGGTTCGAATGCCAGTAACATCCGTATTATTGACGATACATTTGCATCTGACCGAGCAATGCTGTTTTTCCCGGCTGGATTGTGTTCCCGTAAGCTAAAGAACGGTATTTGTGATCTGGAATGGAAAAAGAGTTTTATCACCAAAGCCCGGGCATATAAACGGGATGTAATACCTTGCTTTATAAATGGCCGGAATTCCGACTGGTTTTACAACCTGGCCCGGCTTCGTGCTTTAATAGGTATTAAATCAAATATTGAAATGTTATACCTGGTTGATGAAATGTTCAGGCAACGCGACAAAGAAATTGTAATTACTTTTGGTAAACCAATTTCTTACACTATCTTTGATAAAAAGAAAACAGATGTGGCATGGGCTCAAAAACTGAAAGACCATGTTTACTCTTTACAAAATAATAGCAACAGCTTGTTCTTAGCTGAATAATCAATATAAATGTGATGCAGGAGATAATTGACGCGGTTGACCGGAGTTTAATAGAGAAAGAACTTACCCCCGAAAGATTTGTAAAACAAACTAATAGCGGGAGTAATGAGATTTATATTGTATCGTATCAAAATGCACCTAACACTGTTAGAGAGATAGGTCGCTTACGTGAAATTACATTTCGCGATGCAGGCGGTGGTACCGGATTGGATTGCGATCTGGATGAGTTTGATATGGAGGAGGAAAATCCATTCCTGCAATTATTTGTATGGGATCCTCGGGAAAAGGAAATTATCGGTGGTTACAGGTTTATTCATGGCAAAACACTTTCCAGGCATAAGGATGGACATATCAACACTCCTACCAGTGAGCTTTTTCATCTTTCGGAGAAATTTATTGAAGAGTATCTTCCTTATACTATTGAGCTTGGCCGCTCATTTGTACAGCCAAATTACCAGCCAACTGTTAATCTGCGTAAAGGGATGTATGCTCTTGATAATATCTGGAACGGATTGGGAGCCATACTGATACAGAATCCGGATGTTAAATATTATTTTGGGAAGATTACCATGTATCCTCATTATAATGTTGAAGCACGGGATCTGATTCTCTATTTCTTACAAAAATATTTCAGTGATAACCACAACCTTGTTTATCCACACGAACCACTTGGATTAGAAACTCCTTTAGATTTTCTGTCAGCACAATTTACTGGCGGTTCCTATGAAAAAGACTATAAGATACTGGTTCAGCTGGTTCGTCAAAGGCACGAAAATATACCTCCTTTAGTTAATGCGTATATGAACCTGTCTTCAACCATGTTGTTTTTCGGTACCTCACTCAATCCCGGATTTGGTGATGTAGAAGAATCGGGAATACTGGTAACATTGGATGATGTGTACGATTTTAAAAAAGACAGGCATTTGAGTATGCCGCCAATAATCTGATCTTAACTTTGTTTTTTGCTTCTTGGATCAGAACCGGAGGATTAAAAGTTAAGTTTGATGTTTCGGGTTCCCGGCACTTGGAACCCGGCACTCTGAACACTCTGTCTGAAAATATTCCTCCTCTGAATTTTAATAAAACCCACTGAAAAATTATGAATAATCGCAGGGCCGCTTTTATGATAAGTGCCGCCGACATAACAGGCTGTCCCCAGGCGCGATTACCGGAATATGCATTTTTCGGCAGGTCGAATGTTGGTAAATCATCACTAATTAATATGATTACCGGGGTTAAAAATCTGGCACGTACATCATCCACTCCGGGTAAAACGCAGTTGCTGAATTATTACATGGTGGATGAAGATACCTGGTACCTGGTTGATCTTCCGGGGTATGGATATGCAAAGGTTTCGAAGAAATCGCGCAAAAACTGGGAAAAGATTATTCGGGAATACCTTTTACAACGTCAATCGCTGGTGTATACATTTATCCTTGTCGATACCCGGCACGAACCACAGAAAAGCGATCTGGAACTAATTAACTGGATGGGTGAGCAAGGCTTGCCGTTTTGCCTGGTATTTACCAAAGCTGACAAAATTTCGCGTAACGCGGTTAAGCGGAATGTAGATGAATATAAAAAGGCATTGGCTGAAAACTGGGAAGAGCTTCCACCTGTTTTTATAACTTCTTCGCATTCGGGCGAAGGGAAAAGTGAAATAAACAGTTTTATTGCCACTACAAACAGTGAGTATACCACTCTAACGGAGCAGAAATAAAAAAAAGAGTTCAAAAACTTCTTTCCATTGTTGTGAAACTCTTTTTTCCGCATCCTTAAAGTTAGGGTAGTGGATTAATAAATTTCTGCAAGCTTTAGGAAAGATAATTTTCAGAACTCTCTCTGATTGAATTTGGTACAGTTTATTTATAAACCATGAGCAAATGGTTTTTAGAAACCAAATCCCCTTCTTTTACATAAACTTCAGCTAAAATGCCATTTGCAGGAGCAAAAATGGTATTCAGCATTTTCATGGCTTCCAGGTCAACAAGTTTCTCTCCGGCTTTTACTTTCTTCCCTGTTTTAAAATAAATCTTCTTAATAGTTCCGGGAATAAAAGCCAGTACTTTTTTTGGATCAACCGGCTCATAGGGTTTCCTGTTAAGGAACTTCTTGGTTAACCTTGTTTTGTATTTAACATCTTCGATAATTAAAGTCTGAAAAACTTCAGATTCAAGATTATCAGATGTTTCTTCGGGTTTTATGTCTTTAAGATTAAGACTTTTTGAATTATCGCTTGTTGGCATAATTGTTTTTTAAAAGAACAACAATTGAAAAATGCAGAGTTGTATTTACGGTATCATTAGTGTGTAATTCCCTGACTGAAAAAGTCGAAATAGTTATCAGTCAGGGAATAAAACTTCCTGTGAATTAAAATGGAGGGATACCGTGTTTTTTGAATGGGACATCCACTTTTTTATCAGCCGAAATAGCAAGGGCATGAATTACCATATCGCGTGTTTCTTCAGGACTGATTACTGCATCCACATAACCATATGCAGCTGCAACAAATGGATTAGCAAACTTCTCTTTATACTCTTTAATTTTGAGTTTGCGCATTTCATCCGGATTTTCGGCGTCTTTAATTTCATTTCTGAAAATAATATTAGCCGCACCTTCAGGACCCATAACAGCTATTTCAGCTGTTGGCCATGCAAATACAAAGTCAGCACGCAAGTGGCTTGAGCACATTGCAATGTATCCTCCGCCATAAGCTTTACGTGTGATAACAGTGATTTTAGGAACGGTTGCTTCGCTGTAAGCATAGAGCACTTTTGCTCCGTGGCGGATAACGCCTGCATGTTCCTGATCAACGCCTGGCAGGTAGCCTGGTAAATCAACCAAGGTCACCAAAGGAATGCTGAATGCATCGCAATAGCGAATGAAACGGGCAGCTTTGTCACTTGAGTCAACATCAAGAACTCCGGCCAATACCAAAGGCTGATTAGCAACAAAACCAACTGTGAATCCATTCATACGGGCAAAGCCGATAACGATATTCTGAGCAAATAAATCCTGAACTTCGAGGAAGTCGGAATCATCGCAAATACCGCGGATTACATCTTTTACGTCGTAAGGCTGACGGGGATTGGTAGGGAATACTTTATCAAGACTGTATTGACGGACACGGGGTGGTTTCTTTGGAAATGGATCGGCTTTCTTGAGGTTATTCCAAGGAATAAAGCTACAGAGTTTTTTGATTTGCTCGAAACATTCCAATTCGCTTTCAGCAAAGAAATGAACGTTACCGGTTATTTCGGCCTGAACACGTGCACCACCTAATTCTTCCATTGAGATCTCCTCGCCCAGAACAGTTTTAATAACTTCGGGGCCGGTGATGAACATCTTGGATATTTTATCAACCACAAAAACGAAATCGGTTAATGCCGGTGAATAAACCGCACCTCCGGCACAAGGTCCGAGGATTACCGATATTTGAGGAATCACACCTGAAGCCTGAGTATTACGGTAGAAAATTTCGCCATAACCTGCAAGTGAATTCACCCCTTCCTGAATACGAGCTCCACCGGAATCGTTAATCCCGATAAGTGGAATTTTAAGTTTCATGGCGTGATCCATGATTTTGGTAATTTTTTTGGCATGCATATAGCCAAGCGATCCACCTGCAACTGTAAAGTCCTGTGCAAAAATACATACAGGATAATTGTTGATAGTTCCCGTTCCGGTAATTACACCGTCACCAGGCAGGTACTTGTCGCTCATTTCAAAGTCGCGGCCGGCATGTTCAACAAACAGGTCGTATTCATGAAAAGACTTAGCATCCAGCAATGCGATTATTCGTTCGCGGGCTGTTAGCTTACCGGTGGCTTTTTGTTTTTGGATGGCTTTATCACCACCGCCACGCAACGCTTCCTGCATTCTACGTTTCAGATCAGATGATTTGGAGCTTAAGGACATAGGTTTTTGGTTTGTGAATAATACGTTTTTTCACCCTTTGGCGAATTCTTCAAAAGGAGGCAAAGATACAATCATTTAATTGTTAATTCATGCACAAATAATGCATTTTTAGTAAAGAAATAAAGACCTGTTTGGTATAATTACTTAATTTTGAGGACTTAAACCTTTATGATGAATATCGAAGAATTACGAGATTATTGCCTCACTAAATCTGCGGTTACTGAAAGTTTCCCTTTCGATGAATCCACACTTGTTTTTAAAGTTGCTGGAAAAATGTTCTTACTAACTGATTTGGTAGATGCTTTTTCGATTAACATTAAAAATATTCCTGAAAAAGTAATTGAACTCAGAGAACAGTATCCCAGTGTATTACCAGGGTATCACATGAATAAAATTCATTGGATCACGGTAATGATAGACGGAACCATAACCGACAATTTACTGAAACAATGGATTGACGAATCATACAATCTGATTGTTGCAGGTTTTTCAGGAAAAGAGAAAGCTCTTTATGCTGAATTATCAGCTGGGCATTAATTATTGCAAAGAAACATACTTTGAAAGTGCATTAACCAGAGCTGCTTTGGATTGCACACCCACCAATGTTTCAACCACCTGGCCATCTTTTAAAATTAGTATTGTTGGAATAGCTTGTATCCCATATTGATTAGCCAGTGGTCCGTTGGCATCAATATCAACCTTTCCCACTTTTACCTTTCCCTGGGTTTGTTCTGCAATTTCTGCTATAACCGGGGCCATAGCTTTACAAGGCATGCACCAGGTTGCCCAGAAATCGACCATGACAATTCCTTTTGCGGTTTCGCCAACGAAATTAGTAGTTGTAAGCGTGATAATGTTCTCATCCGATGTTCCTGATTTGCACGAGGACAGGGAAATGAGAACCGAAGCAATAAGCATTGTTATGATTGTTCTTTTATTCATTTTATTCGTTTTTAAATGACAAGGGATTAAGTATTGAGATTTTCGCTATTTTAATGTTACTAGTGTTATTCCGGATCCTCCGGTTTCGAGTGAAGCATCCGAGAATTGTTTTACTTCGGGTATGCCTCCAAGGTAATTCCGGATTATACTGCGCAATACTCCGTTACCTTTTCCGTGTAATATACTTACTTCGGAAACGTGCAACATAATTGCTTCATCAATGTAACGTTGAATGAGCGCTTCGGTTTCATCAGCCCGTTTGCCTCTAACATCAATGGTGATCCGGAAATTAGCCGTACGGGCATTCATATCGTTAACCATATTCTGATAGGCGAAACCCCTGTTTACATTTTTTTTAACAGGTGAGTTTGCCTGGAGTACTTCCAGATTTTCAGCTTTTACCTTTAATGTAACTGTATTGAAAGCTACCGTTGCATCACTTCCATGGATTTCAACAACCTCGCCGGATTCATGTTGTCCTTTCATTCGTACCCGGCTACCTTTAACGACAGGTTTTCCGATTGCTGTTTCAGGAGGTACAGTTACTTCTTTTTCAACGACGGTTTCAACAATGGGAATCTCTGTGATTTTCTCCGTGAATTCTTTTATTTCGGTTCTTAATTGTTTTGCTCTTGAAGCATCAGCCTGCGATTGTTTTATTTCACGGATTGTTTTTTCAATGATCTGATTCGATTTATTGAGAATCGACTTTGCTTCGATGCTGGCTTTTTCGAGTATTTCTTTCTTTTTATTATCCAGGTCTTCTTTAAGAGAAGTGTACCGGTTTATCAGCCCGGTTAGCATTTCATCTGCCTGCTGTAACTGCTTCTCCTTTAGGCCTAACTCCAGTTTTTCTGCTTCAAGATCCTGCATCTGCTTATCAAAGTCGAGTTTTGCATGACCTACTTTTTCGCCTGCTTTTTCGAGTACTTCTTTCGGGAAAGCAATATTTGTTGCTATCTCAAAAGCAAATGAACTTCCAGGTCTTCCGGTTTTGAGCACAAAAAGAGGTTTCATGTGTTTGGTGTCGTAAAGCATGGCCCCGTTCAGAAATCCGGAATGGTTGGAAGCCAAAAGTTTCAGGTTTGCATAATGGGTTGTAACAACGCCATATGCCTTTTTGTCATTCAATGTTTCAAGCACAGCCTCAGCAATAGCTCCCCCTGATTGAGGTTCAGTTCCGGCGCCAAATTCATCAATAAGAAATAAGGTGGAATGATCGGCATAACCTAACAGGTTTTTAATGTTATGCAAATGACTGCTGTATGTACTTAAATCGTTTTCAATAGATTGCTGATCACCAATATCAATGAAAAGATGATCAAAAATACCTGCTTCGGATGTGTCGAGAACAGGAATTAATAAACCACATTGAAGCATGTATTGAAGCAACCCCACTGTTTTTAACAATACTGATTTCCCTCCTGCATTTGGCCCGGAAATAATTAATATCCTGTTATTCTCATCCAATGTAATATTTGAAGGAATTATTTCCCTTTTCTGCTTTTTTAGTGAGAGCATCAGGAGCGGATGACGGGCTTGTATCCAGCTAAACGATTGTTGGTCCCGTAAAACAGGTTTTAATGATCCTGTTTCTATTGCCAGCAATGCCTTGGCTCTCAGGAAATCGAGGTGGCCGATGAACTGAAGTGATTCCTTTAATAATTGTATATAAGGCCGCAATTCATCAGCTAATTCAATTAGTATTTTGACTATCTCGCGCCTTTCAGCCAGCTCAAGTTCCCTGATGCTGTTTCTGAGTTCAAAAACTTCAGTCGGTTCAATATAGGAGGTTTGACCGGTTGCTGACTCGTCAATGATAACACCATTTATTTTACGTTTATTCGACGAATTTACCGGAATTACAGCCCTTCCGTCGCGGATGGCAATTTCAGTATCTGCCGGGACATACTTATCGAGTTTAGCCTGTGTTAGTGCCTGTGCGATTTTCTTATCAATCAGGTGGATCATCCGGGATAGGCTCTTCCTGATTTCAAGCAGGGCAGGGGAAGCGTTATCACGTATGTTGCCTTCACTATCAAGAACCCGGTTTATGCCTGAAAGAATTCCAGGTTCAATATATTGACCTGCTATCAGTGAATGAAGATGTGGGAAAGTGTTTGCTGAAGTTTCTGAAATAAATATTATGCAATTGATAAATGCAGAATAGGAGGTACGCAGAAGCAGCAGTGACTCTGTTGCAAGAAAAGTGCCTGGTATCAGAATGTGATTCAGTTCTTCCTCAAGTTCGAAATATTCAGATGCAGGATAACCGAACACTGTAAGAATCATAGTGCGGAACTCTTCTGTAACGTTGAGCTCATTATTTAATAATTCCGTATTGTTACTAAAACTGATGCCGGCAACAAGCGATTTACCGCCTTCACCAAGGCAGTACCCATCAAGCATACGCCTGATGGCATCAAAACCAGTTTTTTCTTCGAAATTTGCAGGCGCGATCACAGTATTATTTTTGGCAAAATTAAGTAAAATCAATCCATGATTAACTTGCCGGTTTTTTACTGTTATGCTTTTTACGCAAACGGAGAAAGATCAGTACTGAAATGGCGAACAAGGTGGCTGCTGCACCATACAATGAAAATGGTGTGGTCTTTTTACCGAAGCCCTTGAGTGGGCTTATATCTCCGACATTCATATATGCTGCCCAGTAATGTGGATGCGCTGTAAGTTTATCGCAATTATCGAGATATTCTATTTTAGCAAACCGCAGGGCTTCATGCCGTGTTTTTCCCTCAGCTATATTTTTATAAAAATATTCCATTAGTTTCACTCCTGAGCGATCTTCAACAGCCCAGGCTGTCATTATGATGCCCGGTACGCCGGCATAGAAAAAATCACGCGAAAGGCTAAGGATTCCTTCGCCTTTCTGCATTTTACCTGATCCTGTATTGCAGGCACTGAGGACTGCAATATCGGCATGCAGATCCATGTTGATAAGTTCGGATGCATTAAGCATTCCATCATCAATGGTATCGCCTTCTGGCTTGAAGAAAATGAGTTTGGAATATAAAGGATTTTCGTTATTAATTATGGTATGCATAGCAAGGTGAAGAACCCTGTACTGCGAAGCATCCTTTTTAAACGCTGTTTCTGTCGCATTTTTACCAAGGTAAGTTTTTACGTTGAAGTAATTTTCCAGGTTTGTGATCTCCCCCAGTGTGTTTTCAAGTGTTGAAAGTGAATTTCGCAACAATTTGCCACTTTCATCTTTTTGATCAAGTACTGAATTGTCAGTTCCGTAATCAGGGCCAAAAGCAAGTATCCGTCCATTGTTTTCAGCACTTTTAAGATTCAGATCATCGAAAAAAGTCGTGGCCGAAGGAGCATATGTTAAGGCTGACTCTTTAATAAGGTATGGCAATTTGCGGTAAAAGCGTTTTGTTGTATCGGGCAGGGATGTGAGTAAAACGTCAAATGAAATGTAGCCAAGTTCGCCATCAGGTATTAGTATAAGTTCTTTCCCTTTAAAAATTGATTGAACCGGCAAAAGTAAAGTTTGGTAAAGTTCATTTGATGCATGAACAAATGTTGTGAAATCAGAGCCTGTATAATTATTGAATTCCTTCCCTGTTAACTGCTGCTTTAGTTGTAAAAGATTATTGAAGAAGGATTTGTCAATATCTGTAGTAACTAGTTGCTTGTGATTGGAATTAACAGCAAAGATATATAATGTGGAATCAGTGAGGGTAAATTCAACCAAAGCCTGATTTGGAGAAAGCTTTTTCTGGATTTGACCGATAGAGATAACTGAGTTATCATATTTGAGGTTATAGTAGGCTGGATAGTTTTTTTCAATAGATTTGATGAGTATATCTTGTTTTCGACGCAGATCGAATATCCGGCTATTCCACATCTTTATTTTGGAATCGTCGGGTTTCGCAGTTAGTTTCTGATCATGAATCTGTTTGTTGTAGAAATAGATTTCTGATTTCAAACCGGCATCCTGAACCTGGAGTTCTTCGGGAATACGTCCGACATTTTTAGCCTCTTTATCGCGCAGGTGTGAAAGTAAGACTGCTGATTTGCCCTTTTCGGATAAACTGAAGGCTTGTTCTAAAGCTTCAGGATCATTGGTTTTATGATAAAGTTTTACCTGTGCAAGAAGTGCATTTGAAAATGTGCTCTTTTCATTTCCCGAGATAAACAACTTACTGTCTTCATCCTGGTATGTTGACCGGAGCATTTCGATCAATTTTAGTGATAGATTATAGCTTGTTACACAGCTTTTAAGTATGTCAATTCGTGTAGTATCTGATTTATACAGTAAAAGCAATGCAGTTGCTTTGGCTGTGAGTGGATTCAACAGGTTGTCATTCAGGTTATCTTTCGTGATTTCGGGATTATCCGAAAAATTATTTGAAGTAAATTCAGGAAATCCGGCAATTAACGAAAGTTGAAAAAACTTAAGTGCTGTGTTGTAGTCTTTTTCCCGGAAATAATTATTGCCTATGTAATAATATGCAGTTGATACATCGATATTATGCAGCCCGAAAGATTTTTTATATTGATCGAGGGACTTGTTTAAATATAAAAGTGCCTGGTTATTTCCAGTAACCGACAGAAAATCACCATATCTGAGATACGTAAGTGCAGTTTCCGAATGTTCTTCGCCAAACATTTCGATGCTTTTATTCAGTGCTGTTTTATAATAAACATTTGCATTGCTGTTATCAGATATTTTGGCGGATACATTTGCAAGGCCTCTTAACACCTTCACTGAATTCGATAGTTTGTCACCAGTAGCTAATCCTTTCAGATAATACTCTTTAGCTAGAGAATAGTCGCCTTTTTTTTCGGCTATAACCCCCATATTAAGATAAATTGTAAGAATGTCATTCAGGTTACCCGGTGCTTTTTCGGTAAAGATTTCGAGCGATTTATTAAAATAGCTTTGAGCTTTTTCGTAATCGGCAGAGTAAATATAGTTCACTCCCATATTAAGGAAGAGGGCAGCTGCCTGCACTGAATTGGACGTGCTTTGTGAGTTATATAAATTTTCTGCTTGTTTCATGTATTCAAACGCCTTCGAATCATTGCGAATGATCAGGTAAAACCTGCCCATATTCAGGTAAAGGGAAGCAAGTTTTGGGTCATCGGGCAAAAGTACTTCCTGGTTGATTTTCAGCGATTTTAAAAAAAACTGTTCGGCCTTTTCATAATTACCTGTCGTAGAATAAACTATGCCGATATTTTGCAGTGAACCCGTATAATTAGTGTTTCTGGTATGATTTCCTTTTTCGTAGGTATCAGTAGCTTTTGTGTATTCAGCAAGCGCTTCAGGATACTGGTTTCTTAATAGATATACTGTACCCATGCCGTTATAGGCCAGAGCCAGGCCCGTATCAAGAGTTGCTTGCCTTGATTTGTAAATCCTGATATTCCTGGAATATAGTGCAACTGCCTGTTCCAATTGCCGTTTGTCCGAAAACAGATTTGCTTTCTTCAGAATAAGATTGTTGTATAGGTTGCCTGTTGTATCGATCTTTTTATTTGCTATTGACAAAGCCTGGTCCGAAAGACGTATTGCTTCATCCAGGTCGCCTTTTAACCTGAAACAGTCTATTAATCCCGATACTCCTTTTGCCCAATCTGCAGTTTGATTGAGTTTAAGATTATAGTCTGATGCTTTTCTGAAATATAGAATTGCCGAGTCGTAACTACCCCTGGTCTTTAGCTGTTCTGCCTGAATAAGATAGGAGGTTTCATCAGTGCCTTGGCTTTTATTGCCATTGTTATCGCATGACCAAAACAACAGTATCCCTGTTAATAAAAACAGATTAATGCAAAATAATGCCAGATTGTTTTTCATTGGGCATGATTTTGAGAGGTTCAGTAGAAATTGAGTTTGAGAAGATTGCAAGCTGTGCAAAGATATAACAAAGATAGCCTGTTTTAGATAAAAAAAAGGAGCAGTAAGCTCCTTTTTTTTACTATTATTTTGTGAATTATTTTGCCTTTAATAATCGTATAGTATTTGTTAATTCGGAACTTTTAGCATGTACACGTAATTTACAAATATAAGATCCTTTTGCTAATTGTGATGCATCAAGATCAACCTCGTGGTGACCCGCATTCATTACTCCAACCGAGATGGTTTTTACCAATTGGCCAGTTGTACTATACACCTCAATACTAGCATTTCCTTCTTCCGGCAGATTTATACTGAGTTTGGTTGAGCTTGCAAATGGATTGGGATAATTGCTGAATTTCAAGGATGGTTTGCCAAATTTAATGAGAGGTGATGCAAACTTCAGGTTGGTAACCTCTGTGTTTGTAGAGCTCATCAGGCTGGTGTTTCCATCCAGGCTTACATTGGCAGTCATTCCCGTTTGGAATTCAGATGTACTCACACCATGAATTGTAATAAAGGTTTCGCCTGCATCAAAATGGGCAGGGGCCATATCTGGATTTCCCCAAACAAGACGTATTTGGCCATTTTCAATATTATAATCATAATCTGCCCCTTTAAATTCAATTGATTCAATCTGTAGCAATTCAGAAGGATAGTTGATGATAACCCCGGCACCGGTAATGTTAAGTTCATTTTGGGTGAGAATCCTGGTTGTAAAAGCTTCACTTCTGGTTACTTCAATCGAACCTTCCTGGGCTATTGGTAATGCCTCAATGTCGCGAAGTTGAGGAACAAACGTACCACCTACATCACCGGAACATGTACCACCAATAGTCTTTGGGTCAAATTCTACACTTTTCAGGTCTGAAAT
>JAIFMH010000050.1 GCA_020048595.1 Bacteroidota bacterium | reverse complement strand
ACCGGGACACCCAAGTGTCGAAGTCAGGAAATCCCGCTCAGCAAGGTTCTGAACTTTGTACCTTTTTTGTTTTCCGGAATACTTCTTTTTTATGACAAAGTAAATGCAACTTATTATTTAGTAAAAACAGGAATTGCAAATTCCTAACTCCTTGGAGCGGGATTATCCGCCAAGTGCGGATGAGATCGCTTCGCTAAGTTTCAAATCCCGCTTAGCATTAAAAAATCCTTATCCGCGGAATTATTTTATTTATATAATCTGCGAATATCTCTCATAAGCCTCATTCCAAGCATCTTCTCCGGAAGGTTCGTAGGTCTTTAATGGGAAAGATCTGCCTGTAATCTCGCGTATCTCAGCTACATCTTTAACAATTCCCAAAGCCATAGCCTGCACAAGGATATTTCCTGCAACTGTGGCTTCATCCGGAGATGTTGTTACCGGGATTCCGCAACAATCAGTTATAAACTGACAGAACGCTTCATTAACAATTCCTTCACCTGCCATGTAAATTGTTTCAGGTTTTGTTCCGCGCAAATCTTCAATCTGACCGATAACAACTCTGAATTTTAGAGCCAAACCTTCAAGAATCGTCCTTGTGATTTCTCCATGAGATAGTGGTGCATCCTGACCAGTTGACTGGCAATACTCCATTATTGCTACGGGCAAATCCTCAACATTCTTAAACGATGCGTGATCAATATCAATAAAGGCTGCAAAAGGTTTTGATTCACCGGCAAGCAAAACAAGGTCTGCAATTGTATACTTATTTTCTTTCCAAGCCATCAGACAATCTTCTAATAACTTCAATCCGGTCGTATTCTTCTGAATATTGAAAATATGTCCTGCTCCGCCCTGGTTGGTAAAGTTCAGAAGCTGCGACTTTTTATTGATAATAGGACGAGCCGATTCAAAACCGACCTGGCAGTTACTTCCGACGCTGATATAAACCCAGTTGCTCCCGGTTGCCGGAATTGCTGCTAGTGAAGAGGCTGAGGCGTTTGACGCAACAGCAACTACCGGTATCCGTGCAATGCCCGTTTCGTAAGAAACATTGTTGGAAACACTGCCGATTACACTTCCTGGTTCCGCTATACGTGACATTATGCTGACAGGTATTCCCAAAGCTTTGAAAATCTCGTGATCCCACATTCGCTTCACCGGGTTATAAAGCTGCGAAGTGGTTGCTGTGCTGAATTCAGTTTGAAGAATGCCTGTGAGCAGATAGTTAAAAATATCAGGCATAAAAAGCAGGTGTTTCGCTTTTTTTAATGGCTCATGCTCCATTCGTTTTAAGGCAGCAAGTTGAAACAGGGAGGTGATATGTAAAACCGGAACACCGGTTTGTCCATAGATTTTGTCTGCAGTAATCCGTTGAGCAAAACCCTCATTATTTCCTTCGTTTTCTCCTTCGGTTGAAATAAAAGGCCGCGAGGGAATTCCATCATCTCTCATAATGGAAAAATCAACACCCCAGGCAGTAATGCCTATGCTTTCAACCGGCAGATTTTGGTCTGCAACAATAACCAGGCTTTTTTTTATTTCCTGGAAAAGAATTTCAATATTCCAGTACTTATGATCTTCATCCAAAACAGGTTCGTTTTCAAACCGGTGTATTTCCTGAAGGCATAGGATTCCATCAGTAAGTTCACCAAGTACAGCGCGACCGACAGTGGTTCCAAGGTCAAAGGCAAGGAATGTGTTTTTCATTGTTGGGATTTTAAGATTCTGGGGAAGATCAAAAAGAAAACACTTTTACTGTAAACATGTAAGCTGGAGAAAGTGAAAACAGACTATTGATAGCCACAGATTATGCAGATTAAAATAAACCAATCAAGGTTGATTTTCACTAACAAAATGCCGGAAGTTGCTCTGAATCTGTGCAAATTCGTGAAACTTAGCGAAGCGATCTCACCGAAGGTAATCTGTGGCAAATATGCATTAATTATCAGCCCGATAGTTGGCTAAAATCAAAATAAAAAAAAGGGAACCTGATGTTCCCTTTCTGAATTAACTCTTTATTTTAAGTCTTACCAATTCACCTATCTTTTCAATCGGAATCCGTTCCTGCTTCATGGTGTCGCGATCGCGGATGGTGACTGTGTTATCTTCAAGCGTCTGGTGGTCGACTGTAATGCAATAAGGTGTTCCAATGGCATCGTGGCGGCGATAGCGCTTACCTATTGAATCTTTCTCCTCGTACTGACACATGAAGTCGTACTTAACCGTATCCATGATCTCACGGGCTTTTTCGGGAAGTCCGTCTTTTGCAACCAATGGCAGAATAGCGCATTTGATTGGAGCCAGCATCGACGGCAGTCGAAGCACAACGCGTTCCGATCCGTCTTCGAGTTTTTCCTCGGTATAGGCATAGCTGAGTACAGCCAGGAAAGTGCGGTCGAGGCCTATGGAAGTTTCAATTACATAAGGCACATAGTTCTCGTTCAGTTCAGGATCGAAATACTGAATTTTCTTGCCTGAATGCTCCTGGTGCGCTTTTAAATCGAAATCGGTCCGTGAATGTATACCTTCAAGCTCTTTAAAACCAATAGGGAATTCAAATTCAATATCAATGGCAGCATTGGCATAATGAGCAAGTTTATCATGTGGATGCCAGCGGTATTTGGTTGCAGGAATTCCAAGTGACTGGTGCCATTTCATGCGTTCGGTTTTCCAGTATTCGAACCATTCGAGCTCGGTGCCTGGGCGAACGAAATACTGCATTTCCATCTGTTCGAATTCGCGCATACGGAAAATAAACTGTCGGGCAACAATTTCATTACGGAAAGCTTTCCCGGTTTGTGCTATGCCGAATGGAATTTTCATTCTGCCGGTTTTCTGTACATTAAGGTAGTTAACAAAAATACCCTGTGCAGTTTCGGGACGAAGGTAAATCACATTTGAATCTTCACTTACTGAACCCATGGAAGTACTGAACATCAGGTTAAACTGACGAACATCGGTCCAGTTACGGCTTCCCGAAACAGGACAAACAATTTCCAGATCTTCGATTAGTTGTTTGACATCAGCCAGGTCGTTGCGTTCCATGGCACCATAAAAGCGTTTGGTCGTTGATTCGATTTTCTCCTTGTATTCAAGCACCCGGCCATTAGTAGCCAGGAACTGATCCTTGTCGAAAGTATCGCCAAAACGTTTCGCAGCCTTTTCAACTTCCTTATCTATTTTATCCTGCCATTTAGCCATCTGGTCTTCAACCAGTACATCGGCACGGTAACGTTTCTTTGAATCGCGGTTATCAATCAAAGGATCACTGAAAGCATCAACATGGCCTGATGCTTTCCAGGTAGTAGGATGCATAAAAATAGCTGCATCCAGGCCTACAATATTTTCGTGGTATTGAACCATCGATTTCCACCAATACTGGCGGATATTATTTTTTAACTCAACTCCGTTCTGACCGTAATCGTATACTGCACTAAGGCCATCGTATATTTCGCTCGACGGAAATACAAACCCATACTCCTTGGAATGGGATATAATTTTTTTGAAAATTTCTTCGTTTTGTGCCATGGGGCAAAGGTAGCCAAAAAAAATAGATTGACAAAGGGGTGAAGGAGAGGGTGTGATGGAGCGACTGGGCGAGGGGCGACTGGGCGAATGGGAGATGGAGCTATATAGCGAGAAGGAGAGAATGGGAGACAGAGGGAAAAAGAGAAAATCCGCTTCAATCCGTTCTTTCCGATTCATCTGCGTTCCAAGCTTTCCCTTTCTAAAAAGAAGTACTTTTGTGGCATGATAGCAATTGATAAAACTTTAATATCTGATGAACTGGGAAGTATCCGTTTCTGTTGCGACCTTTCGGCCTGCAAAGGACAATGTTGTGTGGATGGCGATGCAGGCGCGCCGCTGGATGAAGAAGAAATCAGTATTCTCGAAGATTATTTTGATGAGATAAAACCATACATGACACAGGATGGTATCGACCAGGTGGAACTCTCCGGGGTATTCGATTATGATATGTTTGGAATGTACGTGACACCACTTGTTAATGGCCGCGAATGTGCTTTTGTGTACCACGAAAACGGGATTGCACTCTGCGCCATTGAGAAAGCCTGGAAAGAAGGAAAAATTCCATTCCAGAAACCGATATCCTGTCATTTATACCCGGTACGAATCAGCAAATACAATGATTTTGATGCCGTTAATTATAATGAATGGCATATCTGCAAACCAGCATTACTGAACGGTAAGAAAAATGATGTGCCACTGTATATTTTCCTTAAAGATTCCTTAATACGGAAATACGGTGAGGAATGGTATAAAGAACTCGTTGAATCAATACCTCCTGGTAAAGGGAGAGGCTAACTATTTTTGATTGTTTTAACGCTCCATTCTTTAAATGAAATAGCCGGATTTCTCCGGCTATTTTTATATTTAGTTCTACTTTTCTAAAATGAAAAATCAACATGTTTTTACCCTTGATCCCTTAAGGGAACATGTTGATTTTTCATTTTTTACACCTTCTCATTAATGGGCAAATACTTGAAAAATCGTTTTGAAATCTATTCTGGTAAAAGTAGAATTAGTGGAAAGAATTAATCTGCCAATTTCTTTTGGTATCAGTCAACCAGCGAAATATCAAACTGAACAAGATCCACAAAAAGTTTCACCCTTTCGTAAATATCCTGCTTTGTAAGGTTGAGTAATGCTTCGGTTCCGAATTTTTCGACTGTAAACGAGGCCATAGCAGAACCATAAATAATTGCGTTTTTCATATTACCGAAGGAAATATCTCCCGTGCTTGCGAGGTGACCAATAAAACCACCTGCGAAAGTATCGCCGGCGCCTGTCGGATCGAAAACTTCTTCCAGCGGAAGGGCAGGGGCAAAGAACACACTTTCGCCATGAAACAATAAGGCTCCATGTTCCCCTTTTTTAATAACCAGGTATTTAGGGCCCATGGTAAGAATTTTCTGTGCTGCTTTCACCAGTGAATACTCGCCTGTAAGCTGACGTGCTTCGGAATCGTTAACCATCAATACATCAACACGCGCAATTACCTTCATCAGGTCGTCCCATGCTGAATCCATCCAGTAATTCATGGTATCCATCACAATCAGTTTCGGACGTTTAGTGAGTTGATCCAGTACGCGCATCTGTACGCTTGGAGTAAGGTTACCAAGTACTACAAATTCAGGTGTAAGGCAGGAAACAGGAAGTATAGGATCAAAATCGGCAAGTACATTTAGTTCTGTAATCAAAGTATCACGCGTATTCATATCCGTATGATAGCGACCTGACCAATAGAAAGACTTTCCTTCAGGCTTAATCTGAAGCCCATCGGTATGAATACCTCTGTCAGTAAGCAGGTTAATGTATTCTTCGGGGAAATCGCCCCCAACAACGCTGATGATATGCACATCATCGGCAAATTTTGATGCGGTTAAGCTAATGAAGGTAGCGGCGCCACCCAGTATTTTATCGGTTTTCCCAAAGGGAGTTTCAATTTTATCAAATGCGACAGTTCCAACAATTACGGTACTCATAAGAGGTTATTAAAAGGATATTTAAATGAATTTGGATTTTTTTTGCAAAGATATTGTTATTTCCGATAGAATGTGTAATTTTGCCGTCCCTTTCGAGGGGAAATAACAATTAACCAAATCATTCCTCCTTAGCTCAGTTGGTTAGAGCATCTGACTGTTAATCAGAGGGTCTCAGGTTCAAGTCCTGAAGGGGGAGCCTCAAAATCAAAGAGTTACAAGTTGCTTGTAGCTCTTTTTTCGTTTATGCGACCAAAAATGCGTCTTTAAGATGCAGCGCCTGATGGAACAGACCGGATATTTAATGGGTTTGCTTTTCCGTTAACTGAGTTTTCAGAAAGGTATTTTAACTTTTTCAGAAACTGCTTTGAGTGCACTCCTGGTGTGACGAATTTTCAATCTTCCCATATCACACTCACTACCTGGTTTAATGCCAGCTGCGTTATGCACATTTCATTAAAAAATCTAAGTGTATCGTTATAATCGCGGGGATGAAACCATGTATTTACAGGTAGTCTTATCGTTGTTTTCGAAACATCGGTTCCTTCAAAGTGAGTGCTCGCCAATGATCCTATAGGGACTAAATCACCGTCTTGCAGATTCAATGAGTAAAAAGGGAATAACTTACTGGTTCGGTGCCAAAGGTATTGCCTGTTATGGCTCATAACCACGGAGATAGCCGTGGAGCCTAACACCTGATAACGTAAAAGGACTGCGGTAAAACTAACATTGTATTTTTTTGCTGAGGTGCAGCATCAAATCAAAATTATATTCCCGGTTCGCGCGCGTCTTATTTTCAGACGCGTGCGGGGAGAAAAATACGAGTTTAAGTTGCTAAATTTAAATATTAAATGCCGGAACGATATATAGCATTAGAAGTGGAGAAAAAATGTACCCGCACGCGTCTGAAATAAAGACGCGTGCGAACCAGGGGCGAAATTTCCGGAAATTGGGCACTCTCTTTTAGCTATAAAATGGATAGGGAATTCCGGCAGCCATTATGATGCTTTAACAAAGGACGATGTGTTAGACACATATACTTTGCTTGATTTTAGCCTCAACAAGTTATACAACAACCAGGAGAAGGCAATAAAGAAGTTAGCTAAGGATATAAATAAAAAGAAAGCGCCGTTATCGCGGAAAAGATCAAAGTGACATGTTTTCAAAGACGATACTTACAACAATAGCCACGAGCACATATAACAAACCAATACTTATAAACAATTCAAACAAGCAGCAAAAAATTATGAAGCAGCATTTAGTTAATTTATTATTAGAAGAATTTAAACAGAAGTGTTATATTGATGATTTAGCAACAAAAGGCATTTACTTGAAACATATCTGTGTCAATAACTTCGACATTGTATTAGACATAATCGGTTTTCCGAAAGACAGTACTTTAGAATATGATTTTCATAATATCAATTCTGGTGGCGAAACAAGAGATGAAAACGTGAAACGATTTGAAGAGGATTGTTTTTGCCGGGATAGGTGGATATGCAAATACGGTGATACTATCGACAAGCTTTGGGGAAAGCAGAAAGTAATTGTGACAGGCATGGGTATTGAAATAGGCTCAGAAGCATATATTAAAAAGGTTGAAAAAAAGCTTTCCGAGTTTGTGGATTGGCTATCTTAAGAAATTAAACAATAAAACATTCAAGAATTACTCTCTTTTCTAGTTAGTTAGCGTAAGTTGAATTACGCTAAAAATAAGGTTACTTGCATTAAAAGTGCATTAAATGCAAAATTGATATAGTCTAATCTGAGGGTTTTTCCCTCCCTGAAGGCTTTATTATTTTATTTAGTAATTTTATTGCGACCATCTTCAAACGACCTCAACAAACGTTTTATCTTCAAATTATAATGCGCCGATCACATTGACTACGTTCCGCCGTTTTATTTCTGACTTATCAAAATACTCTTATTCTTTGATTTAGATTTGATATATCAGATTGGTGCAGCCTGGGCATTTAGAGCGTTTCTTCTATCTAACTATATAACACGCTAGATTTCAATCCCAAATTCAGTGAAAAGGTTAACTAAAAATCGATAAATCGAATTCTCTATTAGGCTATTTCCTTATCACTTTCAATACCGCTATATTATCCTTTAAATGAATTCTCAGGAAATATACTCCGGATGATAAGGCGGATAAATCAATAGAATTTACAGTCCCGTAATAATTTAGAATCCGGCAAGTATTGTCCATTAGTTCGACAGAAGTAACAGGTTCAGAAGAATTTATTGAAACAATACCTGATGTAGGATTAGGGTATAAGTCAATAGTCGAAAATTTGTTCTCCGAAATTCCTTGCGGTTGCTCAAGTGTATAAAAAGATTTGCTCTCACTAAAATATTCAATTCCATTTGATGTGCCTGTAATCCAGAAGTTATATTGTGTTAAGGGTTTAAGGCCTGTGAGTAAAGCCGAAAGCCGGGTTACTGAGCCCGGGCTTGTGTTATGTGGAGTGGCATCAATCTCAAAGATGTTATTTACCCATGGTGAAAAGCGGAATTTAAGGTTTTCGATTGAATACATGCAATTAGATGCCGCAGCGCCCATTAAAACAGCGCTATCGTGTGTTATATTTACTGCAGGAAGTGAAGCAAGCGAGATAGAATCAAAGGTTACATGACTTCCAAGCATCATTCCATTTGTCCCTGCCAGGTATACATTATCATTTGGCGTGATTACAATTTGAGAAGAAGTTATATTCGACAAAGGCACAGTCACTTTTTGCCAGGAATAACCTGCATTCGTAGTTTTATACAGATTGTCGCCAATAATATAGCCAATATTTTTGTCTCTGAATTTAATGTACTCATAATCATCGTATTCCAATTCCATAATTTCCCATGTCGTGCCTCTATCATTTGATTTATAACATTTTCGCTCGTCGCCGATCAGGTACACGGTATTTTCATCCCAAAAAGTGAATGAATTTAAATCATGGTAGTAAGATTCAAAAACCGATGTCCAGGTACTACCTCCGTCATTAGTGCGAAAAAAACTTAAACCGCCTTTTAAACCATAGCCAATACTATCATTAACGAACTTAATGTTTGTGAAAGACTCTGCTGCGATTTTGACCCATGTTTGACCACCATCCATTGTTTTTTGTAAATACGATGAGCTATAGCCTCCTGTTAAAAATCCGGTGTCAGCGTTGATAAAATCAATCGCCATCATATCATGGCTTGAGAGCGGATAATCAAGGGGAACATATACCCACGAAGTGCCTCCATTAGTGGTTTTATATAGCTGTTCCTGATAAACGTCGAAAAGAGCATACCCGATCGTGTCATTTACAAAATCTATTGAAATGAACCAACCATCAATCATGGAAGGAACTAAATTCCATGTTATCCCGCCATCGGTTGTTTTTAAAAGATTACCCCCCATCATACAATAACCGGTTTCATTTGAAGTAAAGGCCAAACCCCTTAAATCTCTATAAGTGGGACTATAAATCTGCCATGTAAGACCGCCATTGCTCGTCTTTTTTATTCTGCCGCTCGATCCAACAGCATAACCTGTATCTATATTGGTAAAGAACAAACCATAAATATCCTCACCACCTATGTATGCTCCATTATATGGACTCCAGGTTGCACCGGCATCCGTTGTTGTATAAAAAACTCCATGCTCGCCACCAATAAAACCGTTCAAGTCGTCCAGAAATTGTATAGATTTGATAGTTTGCATATTCTCAAATGAGGTCCAGGTTGCTCCACCATCATTAGTCCTTAGATTAGTGATCCAACTGTCGCAGAATGCAAAACCAACATCCTTATTAACAAAATATATTTTATCCAATGACCATGATGTTGGTGTAGCTGGGTAAACAGCAGTCCAGGTCAATCCACCATCGATTGTCTTGTGAACAGAAGCACCATCACCTGTTCCAAAGCCTAGCCTGGAGTTGACGAAACTGATATCTTTCAAGCCATGTCCCTGAACATTAATAACAATACTTTGCCAATTCTGGCCGCCATCAAAAGTCTTAAACAGAGAATTCTGGTTTGATAAAATTATGGTATCGGGGCTAACTACTTCTATACTTTTGAAATTATTTGCTACTATACCACTAAGAATATTCCAGGTCATTCCTCCGTCACTTGATTTATAGATGTTGAACTGCCCCATAATATAACCAGTTGAACCCGAAAATTCAATATCAAGCCCATATGAGATTTCTCTATGTTTTGACCAGGTGTTACCAGCATCGGAAGTTATGAGGATCTCTGATGAATTAACAATAAACCCTACCTCAGTGGAAATAAAACAGACATCCTTGTTATGGAATCCTGAAGGTTTGGGGTTTAACCACTGCCACTGTTCCTGGGAGTATGTGCTAAGAACATAGAATTGGAACAAAAAAAGTAAAATAAATTTTAGTTTCATAGGATTAAATTTCAGCACAAATGAAAGCAAAAATGAATTAACAACCTATTGCAATCTAGTGTTGATTAAAAGCCTAGCTTTTAAAGGCTTTAACAAATGGAAAGTTGTGGAATGTTTTTTAAAATTCGTCTCCCAAGCATTCGATGGCTATTGTTATTATTCTACTTTTGATTTCTTCAAGCAAATACTAATTAAAGTACTTTGTTCAGTTAAAAAGATATAGCAACTATACATTATAACTAAACCAACTCTATGAAACAGATTTATTTTTTATTATTACTTTTCATGGTACCAATCGTTTTACTGGCACAACAAAACCAATGGATTTGGGTAAACGGAAGCAATATTACAGATGATTACAGCTCCGAATATGGTATAACAGGCATTGACAACAATGAGAACTGGCCAATTGGTCGTAGTGAGGCTTCGGCTGTAGTTGATCCAGAGGGTAAATTCTGGTTGTTTGGAGGCTTTTCTGGGTAGCCAGAACGGTAACAGTGAATTGTGGTCCTATCAGCCTGCAAATAATAATTGGAACTTTAAAAAAGGGAAATACCTGGCTACATACAATTATGGGTATAGCAAAGGATTAAATATTGAACATTACAGGAATTACCCAGGCGACCGAAGATCGGCTGCGATGTGGACCAGTGGCGATTACATTTATCTTTTCAGCGGCAAAAAGGTTCCAAGTGTCATTGCACTGGATTTCTGGAGGTACAACAGGCTTACCAACAACTTGGAACAACTCTACCAAGGCGAACTGAATTTTGAAGGTCATTTTGGTACCATGGGCGTAGAATCGGAATTAAATGTGCCACCTCCAGTATATGACGCCACTACCCCGGTTCGCGCGCGTCTTATTTTCAGACGCGTCCAGGCGAAAACCAGCGATGGGGGCGGTGGAAATTTCTTTTTGATTTTAATTTGCGTATGTTTATATTCTGGAAATTTAAATATATTTGCTAGCTGTAATAGTATTAGTACAGCGTTATCCTAATTAACAACAAGCATTATATAATCCACTATTAAACTATTTTATATGCACAAAAGCACGATTTTACTATTAACACTATTAGTAATATTATTATATTCTTGTGAATATGAACCAAATGGTGTGTACAACCGAACCGTAAATCAAAATGTTGCACCTCCCCACATTCAAACAGTTGAGTTAAATCTCACCGACGACAGCATTTACCTTTATGCGGATAAGGAAGTTAATTTCAAATTCAGTTCTGATAATCAAGCAATCAGAGCAGTAAGATTGCTGATTGATGGCCAGGAGAATTCGCGCACTAATTCTGATAATGGTACATTCATTATAAATAGTACCCAATTATCCGCAGGAATCCATAGCATGGATATAGAAGTATTCACAGGGTCAGGAACGGGAAGCATTGCTGAATCCCTTGGAGCTGAAGGATTTGTATCGTCAAAATCATGGGTATTAACCATCGACAAATATTATAACCCTGACATTAAAACAACTGTGAGAAATGGTTTGTTGCATATTACCTGGTCAAAATACCGCGCATCCGATTTTAAAGAATATATAATTTACAAACATGGTAATTTTTCGGAAGACCAGGAAATTAAAAGGGTAACAACCACGGAATTTATTGATAGTACCTATGTAGGCGAAAGGAGTTGGTACAGTATTAAAGTAAATACACAAAACAATACTATTGCTTCCGACTATGATTATTTCATCGAAGCAGATTTACCAGAAGTATATTTTTCGGTCGGAGATTCAAATCGATATACCGTTAAATGGACTAAAAGCAAATTTTATAATGCTGTAGATACTTTTTTAATCTTACAGAGACCAGAAGGAAGTTACGACTATGAAAACAGGGTAAAATCTACACAAAACCCTTCCGACACTACGTACCGGGTAATAAAAGCAGGTTTTGGCGACATAATGTACTTCAGGCTGCGACTTGTTCCCAAGAGGATCAATTATCAATACAATACCAGCGATCATTATAATTATGAATCCGGTACATATGGGATACTGGGATTCCCATTTCCTGTTAAATCAAACCCAACCAATTTCTTCCAGGTAAATAAAGATGAATTTATTTATATAAATAATTGTGACAGTATTTTAAGGTATTCCGTTTCACAAAAACGAGTGGTTGAACAGTTAGGATATAAACCTGCCGGTTGCTCAATGTGCAATTTTATAAGTATGCAAGGATCTCCCTCAGGAAATTATCTCACTGTGTACGTGGATTGCGACTATAATGTAATGCTCGCAAATAGCAGCAACTTAAAGAATTACTCCATTCACAAGTTACAAAGTATTACAGGTGGATTTGGACCTCCGGTACCAGTATCAGATATAGGCACTGGAGTTTTAAGGAGCTTAAATGGTAAGGGGTTTGAAATGTATGATTTTAACACTTCATCAGTACTTGGCCACTACGAAAACAAGAATTATGCTTATAACCTCGCTCCTCTGAAAATCTCCTCCAGGGGTGATTACTTTTTTGTAAGAGATGATTCAATACGCCTGGTTCAATTTTCGGGCTCACAATTTAAAAACACCTGGAAAGCCCCGTTAACTAACAATATAAAATACTTTGATTTCGATCCGATAAACCCGGATCATGTCGTTTTTTGGGATGGCGCGAAACTCTCAGTTAAGCTTTGCAGCAATTTATCCACTGTATATGCCTTCGCACTTACTGACAGTTACCTGATGAATATTGACTATTATAACAAAGAGATTCTTACATACAGCAGTGGCCATTTATACGTTCGTAGTTTTATTGACGGCTCCTTACTTAAAGACATACAGGTAAATATAAATCCGACTATCTGGACAGATAATTGCATCCTGATAAATTATACTATTGTCAACAGAAAAGGATTATTATACTTTATTAATTAAAATATATGAATAAGATATTATTTCTATTAGTTTTAGTTCTGGCTCTGGATAACTATATTTATTCTCAGGATTTAAAAGTGGGATTTACCACTGGCATCGGAACCTATTCAATGTCAGATTTAAAAACAATAAATACGGCAATATCTCAATCTCTGCCTTTTGATACACAGGTAGTATCAGATTTTCCGCCCTATTTATACTATCAACCCACAGTTGTAAT
>JAIFMH010000246.1 GCA_020048595.1 Bacteroidota bacterium | reverse complement strand
CGAAACCGGAATTACACCATCGGATTTAAAACCGATGTTTACAACAACCTCGCGGCTGGTAAGTCCAACAACCAAGCCATCAAGTACTTCATGATCGCCGATTGAGCTTAAAGTTTGGTCATAAATGTCTTCTAAACGCTTACGGTCAGCTGGTTTATACGATTCATGTTTCTTTCCGATAGCATCCCAATCAAATTCAGCAGGTGCAACAGGTGCTTCCGGAGCTTTAGGAGCTTCAGCAACAACTTCCTCTACTTCAGGAACTTCTGCAACAGCTACTTCTGCAACTGGTTCAACTTCTGCAACTACTTCTTCTACTGCTGGAACTTCAGCAACTGCTTCTACTGCAGGAACTTCTGCAACTGCTTCCTCAACAACTGTTTCAACTTCTGCAACAGGTGTTACAATGGCTTCGGTTGCTGTTACTTCAGCAGCATCTTCAACATTGTTTACTTCGTCGTTAACGTTAACGTCGTTACTCATAATAATAATCTAATTAATGGCCTTCCGGTTCGGCCGGTTTAACATTGAGTTGATTTATAGACAGATATATTGATTAACTTACCGGAAAAGAGAAACAATGCACTGCTAAAATGGGGTGCAAAGGTAGTAAATTATTTTTAATAAAAATGTGGCCTTTCTAATTAAATTCGGGACGCAGATATTACAAATTTAGTAGCAAATCGGAAGGGGGAAAACAATACGAAATTATAATAAGCCACAGATTTTGCAGATTTCACAGATTAAATTAATCAAGGTAAATGATTTATGTCTTGAAGTTTCTGAAATTATAACTGAATCTATGTGAATCTGCGTAATCTGTGGCACAAATGGCTTAATAGTAGTGTAATGTTTAACTGATTTTTTTATACTTTCGTCCACTTGAAACGAACATGATAAAAACAGACAATTTTGACTAATAGGTGGATGTTAAAATTTTGTCATGGAGTTCCATCTGACCTTTATAAAATTATTAATACCAGATGAATCCTATCCGAATTACTGCCATTTCCTATTATAATACACTCCCTTTTATTTACGGGTTAACACATTCAGGATTACTCTCAGGGTATGAACTCAATCTTGAAGTTCCATCAGTCAGTGCGAGTAAGATTATTTCCAACGAAGCCGAGATCGGATTGATACCGGTGGGTGCATTGACAGGAATACCTGATTATCATCTGGTAAGCAACTTATGTATTGGTGCTGATAAAGAGGTAAAATCGGTTTTACTTCTGGCTAATGTAGCTTTGCCGGAAATAAAAACTATTTACCTCGATACCGACAGCCTTACTTCCGTTAGCCTTGTCCGGGTACTGGCAAAGAAATACTGGAAAATCAATCCGCATTGGAAAAGCCTTTCAGAATTAAAAGGAAAGCTTTCCCCGGATGATGGAATGGTGCTGATTGGAGATAAAACGTTCGGTTTATCCGGCAAATATCCTTTTTGTTATGACCTCGCCGGCGAATGGATTAAATTTACCGGGCTACCATTTGTATTTGCAGTATGGATTTCACGTCAACCACTTCCGGCAGAGTTTGAGAAATCATTTCAATCAGCATTGGCATGGGGAGTCGAACATCGTGAAGAATCCATTAATATGGCCTTAAATCCTCATATTACTGATCAGGAACTTATCTCCTACCTTAAAAACGATATCAGCTATAATCTGGATGAACAAAAGAAAAAGGGGATGGAGCTTTTTTTGAAATTTCTCTCCTGATTCCTTGAATAATTTCTTTTAAACCTTGAGAATAAGCTCCCTAACTAACCAAAAAGAGAAAATCCGCAGTAAAATCAATTGATTCTAACTGCGGATTTTTTAGTCGGTGTTATCCCGATACAAACCTTTTTCTATTTTCTATTTTCTATTTTCTTTTAACAACTGCTTTCTGCTGTTGTTGTTTTGTCATGTCTTCCAGGCGTTTCTGGAATGATGATTTTTTAACAGGTTTGGTTTTATTTTCCTGTATGCGTTTGTGAAGTTTATCTTCGTTAACAAAACGGCGTATTATAAACATCTGCGCAAAAGTGAACAAGTTAGCCAGCATGTAATAGTAACTCAAACCTGCAGAAAAGTTATTAAAGAAACCAAGGAACATGATCGGCATCAGGTACATCATAGTTTTCATACCCGGCATTTGCTGGGTTGAACCCATCATATCATTATTCATCTTGGTATACATGATGGTTGAAATAGTCATCAGTAATGTGAATAAACTAATATGATTTCCATAATAGGTGCTTAGCAGAGGAATCTGCGCAGTCCATGAATAAATGGAGTCATAACTCGATAAGTCAGTTGCCCATAGAAATGATTGCTGACGCAATTCGAAAGATGCCGGAAAGAACCTGAAAAGTGCAATCAGGATCGGGAACTGAAGCAGCATGGGTACGCATCCGGCCATAGGATTAACACCGGCCTTTTTATACAGTGCCATGGTAGCCTGCTGTTTCTTCATGGCATCGTCCTTTTTCGGAAATTTTAAACCGATTTCTTCAATTTCGGGTTTCAGAATCCGCATTTTTGCAGAAGAAATATATGTTTTCCATGCGATAGGGAAAAGGACTATTTTCAATAGAATTGTCAGAATCAGAATTATGATACCATAATTCATATCAAACGATTCCAGCCAGTTGAAAACAGGAATAACTGCAAACCGGTTAATCCATTGCATAAGGAAGAAACTCCATCCCAGGGGAATCTGCCTTTCGAGGTTCATTTTATATTGCCTGAGGACTTTATATTTATTAGGTCCGAAATACCAGTTCAAATCATAGGTCTGATCATTTTCCATGGTATAGGGTAAAATGAAAGCAGAATTCATTGTTTTTACCTTGCGGTCTGTATTCATGTCAGAATAACCAACAGTTTCAATATCTGCACTCTCAAATTTATCCGAAGCGATAAGAGTGGCTGAAAAGAACTGTTGTTTAAATGAAACCCATTTTACTGCAGTTGATAATCGTTCCTTTTCATCTTTGGTTTCGCTCAGGTAATCCACTTCTCCGGCTAAATCCATATAATGTATAGTCGACTGTGTTTGTTCAGTCTTCAGGCTTTTTTCCTGTTGAAGAAGTGTAGTACTCCAAAGCAATGACATGTCGCGGGTATTTTGGGCGATATAGCCCTTCATACCAACAAAGTTGACTTTATAACCAACCATGTAATTATTGCCTTTCAGAGTATAAACATATTCTATGTAACTCTTTGAATTGGCTGTATCCACTTTGCCGGGGTATACTCTAAGGGCAAACTGCACTGAATCTTTACCCGAAACACGGATCGAATCCTTACCGGTTGTTGTAACCGGAACGAACATCAGGTCGGCAGTATTTAATGTTCGAAGATCTTCGGTATTAAATTCAAAACCAAATACAGAGGAATCACCTTTGAATAGAACCAGTGGTAAAGTATCAAAAGTTTGATAATCTTTTAATTGCACTGACCAGATCATACCTCCGCGGGATGAAATTTTCAACTTCATCAAATCACTTTCGAGAGTATAAAACTTCTCATCCTTAACAGCAACAGATGAGAATCCACTGGAGGTTGTATCAGAAACAACTACTGTTGATTCAACAGGATTCGTTTTGGCAACTGAATCGGCTATGGCTTTTTTTACCATTTCAGCCATAGCTGCTTCTAATGAATCAGTACGCTGAATCTGGCTTATTGAATCACTTTTCCTTTTGGAGGCAGCCATTTCTTCTTTCGATGGAGTCATCCAAAGGCTGTAGCCTATCAATAATCCAACAATGATTACCAAACCAATAATATTATTCTTACTCATTTAATATAATGTATGTATTTGATTACGTATTTCAAACTGTTCATGAAAAATAAAAATTACTGACTATCAATAATTTACAATTCCAAAGGGAGTTTCGGGACGGCAAAGATACAAAATGTTGGATAAGTACTGATGTTCCGCCTCAGGAGAATATGTTTCACACTAATCCCATGAACTTATAAGGCTGTAAACAGGATAAATCCAGCTGTTTATTTTTTCTGAACTTTTTTGAACTGTATCGCGGCCTTAACAAAATGTACAAACAGCGGATGCGGTGAGGCTACCGTGCTTTTATATTCAGGATGGAACTGCACACCAATAAACCAGGGATGATCTTTAATCTCAATAATTTCAACCAGGTCATTTTGTTTATTTATGCCTGATGGTATCATTCCGGCTTTTTCAAAATCAGCCAGGAATGCATTATTGAATTCAAAACGGTGCCGATGGCGTTCAACAATCTCAGCAGTTTTATAAACATCCCATATTTTGGTACCCGACTTTATTGTGCAAGGGTATGAACCAAGCCGCATAGTTCCGCCTTTCTTGTCAATTTTCTTTTGCTCCTCCATAATATCGATTACAGGGAAGGGCGTCAAAGAATTCATTTCGGTTGAATGAGCATCTTTTAAACCCAGTACATTTCGACCGAATTCAATCACAGCGCATTGCATCCCAAGACAAATTCCAAGAAAAGGGACTTTATTTTCGCGGGCAAACCTGATTGCAATGATTTTGCCTTCGATACCACGTTCACCAAAACCGGGAGCAACAAGTATTCCATCCAGATCCTGAAGTAAATGTTTATAAGTACTATCGTTGATTGATTCAGAATGAATCATCTTCAGGTTGACTTTATACTGATTTTCGGCTCCGGCATGAATAAACGATTCGGTTATCGACTTATATGCATCTCTCAGTTCAACGTATTTACCAACAAGCCCGATTTGAACTTCACCAACCGGATGTTTCAGCTTATGCAAAAACTCTTCCCAAAGCTTAAGGTCAGGTTGCTTGCGTATCGGAACCTGCATTTTCTCAAGTATAACCTGGTCGAGCCTTTCATCACGCATCAGCAGAGGAACATCATAGATAGTTTCCACATCTACTGATTCGATTACTGCTGAAGGATTAACGTTACAGAAGAGTGCTATTTTATTACGGATTGCCTGGTTAAGATGTTTTTCGGAACGGCAGACTATTACATCGGGTTGTACTCCCGATTCGAGTAACATTTTTACCGAGTGTTGCGTAGGCTTGGTTTTCAGCTCGCCTGAAGAGGCCAGATAAGGTACCAGCGTAAGATGAATTACCAGGCAACGGGTACCAAGTTCCCACTTCATCTGTCTTACAGACTCAATGTAAGGTAAAGATTCGATATCGCCAACGGTCCCTCCTATTTCGGTGATAACAAAATCGTAATTACCGCTGGCACCCAGCAATTGTATACGGTATTTAATTTCGTCGGTAATATGAGGGATCACCTGTACGGTTTCGCCCAGATAGTCTCCACGCCTTTCTTTATCGATAACCGCCTGGTATATCCTTCCGGTGGTTACATTGTTGGCCTGTGAAGTTCGTACATTTGTGAACCGCTCATAATGGCCAAGATCCAGATCAGTTTCGGCACCGTCATCTGTAACAAAGCATTCGCCATGCTCATAGGGATTTAAAGTGCCCGGATCAATATTGATATAAGGATCAAGTTTCTGGATCGCAACCCTGTAACCACGGGCAATGAGCAGTTTAGCCAGGGAAGAACTTATAATGCCTTTACCTAATGAAGAGGCAACTCCCCCGGTTGTAAAAATGTATTTTGTTTCAGCCATGATGATTTTTATAGAAGATTTAATCCGGCAGTATGAATAAAAATAAATTACTATCGGTTAACAAGGTTTCCGATAGAAAATTATATGAATGATGTGATCCGGATTTAAAACCTGTGCAAAAATACGAATCACTTGTCTGAATTCCTTGAAAATAATAAAAAAAAAAGCCTGAATAAAATCAGGCTTAATGAACATATTTTTTTTTATAAATCAACCAGCTACTTTGTATGAATTGATTTCAACGCATTCGGCTATTACATCCTTTATTTCTTCACGCGAACATGGTTTTGCAAGGAAAGCATTCATGCCTGCTTCGGCACATTCAGTCCTCATCAGATCATCAGCATAAGCAGTAATAGCTACAATAGGAATTGTTTTATTAAAGACTCGTATATACCTTGTTGCTTCAATTCCATCAAGCACAGGCATGTCAATATCCATTAATATAGCATTAAATTCCTCCGCCCGGCATGCCTCTGTAGCTAGCAACCCATTTTCAACTATCACATACTCCCAACCAAGTTTGCTCATGTACCTGCTCATGAGGTGTTGGTTCATCAAATTATCTTCAGCTATCAGAATTTTCATAACAAGACCAAAAAGGATTAGGTTTTTCTCTCTGTATACCTTTATCCAGAAAAGCTTCAAAGGTAATATGCTTTCGGGCATTTTTTTTCAACCTAAACATTAAATATTTATTATCACATTGATGATGTGATACTTATAACATTAATTTCCATTATTACTGCAGTAAAATAATTTAACCTTATAATAAAACTGGTATAAACAATTCACTGATTTAGCACCCTTTTATTTCAGTGTTAATCAGACGTAAGGTCAATCCTGCAGCATTTTCTGCAGAAAGAAATAAAAAGAAATTATTTCAGAATTATTGTCCCAGGTAGGATTTGAGCAATTTGCTTCTCGAATTGTGTTTGAGTCGGCGAATAGCTTTTTCTTTTATCTGGCGAACCCGTTCACGGGTAAGATCAAATTTAAGGGCAATTTCTTCGAGTGTTAAACCATGGGGAATCCCGATACCATAATACAGGTTTATTACATCTCTTTCCTTATCAGTGAGTGTTGATAATGATCGTTGTATTTCGAGTGTAAGAGATTCGCGCATGAGCCCGGCATCTGTAAAAGGAGTGTCTTCATCAACAAAAACGTCAATAAACCGAGTATCTTCATCATCAACCAAAGGAGCATCCATTGAAACATAACGTGTAGTTATTTTCATGGCCGCATCAATTTTATATCCCGGTATTTCCAGAGCTTCGGCAATTTCCTCAGCTGAAGGCAGACGTTCAAACTTTTGCTCAAGCCGTGATGTTTCCTTCTTAATTTTATTGAGTGAACCAACCTGATTTAAGGGTAAACGAACAATACGCGACTGCTCGGCCAGAGCCTGCAGAATGGATTGCCGTATCCACCAAACTGCATAGGAGATAAATTTAAACCCGCGCGTCTCGTCGAAACGTGCTGCAGCTTTAATCAAACCGACATTTCCTTCGTTTATAAGATCAGGCAGGCTGAGTCCCTGATTCTGGTATTGCTTGGCTACTGAAACAACAAATCTCAGATTGGCAAGGCATAATTTATCCAGAGCTCTTTGATCGCCACCGCGGATTTTTCGGGCCAGTTCTACTTCTTCCTCAGCAGTGATAAGCGCTTCCTTACCAATATCCTGAAGATACTTATCCAGGGAAGCAGTCTCGCGATTGGTGATGGATTTAGTTATCTTTAATTGTCTCATGACTTTGTATCTTTATTTACATAGTGAGGCTGCACAAGTAATTTGTGCAGCTTAACATATAAAATATCAGTTTTCGAGTGAGCCGGAATGCAATTGGCCGGAATTACAATATATAAACAAATAAAATCCGGCTTTGTTTTAAAAAACTTTACTGAAGTAAGTTTTTATTCGCACTTGAAATACTAATTAATTCCAAATCCATAGTAAGCTCTTACCCTGTTTGGATAAACACCTTCGAGCAGGACTCCGCCACTCTTATTGGAAAGTATTTTGCTAACATCTTCAACCGTGCGTACAGGTTTTTTATCAATTTCTGTAATCACGTAACCTTCCCTGATTCCTGCGTTTCGCAATAAGCCATCGCCCAATTCAGTAACCTGAACACCATGGTCGATCCCCAGTTTACGGAGTACGTCGCCAGATGCAACCTGCATTTTTGCTCCCAACATGGGTTCCACATCTTTTTTCTCGCTTTTTACAAGGCTGGTGTTGCCTTCACGATTTCGTAAGGTTACATTAAATGATTTCTCATTCCCGTCGCGGCTTACAACAACCAGAACTTTCTCTCCCGGACGATAACGGCTGATTTGCCCAAGAAGTTCAGAAGTACTGTTAACTACGATTTTATTTATTGACAATATAACGTCACCTTTAACTATTCCTGCTTCTTTTGCGGCACTACCTTCGTTTACTTCCGAAACATAAACACCACGCAGCTCTTTAAATCCCTGATCACCGGCAAATTTACTGTCGATATCACGAATACTAACACCCAGGAATGCTCGCTGAACTTCACGGTAATCAATCAGATCACCAACCACTTTTTTGACAATGTTAACAGGTATTGCAAATGAATAACCTGCATAAAAACCATTGCCACTGGCGATAGCAGCATTTATTCCTACCAGCTCACCATGTGTATTTACTAAAGCACCGCCACTATTACCGCGATTAACAGCGGCATCTGTCTGAATAAATGATTCTATTGAAGTTCCGTCAGGCGTACCGAGAATGTTGATATTACGTGCCTTTGCACTAACAATACCGGCAGTTACCGTACTGGTAAGGTTGAAAGGATTTCCAACTGCCAGCACCCACTCCCCTATCTGCACTTCATCTGAATTGCCATAGGTAAGGAATGGAAGATTGCTTTCCTTAATCCTGACAACAGCAAGGTCGGTCGAGGGATCGGTACCAACAATAGTTCCTTCATAGGACCGCTTATCATTAAGAACTATTTCTATCTTACTGGCATCCTGAACCACATGATTATTGGTAACAATATAACCATCGGGCGAAATAATAACTCCCGACCCGGCTCCCTGTAAGGGTCCCTGCTGGTAAGGGCTGTCACCAAAGAAATCATGGAAATTAAAGAAACTGTCATACATGCTGTTCTTACGTGAATATTCTGTTTTTATATGTACAACGGCATGTATGGATTTACTTGCCGGTTCAATAAAATCAGGATATGCTGTATTTAATCCCGACATGCTTGTTAATTGAACCGGAGTTGTAGGTTGCGGAACACCATGAACCGTTTGCGTGTTTTTTTGTAAGAGAGCATACCCGCCCAAAGATATTAATCCGCCTAACACTGCCATTAGAAAGAAACCTGCGTACTTTTTCATTTTTCGTTTGTTTTTGATAATGATACTTTGAATTTATACTTTTTCAGTTTTTACTTTTGAGTAATTTTTGATTAATAACGCAAGGATAATACCAATAGTTTTTTTTCACTTGTTAATTAATGTTAACACCCTTTGTATTGCACTCCAACTGCACACATATTTCTTTTTATTCAACAGATAATCAATAACTTATTGGGTTTTCAATTCAAATTCATGAAAATATTATCCGTTTTGTTCTGTTGTGTTACGACACCTGAAACAATAAAAAATGTCATATTCAATAACCAATCTGACATATTGACAAGGAATATATTAAATTTGTTACCGAAATGACTCTACAATTCAGTAAATACGAAGGAACCGGCAACGATTTTATTATGATCGACGACCGGAAGTTACAGTTTCCGGTCAGTGAGCAATTGATCAGCAAACTGTGCGACAGACATTTTGGCATTGGTGCCGATGGTGTATTATTGGTCCAACACAGCGAAGGCTATGATTTCGGAATGAATTATTTTAATTCGGATGGAAGTCAGGCTACTTTTTGTGGAAACGGAGCCAGATGTATTACAGCATTTGCGCATCAAAAAGGAATTACCCGGGACACATGCCGGTTTATGGCCGCTGACGGAATTCATCATGCACAAATAACTGAAAATAACGGTTCAGTAATGATAGTGGAACTGGATATGCAGGATCCTGTAATATATGCTGTGGATAAAAATTCATATTACCTGAATACCGGCACTTATCATGTTGTAAAATTTGTAGATAATCCGGATAACATCGATATTATTGAATCAGGACATGAAATACGATACGATGCCCGTTATGAGCCACATGGAACCAATGTTAACTTTGCCAAGCTGTTAAAAAAAGAACTTTATGTTCGCACTTACGAGAAAGGTGTTGAAAATGAAACTCTTTCGTGTGGCACAGGGGTAACAGCATCGGCTATTGCGGCTTCATTAAAATACGGAGGCAATACTTTTTATGTAAATACCGCCGGAGGAAGGTTATTTGTTAGTTTTACACGGACGGGTGACTTATTTAAAAATGTTAAACTTACCGGACCTGCTAAACTGGTTTTTGAAGGAACAATCGAAATATAACCATATGATAGGCCCGAATTTGCTGCTCAGAGCACCTGAACCTGCTGATGTTGACATCATATTCCGCTGGGAAAATGACTCCCGGATCTGGCATCTGAGTAATACACTTACACCCTATTCAAGGTTTGCAATTGAACAATTCGTGCTGAATACAGACAAGGATATATTTTCATCCAAGCAATTGCGTTTAATGATTGACTGGCATTTGTCAGATACTGACAATAAGACAGTTGGAAGCATCGATTTGTTTGATTTTGATCCTGTTCACCGAAGAGCCGGAATTGGAATTTTAATAGATGAGTCAGCGAGGCGGAAAGGATTTGCATTTGAAGCGCTTAATCTTTTAATTGAATATTGTTTCAAAACACTGAATCTGCATCAGTTGTATTGTAATATCGAAAAGAGCAATAAAGAAAGTATCAGCTTGTTTACCAAAGCAGGATTTACACCCTGCGGCGATAAGAAAGAGTGGCTGCTTCGCGATGGACAATGGACAGATGAATTGATGTTTCAATTGATAAATTCATAGAAATGTAATGAATCCCGGTGTATATATTTCAAATGAGAAATCAATTTTAGCAAGCAATAAAAATAAAGAAGTTGCATTAATTAGCATAAAGACCTGAATCCATGCCAAATTACTATTCGAGTCGCTTAAAACGCGAAAAGTCCCTTTCACGCAGGAGACAAATTATTGTGACGATTTTTGCGCTGCTTATAATTGGTGGTGCAATTTCCGGTTATCTTGGGTACAGGATGATTTACAAACCTAATGTTTGGCTAAACGGACAGCCTTCAGCAGCTTTCAATATAAAATCCGGCGCAACATGGGAAGATGTAAAAAAGATGTTATACGCCAACGGTACTATTGTACACCGCGAATCATTCGAGCGACTTGCAAAAATCATGAAATACCCCGATCATATCAAATCAGGTCATTACATCCTTAAAGAAGGCATGAACAACAAGCAAATCATCACAAAACTCAGAGCCAAACAACAGGATCCTGTAAGATTGGTTTTTAATAACATACGGATTAAGGAAGAACTTGCCGGGCATATTGCTGAACAACTTGAAACTGATTCAGTTTCATTACTCAAATTGCTAAATGACAATAAGTACGTTGAAAAATTTGGATTCACCACGGATAATGTAATCAGTATGTTTATCCCTAACACATATGAAGTATACTGGGACATAACAGCTGAAAAGTTTATGGAACGGATGCATAAGGAATATAAAGCATTCTGGAATGAAAAACGAAAATCCCGTTTAACAGAAATCAGGCTTACAGAGTTGCAGGCTATAACCCTGGCTTCCATAGTTGAAAAAGAAACCAACCAGAATGATGAAAAGCGTGATGTTGCAGGCGTATATATGAATCGTCTTCGTGATGGATGGCTTCTGCAGGCTGACCCTACACTGGTTTATGCTCTAGGCGATTTCAGCATTAAACGGGTACTTAATGTTTACAAAACAATCGATTCACCTTATAATACCTATAAATATATTGGGCTGCCTCCGGGTCCAATCTGTTTGCCATCCATCTCATCCATTGATGCTGTGCTTAATTACAGGCAACACGAATATATGTATTTCTGTGCAAGAGAGGATTTTTCGGGTTATCATAATTTTGCAGTAACCATGGATCAACACCTGATGAATGCAGCTAAATACCAGCAGGCACTGAATCAGAAAGGGATTATGAAGTAGGGAGAGGGAATGGTTAATGGAAAATAGTGAATGGTGAACAGGATCCATTGCCCCGACCTTCAGATCGGGGATCAATGAGAATAAGAGTAAAAGGAAAATGGGAAATAGAAAATAGTTCTCTTAGCAAAAAAATCATAAATGGGAATCCATTGCCCCGACCTTCAGGTCGGGGATCTGAAAAAAGTACATTGTATTTTATTAATTTCGTACAGTTTACTTCACAATTTAAATATACTTGTAATTTAGAAAACTTCTTGTGCTGAACTTGCGGACCATAGCCATATTAATCCTTTTGCTTATACTTTCCGGCAATCAAAATGTACTTTTCGCACAGGATGCTGACAGTTCAGCTTTTCACCCCGACACCCTGAATAAGAAAAAGCTTAAACTCGTAACTTATACAGGAGCCACACTTTATGCAGGAAGCATTATTGGTTTGTATAATTTATGGTACAAGGATTATCCGCAATCAAGTTTCCATTTTTTTAATGACAATGATGAATGGCTGCAGATGGATAAATTCGGACATGCAACAGCATCTTATTACATTGGTTTCGTTGGTTACAATGCGCTCCGCTGGACAGGTTTGCCGGAGAGAAAATCAATATGGTACGGAGGCCTGACCGGATTGGTTTACCTTACAACCGTTGAGATAATGGATGGATTTTCGGAACAATGGGGAGCTTCACCAGGCGATATGGCAGCCAACACATTGGGAACGGCACTTTTTATCAGCCAGCAATTAGCCTGGCACGAACAGAAATTTGTTATGAAATGGTCGTATCATGCATCTCCTTATGCGCAATACAATCCTGAGCAGCTGGGAAGCACGCCAATTAAGCGGATGCTTAAGGATTATAACGGTCAAACCTATTGGCTATCAGCAAATATCAGCAGTTTAGGACTGCAACATACAAGTTTCCCAAAGTGGATAAATTTTGCTGCCGGTTACGGAGCAGAGGGAATGACCGGTGGCTTTAGCAATCCTTCCGAAATAAACGGAGTACCTGTACCTTATTCAGAAAGATATAGGCAGTTTTATATTGCTCCTGATATAGATTTAAGCCGCATACCTGTAAAATCAAAAACACTTAAACTTATTTTTAAAACTATCGGGTTTATAAAAATTCCAATGCCAACCCTTGAATTTAATAAGAATGGGATGAAGTTTCATCCGTTGTATTTTTAGAATTCCATCTATACTCACCAGTTTCTATCTATGAAAAAGACTTTTTTATTTCTTTCAGT
>JAIFMH010000324.1 GCA_020048595.1 Bacteroidota bacterium | reverse complement strand
GTTATACTCCACACTCCCGGTCCGGAGGTCGAGAATATGACTCCTGATAGCTCTCACAAAGCGCTGTACAGCGATATTCTTAATTTGCAGGTTGCACTAAAAGAGTTTAACCAGTTTAAAGGGTTTCTTTCAAAAGTAACACAGACATTCCAGGTAAAAGACCTGCTTTCCACTGTAGTGCAAAACCCTGAATATAGGGCTGAATTATTGCATAATATAGCTATAAAAGAAAGACTTAATGAGCATACAGTCGCTGAATTAATGAACATCAGTCCCGCAAAGCTTTCAACAGTTCTGATAGAAGGAGTGGAAATGCGAAAAGACAATCTAACCCGTTTCCTGTCAAAAGATCGTTACTCTGTTGAACCTCTGCATAATTTCTTCTTCACACGCGACGCTTCTGTTGCTTTACTTGACAAAGTACTGATCAGCCGCATGTATAGTCGTATCCGCGACAGGGAAAGCATTATCATGGATTCTATTTTCCGGAATCATCCATCCTTTGGAGTAAAAACTATACAACCGGAACAAACCAAATGTAACAGTAAGGAATTCAGCTTCGAAGGCGGCGATTTTTTAGTGGCCCGTGAAGATATTCTGCTTGTTGGAACCGGTACACGAACCACTCCACAGGGTATTGATTTCATAATGGAATATTATAAACAGAAGAAAGTTCAACGTCATATTATCGTTCAGGAGTTGCCATATACACCGGAATCGTTTATTCACCTGGATATGGTTTTTACTTTCCTCGACCGCAACCAATGCATGGTTTACGAGCCGCTTATCCTGCATCCTACCCGTTACCTTACCATCCACATCAATATTGACAATGGCGTTGTGAAATCCATAAACGAAGTTGAAAACATTCCGACCATATTAAAGGAACTGGGGATGGAAATGGAGACCTTGTATTGCGGTGGCCGTCGCGATAGTATGATACAGGAACGTGAACAATGGCATAGCGGGGCTAATTTCTTTGCAATAGCTCCGGGAAAAGTAATCGGTTACGGTCGTAATGTAAATACGATTGAAGAAATGAATAACCATGGATACGCTGTGATAAAAGCCAGTGATGTAATCCAGAATAAAATAAATATAAATGACTATAAAAAATACGTTGTAACTATTGACGGATCAGAACTTTCGAGAGGCGGCGGTGGTTGCAGGTGCATGACGATGCCGGTTAGAAGGAAAGCTGTTGATTGGTAGAGGTTGTGGATTAAGGTGATCGGGAAAGTGGAGATAAAGAAAGTGATTTCAGATATTACGCGAAAATAAAAGAGTAGCTCATCAGGAAAATACTTATGAAACTTGGAATGCATATTTAGTATCGGGCATAAATAATATTTTATTATTGTTGTACCAAAACAACATTTTATGATTATTTTTGTTGTTTCAACACAACACATTATGCAAAACCTTTTTCGATATTCATCAGGTTTAGTTTCAGAAACCAATCTTAGGTTTACAAGATATCTCTTTAACCAGATCAACTGGAACGACCGTCTGATTGGAATCACAGGCGCGAGAGGAATTGGAAAAACCACGCTGTTACTCCAAAAAATAAAGCATTCCTATGGTGCTAGCCAGGAAGCATTATATGTTTCACTGGACAATTTTTATTTTCTTACCAGAAGCCTTTTTGATCTTGCGGAAGAGTTTTCCATTCACGGCGGAAAGTGTATATTTATAGATGAAGTACACCGTTATCCTACATGGTCAACAGAAATCAAAAATATTTATGATACTTTTCCAAATCTCAGTATTGTATTTTCAGGATCATCAGCATTACAGATTTTCAAAGCCGAAGGTGATCTTAGCCGACGTGCATCGATGTACAAACTTAATTCGATGTCACTTCGCGAATATACTGAACTTTCCAAAAAAGAAATATTCCAAAGCTATTCGATAACCGAATTGCTTGACAATCATATAGATATTGCTCAAGAGATAAAGAAGCGCGTAAAACCAATTCCATTATTCAAAGAATATCTGAACGGTGGAGCATATCCGTTTTATGTCGGATCATCTGCAACTTTTCATCAGCGGCTACTGAGCACTGTAAATGTTATTATTGAAAATGACCTGATGGCCATAGAACACTTTTCCTATTCTACACTTGTTCACATCCGAAGACTATTAGCATTTATTACAGATAGCGTACCCTTCAAGCCAAATATTTCGGAACTAAGCAGAAAAACCGGTATAAGCAGGGATATTTTACTCAAGCTCATTGATTTACTCGAAAAATCCGAACTGCTGATTTCCTTGCGGCAGGATTCGTCGCCAACCGGATATCTGACTAAACCAGAGAAAATATATTTGAATAACACTTCTCTTCTATTCAGTCTGTCGTTGAATCAAAATCCTGAAACCGGTACTTTGAGAGAAACATTTTTTGCAAACCAACTGAAACAAAATCACAGGATTAATATTGCAGAAAAAGGGGATTTCTTAATTGACAATAAATATACTTTCGAAATTGGAGGTAAAAATAAGACCAGCCGGCAAATTCTTGATGTAAATGACGCTTATGTGGTTCAGGATGATATTGAAATTGGATTCAGAAAAATTATACCACTGTGGCTTTTTGGATTCTTATATTAAGAAATTCTGATATTTGGCATATAGAAATATATTTACTTAGTTTCGCCCCACCGAAATCCATCCACATTAATTCCCGCCAGGGATAAAGCCCTGTTGGTAACGGTTGCTGCCAGTTGCTCCATAGTTTCAGGCTTGCTGTAAAACGAAGGCGTTGCCGGGCAAATAATACCACCGGCTTCGGTAACGGTTTTCATATTGTTGATATGAATGAGGCTTAAAGGCGTTTCGCGGGCTACCAGTATCAATTCCCGGCGCTCCTTAAGCATAACATCGGCGGCACGTGTCATAAGGTCATTTGAAACACCTGATGCAATACGCCCGAGAGTTCCCATACTGCACGGACAAATTATCATAGCATCATACCCTGCTGAACCGGATGCAACCGGCGAATAGAAATCATCTTTTTCATAAAACGTAAATGGCAGTTTTGTATAATCTGAATTGCCAAGTTCATAGGTCCAGACTCCTTTTGCCGTATCCGAAAACAATACAGCAACATCGTCAATCTGATCTTTATACTGCAACAAACTATCGAAGACCACTTTTGCGTATATTGCGCCGCTGGCTCCGGTTACTCCTACTATTAGTTTTATTTTAGTCCGATTCATTGTTGTTCAGATTATAGTTTTAGAAGCATTTAGTTATAGCTTATAACTCAGGAAAAACAAAATACAATCGTTGTATTGACCACGATCGAAAAGACGATAAACTGAACCATTAACTTCATCCTTTCTGATGCTTAACAACGAACTGTTCATACGAAAATGGACACTTAAATTTTCTGTAACCGGATAACTTACTCCTGCCATAAACGACGGATTGAGAATACTGAAATCTCCGTAGGTAACTTCAAGGTAGTCCAACTCTTCGTAACTATGAAGCAGAAACGAGAAGGAAGGGCCAACTTCAATTGCCAGTTTATTTTTAAGGTGATACTGGTAGAGGAAAGGCATCTCGATATATCCGAGCCGCATCAGGTAAAAGGTGTAGTCCTGCTTTTCCTCGTCCGGGTTGTGGCGGCTTCCTTTCTGAAAATAGCTGATCTCAGTTTGAAAGGAGGAACGCTCACTTACCGTAAGACTGACCCAAAATGCGCCGTAAGCACCCGGCTTGTGAAATCCGCTGTATGTATCTCCAGCCACCTGGCTGCCAACCAGCCCGGCTGCTACACCACCCTGGAACTTTTGGGCGAACAAGCCGGAAGCCGCAAAGAGAAAAACAATAATAGAAGTGGAAATTGGCTTCATACTGATAGTAAACATTCAAATGTCTTTTAAGTTATAACTCTTCAGGATAAATTCCTCAAAATGTAGCAAGTTAGTTTGTGATGAAACTCCAGAAATTATCTCTGTTAACGCATTTGAATGATGTTTCAGGATAAGAATCCACAAAACCAACCGGAATTTTTGGTTGGTTAGAACTGCTATATTTGAATTCAAATGCATACAGTTTACCACCTTCTTCTTCGATATAATCAACTTCCTTTTGATCATAAGTCCGCCAGAAGTAACTGTTGACAAAGTGCCGGTTTACCAAGTTAAACTTCAATCGTTCAACGATGCAGAAATTCTCCCATATTCCACCGGTATCGTTACGTAATTGCATCGGGTTAAAATTCCGGATCAAAGCATTACGGATTCCCAGATCATAAAAATAAATTTTTTGTCCTTTAGCGATTTCTTTACGTAGATTTCTGCTGAATGACCGTAAACGGAAAATCACAAAAGCCTTTTCCAGCAATTCAATGTAACGTTGTACAGTGGGCACGGTTTCTCCCAACAGCCGCGACAATTCATTGAATGACACCTCGTTGCCCAATTGCAGAGCCAGAGCAGTAAGTAGATTTTGTAAAAGAGAAGGTCGTTTTATTTGTTCAAATTGCAAAATATCCCGATATAAATAATTGCCGGCAATTTGATTTAACTCTTCTTTGGCTTCCTCTTCTGATTTACCATAAACTTCCGGATATAGGCCAAACCGGAGAATTTGATCCAGGTTGGCTCTGATCATTATTTTATCTTCTTTTTGAAGCAATTCAGCGACAGACAACGGTAAAAGCAGATAGTCCCTTGCTCGACCAGTTAACGGCTCAGCCAGCCGGTTACCAAGTTCAAAACTTGAAGATCCGGTAGCAATAACCTGAATTTGCGGGAAAGTATCGATCATCACTTTTAATGTACGACCAATATCGCTGATTTGCTGAGCTTCATCCAAAACAACAAGCGAATAGTCGCCTATATAGTTTTTCAACGCAAGGCTGTTCGTTGTTTCAAGAGCCAGTTTATGTTCAAGTAATTCGCAGTTCAAATAACGGCTATTACTTATGCCAGCTAACATATCTTTCGAAAGAGTTGTTTTCCCAACTCTTCGGGGCCCGAAAAGGATGATTACCTTTCCTTTAAATAATTGTCTGCCGATAATATCAGATAGATCGCGCCGATACATGCTTAATTCATAAAGTTAACTTTACAAATTTAGTGAAAATTATAAACCAAAGCTTTTGCGGATTTATTTTATTACGAAATTCCCTGCAAATTAACATCAGCTGAGCCTTTTGTTGCAAGCAATTCATTCCTCTAATTTATGCATACTTCCGGCTCCCCGGCACTATCCTCTTCTCTGCCAAACCACACATTGGCATACTCCCCGTAAACGCCTATACCGATTGACTGCCATTTAACATTTTTCCAAGTGCTTTTATTAATAATCATATCATTATGTCCTGGGCTTTTTTTCCATCCATTCAGGGCATCCTTCGCGAAAGCTTCTGATGATGAATAAGGATAAGTGGAGTAAAAAGAAATTTCAAATCCATCGCCGGTGTAATTTGTGAGTTCACGCGGCTTATCCCACATGCACTTTGCCTTTTTATGATCGGCAGTATAACAGCATGATGTCCAATTGCCATTACCGGACCAGCTATGCATATTACAACGGTTGCTTTCTTTATAGTTTTCAGACTGATCTATGGCATGTGTACGGGCTACAAAACTGAGTGATGTTGATAATTTTACTTCCGGCAAACCTTTCTGAGCGCGGTATTCATTAATAAGTCTGTATAATTCGATTTCGGTTTGGGTAAGACAGATTTCGGGTAACTTCTTTTCTGCTGCTGCTTTTTGGGAATGTGCTTTTGCAGAAAATAATAATAGGATAGCACAAACAACAATTAAACGGGTCATATCAAAGATTTAACTTTAATAACTCCATCGAGCCCAAATAATTGTATTACTTGCCTGGCTCTAGTTCTTTTCCTGCCTGGCCATAACGTTTCTCATTGATTTTCTTGCCATTAAGAAATTCTGACTTAACCATCAATTTCCCTTTGTCGTCCCAGTATTGCCAGGTGCCTTCTTTAATTTTATTCACATATTGCCCTGATCCCGAAACAATTCCGTTAGCGTAATATGATTTCCAGGCTCCGTCAGGTTTACCCTTGTTAAAATTCTCTTCCTTAATTTTAAACCCATTAGCATCAAAGTAAATCCAGAATCCCTGGCGTTCGCCATTCAGCCAACCGCCCGATTCACTCAGTTGTCCGTTCTCATACCATTCCTTCCAAAGCCCGTCCTTTACTCCCATTTTATACTTTCCATCCATACGTTGCTTTCCGTTTGGAAACCATACCTGGTATGTGCTATCCTGGTTGCCATCCACATAATAACCTATGTACTGAGGTTTGCCGTTTTCGTACCAGCCCTTCCATTGGCCATTCAGTTTTCCATTCGTATAGGCACCTGAATCTTTTACCTGCCCATTGGTAAACCAGCCTTGCCATACACCGTTTTCTTTATTGGCAACATATTCGCCTTTATGATGAATATGACCGTCCATATACCAGAATGTCCAAAGTCCGGTTTTCTCGTCGTTGGTGAAGGAGCCTTCTTTCCACAGTGCGCCATCCTCATAAAAATACTGCCATTTCCCATCCAGTTTGCCGCTGCTGAACTTTCCGGTACTACCCGGTTTCCCGCCAGGGTGATAAAACACCCAGGTGCTGTCACGTTGATCGTCAGTAAAATGACCTTTCTCTTCAGGAGTTCCATCCATACGCCACGAGGTAACTGTGCTGTTCAGCTTGCCCATTTTGAAATACCCTTCGAACTGTTTTTTGCCGTTTGGATGCCATTCCGTATATTTTCCTTCTTTAACGCCATTCGCATAATTGGCTTCTGCCACTTTAAGTCCTTTTAAGTTAAACTCGTACCATATGCCTTCGCGTTGCCCGTTAACCATGCGACCTTCAGCTTTTTTGGCTCCGTTTGAATAGTTTTCAATAACAACCTGGGCGAAAGCTGACACTGAAAATATGAGTATAAACAACAGGCTGAAAAATAATTTCATTGGTAGTTTAATTTTATTTGATTCTTTTAAATAACGTAAAATCGGGATAAAAGTATATCAACAATAGTTCCGGGATAAAAGTACAAGGTTCCAGGTTAGGAACATTTGAATGTTGAGCACATTTGCATTGAACATCTTTATTATGCGGGGATAGTCCTATTTAGTGCTTCCGTTCGGTAGTAAACCTTACCAGTTGTTCGAGTGAATTCCTCGACTCACTTTCAGGCATGGAATGCAGAAGATCAAGGGCTTTTTGTTGGTATTCGTTCATTTTCCCGGCTGCATATTCAATTCCGCCACTGCTGTTCACTTTTGTGATCAGCTCAGCCACTTTAGGCGGTTCATTGTTGTGGTTGCGGACAATATTCATTGCCCGGCGTTTTTCGAGCCATGTCATTTTATTGAGCATATGGATCAAAGGCAACGTCATTTTCTTTTCTTTAATGTCGATTCCGTTGGGCTTGCCTGTTGCCAGGTTTTTCTGATAATCGAACAGATCGTCTTTTATCTGAAAAGCTATGCCTACATATTCGCCGAAAAGTCGCATTTTTTCGATGGTTTCAGCATCGGAACCCACTGATGCGGCACCGGCAGCGCAGCAGGAAGCAATCAGCGAGGCGGTCTTTTTGCGGATAATTTCGAAGTAAATTGGTTCTTCAATATCCAGTTTCCGTGCTTTTTCAATCTGCAGCAATTCGCCTTCACTCATTTCGCGCGTTGCATTCGATACAATTTTCAGCAGATGATATTCTTCGTTTTCGAGAGATAAAAGTAATCCTCGCGACAGCAGATAATCCCCTACCAGAACGGCAATTTTATTTTTCCATAACGCATTAAGCGAGAAAAATCCACGGCGTTCGTTTGAGTCGTCAACCACATCATCATGAATAAGTGTGGCTGTGTGCAGCAGTTCGATCAATGAAGCAGCATGAAAGGTACTTTGATTCACTTCTCCGCAGACTTTTGCTGAAAAAAATACGAACATAGGCCGCATCTGCTTGCCTTTACGCTTGATAATATAGCGTGTAATAGTGTTGAGCAGAGGTACCGGGCTTTTCATCGAGTCGCGGAAATGTTTCTCGAACTCTTCGATGTATGAAGCTATGGGAGCTTTAATCTGGTCGATAGTGAGCATTCAGATTTTGAATATAGATTTAAGTACTCAAAAGTAGTATTTATCATTGAATAATTGGCAGGAAGGGAAATTCCTTTTCGAAAAAGAGAAAACTGAAGATGATGTTTACCACTGAGGCACGGAGAGCACTAAGGAACACTGAGATTGCATATCATTGTTTCTATTAAGGAATTTAGCCTGTTTGACATCCTGACTCACTCAAACCAACAGGAAAACCTTCTCAATTACTTTTTATTTTTCCACCTCGTGTAACTTAATGTACCTTTGCATTCACATGTCAGCTGTTATTAATTCTAAATAATCTGAACTTACTATGCCTGGAATATTATTCGATGAAATTGTTTTTGGCCCGATAAAGAGTCGTCGTTTTGGAGTTTCTCTTGGAATTAACCTGATGCCTTTGGAAGGCAAACTTTGTACTTTTAACTGTATTTATTGCGAATGCGGTCTTACTGATGAGCGTAAAAAAGACAAGCTGAAACTTTTTTCGGCAAGTGAAATAAACACATCGCTGCGAAGTCGGTTCGAAGCTCTTAAATCGGGTGGACTGGATCCTGATAATATTACTTTTGCCGGGAACGGTGAACCTACACTACATCCAGAATTTGAGTCTTTGATTGACAACACCATCCGTTTGCGTGACGAATTTTTCCCGAAAGCAATGATTACGGTGCTCTCAAATGCAACCCGACTCGATCGGGCCAATGTTAAGAATGCATTGCTCAGGATTGATAACAATGTGTTGAAACTAGATGCCGGAACCAATGCTACATTCCAGGCTATCAACCGGCCAACTTTCCCTGTTACTCTCGAAAAAGTGTTGCAGGAATTAAAGAATTTCGGAGGCAACCTTACCATACAGACCATGCTTATACGAGGTGATGTTGACGGAATCCAGGTTGATAATACTACAGAAGAAGAACTTACATTATGGCTGAAACATATTCAGGAAATTAATCCTAAATTAGTGATGCTTTATCCTATCGACCGACAGACACCTTACCGAACGCTGGAAAAAGTACCTGAAGCGGAATTCCAGGCTTTGGCTGTAAGAGTGGAAGAGATGGGAATTAAGGCGGAGGTGTTTTATTGAGTGAAAAGAGAATAACGAATAGTGAATAGTTGACGGAATAAAGGAATTAATGCCTGAACAATTGAACATTCGAAGAATTGAAGTACAAACGATCGCCTTGTCGCCCCTCGCCATGTCACCTTGTCGCCCTGTTTGCAAAACCCTAATCACAAATCCCTCATGCTTGAGTACGAGCCTAAAATACTTCTTGCTTTTGCCGAGACCCTGGGCGGAAACCAGGAGATATTCAACTGGCTGATGCAAAACGGGTATCCCGAGCTGGGGGCTTTAAGCATGTGTATGCGGGGCAGCGAAGAAGCATTCGCCTGGCTAATGAAGAACGGATTTCCGCATCTTGGAGCATTCGACCGAGCTGTCGACGGAGATCCGAAAGCGTTTATATGGTTGCATAAAAATGATTTCCAGCTGTTGGCTATTTTAGCGGAAGCCTGCAACGCCAAACCCGAAGCTATTGATTATCTGAACCGGAACAACCTGCCGATTTTCCTTCTAATTGCCCGCAAATTTATTACTTTCCGCGATAACCAGACGTTTGATTATCATAAGAAGCAGTTTTAAGAATCTGTTAAAGCATAAAAAAAACCACAGCCCGAATTTAGCCGTGGTTTCGTATACGAGGGTTAATTGAAGAGTATTTTATCCGCACTTGCTGTACCCACAACTGGTACAGGTCATACATCCTTCTTTGTAAATGATCGTATTTTTATCTTTGCACTCAGGGCAGCTATGGCCGGTTTGTGTTCCGTCTGGAATAAACTTTTTAAGTCCGCGGATAACTCCGTTTTTCCAGGTGGTTATGCTTACATTATCGAAACTCAGGTTATCAACCAGCTCAACTACATATTGCAATGGCATACCGTGGCGCAGGATTCCCGAAATAAGTTTGGCATAGTTCCAGTATTCCTTTTTGAAGGAACGCGACAAACCACGATGTGTTACCCGGTAGCCGTAGTTATCTTCATATTCAAAATCGTAACGGGCCGAAACATTTTCATTATCTTTATTACGGATAACCCAGCCTTTTTTTACATAATCAGGAATGTAGAAATCGGAACTTTTACCGGTAAATATTTCGTAAGGCTTGTTATTTATCAATCCAACAAAAGCAATCCATTTTTCGTCCTCATTCATAAAACGTACTACTTCCACCTCTAGTTCTTTTGGGCGTGGCGGAGCTTTTGTTTCCTGGAATTCGTCAATTTCTTCCTTTTTGGTTTCGTTGCTGATCAGTACGCCTGAACGGGAGCCATCGCGATAGATGGTCATGCCTTTGCAGCCGCTTTCCCATGCCGTGAGATACACATCACTAACCAGTTCTTCGGTCGCTTCCGCTGGCAGGTTAACAGTTACGCTGATGGAATGGTCTACCCATTTCTGAATGGCACCCTGCATCTGAACTTTGGCAACCCAGTCGATATCGTTGCTGGTAGCTTTATAGTAAGGCGATTTTGCGATGATTGGCTGCAGTACTTCGTCAGTCATCGAAATGGCATTTTCCATATCGTAACCGTTAATGCGCATCCAATCGAGGAACTTAGGATGAAACACATTGTATTCTTCCCATGCGTCGCCAACTTCATCAACGAATGAAACTGTTACATTTTTATCGTTTGGATTTACCTTACGGCGACGGCGGTAGCTAACCATAAATACCGGTTCAATACCGGATGTGGTTTGAGTACATATGCTTACGCTTCCGGTTGGAGCAATGGTAAGCATGCTGATATTGCGTCGGCCTTGCTTTTCCATTTTGGCATATACCTCGGGAGCTGCTTCGCGTATACGGTTCATCAACGGGTTGTTACGTTCGCGCTCGATATCGAAAATCGGGAAAGCACCACGCTCAGCAGCCAGGTCGGCGGAAGCGCTGTATACTTCAATTGCGAGTGTTTTGTGAACATTTACGCTGAAGCTGGTAGCAGCATCGGTTCCGTAACGCATATTCAATGCGGCAAGCATATCGCCTTCGGCTGTGATGCCAATGCCGGTACGACGGCCCTGAAGCGTTTTTTCGCGGATCTTTTCCCACAGTATCCTTTCGGTGCGTTTGGTTTCTTCGTCCTCAGGATCAGAATTGATTTTTGCCAGAATTCCATCGATTTTCTCCATTTCGAGGTCGATGATATCGTCCATGATTCGGAGCGCAGCTCGCGAATGCTCGGTAAACAGTTTCGCGTTGAATGTAGCGTTGGATGTAAACGGATTTTCGACGTAGCTGTATAAATTGATAGCAATCAACCGGCAGCTGTCGTAAGCGCAAAGGGGGATTTCACCGCAGGGGTTAGTTGAAAGTGTTTTAAAACCGAGGTCGGCATAGCAATCGGGCACTGATTCGCGGATAATGGTATCCCAGAACAGGATTCCCGGCTCAGCGGATTTCCATGCGTTGTGAATAATTTTATCCCACAAACCACGGGCACCGATTTCCTGAACTTTAGTTGGATTTTTTGATTCGATGGGGTATTGCTGATTGTATTTGCCATTTTCTTTAACGGCTTTCATAAATCCATCGTCGATCCTTACCGAAACATTGGCACCAGTAACTTTACCCTGCTCCATTTTAGCGTCGATAAAGCTTTCGCTGTCAGGATGCTTGATTGAAATTGACAACATCAAAGCACCACGACGGCCGTCCTGGGCCACTTCGCGGGTTGAATTGCTGAACCGTTCCATAAAAGGAACGATACCGGTTGATGTGAGCGCACTGTTCAATACGCGGCTGCCTGAAGGCCTGATGTGCGAAAGATCGTGACCTACACCTCCGCGGCGTTTCATAAGCTGAACCTGTTCCTGGTCCACTTTCATAATACCGCCGTACGAGTCATGATTTCCATCGCTGCCTATCACAAAGCAATTCGAAAGGGACGAAACCTGGAAGTTGTTTCCTATACCGGCCATCGGACTTCCCTGGGGGACGATATAACGGAAATTGCGGAAAAGCTCAAAAAGCTCTTCCTCACTCATTGGATTAGGATATTTTTTTTCGATACGTGCTACTTCGGAAGCAAGGCGATGGTGCATATCGTCCGGTGTACGCTCATAAATATTGCCATCACTGTCTTTCAGTGCATATTTGTTCATCCACACACTTGCAGCAAGCTTGTCGCCTTCAAAATATACGGTGGCGGCATCAAGCACTTCCTGGTGGGTGTATGCTTTCATAGTTTCAATACCTGGTTTTTCAATAATCTGCTGACTCATTAATTTTGGTTCAATTTCCGGAACGCTTACAAGTTCTGGCTCCAAAGCCGGTACAACTTCTTCAGGCTGTTCGATTCCAGGTCGTTGGCGCTGCTCCAGTACTTTACCATAAAAATCGTTTTTTACACCTTCTTCAACTGAAGAATCGATCTGTGAAAAAAGATTAACATCCATTTTGTTTCGCGTTCACTGTTAATAATAAAAAGAATATCCTGAAAGCCAACGGTATCGTTAAAATGTTGTGGCTAAAATCAGGATTTACAAATTTACACTATGCTTGCTGTATTATTCAAATACAGTTATTAACAAAAACCCTGTTAGCAAGTATTATCTGCCTGAATATGTGAATGTTAGACCCTTAATAAGTATCGAAACCCTTGATACCAAAGGGTTTCAGAAGGCCCGCAAATAAAGGGATATAAGAATATCAAAATTAATAGATAAATACAAGGCGAAAAAGGGGTATTTGTTTTGGCGACAATATGGATTATAAAATGTGAATTTGTCAATAATAAATCGGATATAATAATTTATTAACTATCATGTTTCCAGATGAGTTTTGTACCAAAGCCAAGCCGGTTATGTGTCATCTTAATAAAATCAGGTTGTATACTCCAGAGCACAAGTTTCTTAAAAGCTGCAATTGGAAATTTCTTTAAGTATGCACTGAGAGCAGTTTCATAGAGATCTCCATCCAATTCCGTTGA
>JAIFMH010000147.1 GCA_020048595.1 Bacteroidota bacterium | reverse complement strand
TTCTCGTTTGCTTGGATTGCGGCCTGAAGTTGGAAAAGTAACAATCGATCCCGTAATTCCTCATTCGATGGATGGTTTGTCAGCTACAATCAATTTTATGGATCGTGCAATCACATACATTTACAATGTAAAGCAAGATAACTTCAGCCCCAAAAAGATAACCATCAATGGAAATGCAATTGACTTTACGTATGAGGAAAACAAATACCGGAAAGGCGGTGCTGTTATTCCTGCGGATTTGTTTTTATCCAGCTTAAATCAGCAGGTTAATATTGTAGAAATACAATTGTAAAATTTCTTTTCAACCCGTGTTTAATTAAAAATAAGGAGCAGATGAACTATTTAAAACTGGTTCTATTTTTAAGTTTATTTAGCTTCCTGGCTTGTAAAAGTCAGCCTGCGAAAATATCGGTGCAGGAAAATCGCGCGGTCATCTCTGACGATTCACTGCTGAACCTGGTTCAGTACAAAACATTTCAATATTTTTGGGAAGGAGCCGAACCGCTTTCAGGACTGGCTTGTGAGCGCATTCACCTTGATGGTAATTATCCTGAAAATGACAAATCTGTGATCACTTCGGGAGGCTCAGGTTTTGGGGTTATGGCAATACTTGTTGGAATTGAACGGAAGTTTATAAGTCGCGAAGAAGGTTTCATGCTTTTGAGGAAAAATGTAGACTGGCTATCAAAATCAGACCGGTTTCATGGTGCCTGGTCGCACTGGATGTATGGTGAAACCGGAAAAGTGAGACCTTTCAGTCCGAACGACAACGGAGCTGATATCGTTGAAACAGCATACCTTATGCAAGGTTTACTCTGTGTGCGACAGTATTTTAAGGATGGGAATGAAGCTGAAAAAAGATTGACTGAAGATATTGACAAGCTCTGGCGGGAAGTGGAATGGTCATGGTTCACCAAAGGAAGTACCGATGTGCTATACTGGCACTGGTCGCCCGACAAAGGATGGAAAATGAATGTCCCGATAAAAGGCTACAACGAGTGTTTGATTACATATGTATTGGCCGCCGCCTCTCCTACTTATGCTATTCCGGCGGAGATATATGGGAAATGCTGGGGACAAAGCGGAAACATTGTTACTTCAAACGGAGGAAAATACGGATATAAGCTAACGCTGAAGCACGACCATACCGAAGAATACGGCGGACCGCTTTTCTGGTCGCATTATTCTTTCCTTGGCCTTGATCCAAGGGAACTAAAGGACCAATACGCCAATTATTGGGAACATAATGTGAACCATACGCTTATTAACCGGCAATGGTGCATCGAGAATCCCAAAGGCTACAAGGGTTATGGCGAAAACTGCTGGGGCCTCACTGCAAGCTATTCAACAAAATTTTATGGTGCCCATGCCCCTGGTGATAAAAATGATCTGGGTGTCATCTCTCCTACTGCTGCCCTGTCTTCTTTCCCGTATACACCTGAATATTCCATGCAGGCTCTGAAGCATTTCTACTATGACTTAGGAGATAAAATCTGGGGGATATACGGATTTTACGATGCCTTTAGCGAGGAAGCTGAATGGTATCCGACTGATTACCTTGCCATCGACCAGGGTCCGATTGTGGTTATGATTGAAAACTATCGCAGCGGTTTACTCTGGAACCTTTTTATGAGTTGTCCAGAGGTACACAATGGTCTCAATAAACTCGGATTTTCATACAATAACAATAAGCCCATTTTAAAATGAAAAAAGCATTTGTAAAAACCCTGATTGCAGGAGGTCTTGCATTTATTCTCTGCTTTTCCGCCCTGGCTCAAAAAAGCACAAAGAAAGTGAATTCCCCTTCCGGCTCCATACCGGTGAGCGGCATAATGCGAAATATTTCCGATTCGGTGCTGCTTGATATTGTTCAGCGACAGACTTTCCGTTTTTTCTGGCATTACGCCCATCCGGTGAGTGGATTGGCCCGGGAACGCAGCAATACAGTGTTAGCTGAACATTACTGGGATTATATCAACGAAGCATGGGATGAACCTAATTTCAGCAAAACAACTTTTGGACCCGATGCGTGTGCCATTGGTGGAACTGGTTTTGGAATCATGAGTACCATAGTTGCTGTTGAAAGAGGTTGGATAGGACGAGATACTGCTATTGGCCGGTTGATACAAATTGCTGATTTTCTGATAAATGCGGATTGCTATCATGGTATTTACCCGCATTTCATGAATGGACAGACTGGTAAAACTATAAAATTTGACCGCCTTGATGATGCAGCTGATCTGGTTGAAACATCCTATCTGCTTATGGGATTTTTGTGCGCGAGAGAATACTTCAATAAAGATACTCCCAGGGAGAAGTATTTGAGTAAAAGGATAGATCAGATGTGGAATGCAGCAAACTGGAACTGGCACACCAACGGAGAGAAAAAATTGTACTGGCACTGGAGCCCGAACAATGATTTTGATATGAATTTCCCGATAACGGGATGGAATGAATGTTTGATTACCTACATTATGGCAGCTTCATCACCACGTCATGCTATCGCAAAAGAGGTGTACGATGGCGGATGGGTTGGAAGCCAGGGCTTTAGAAACGGCAAATCATACTACGGAATAAAACTTCCGCTTGGAAATTACGATATGGGAGGGCCTTTGTTTTTCGAGCATTACACATTCGTTGGTATTGATCCCAATGGGTTAATTGATTCACTTGGAAATGATTACTTTGAACAAGGACGTAATCATACACTTATTAACAGGGCATATTGTATTGATAATCCCAAAAAATTTGCCGGCTATGGCGAAAACTGCTGGGGACTTACTGCCGGCGACAGCTACAAAGGCTATGTGGCGCATTGCCCCGAAGTCGATTTCGGGGTTATTCAGCCAACAGCTGCTTTGTCTTCATTCCCATATACACCAGAATATTCGATGCAGGCTTTAAAGCATTTCTATTACGATCTGGGTGATAAAATCTGGAGCGATTATGGTTTTGTAGACGGATTCAGCGAGTCTCACAACTGGTATGCAAAAAGCCATTTGGCTATTGACCAGGGCCCTATTGTGGTTATGATCGAAAATTACCGCAGCGGCTTGCTGTGGAAGCTGTTTATGCAGATTCCGGATGTACAGAATGGGTTGAAAAAGTTAGGATTTCAAAGTCCGTGGTTGAAGAAATAAATAGTAAACCCAGTATAAATACATCATAATAATGAGAGCTAAGTTGCTTGTTTTTAGTTTATTTATTTCTTTTGCTTCAATAGCTCAGGAGTATGAATATACCTATACTTTTTTCACAAACAGTGCAATGTCCGGTGACTATTTTTTCAGCAAAACTAAAAGCAGTGGCGGTTCAGCAATAAAAAGTGTTAATGGTAAAATCCCGGTAAGCGTAACCAAATTTCATACTCCTGGCAATGCATTGGAACTGACATACAAAAATGCTGCAGAAGGTAAATGGCAGGCAACCATCTTTAGGCAGGAAAAACGGGGAATGGATCATTTCAAAAAAGCAGAATTTCTATCTTTCTGGATATACAGACTATATCCGCTAGAATTGCCGGTATTTCAATTAATGAGGAAAGACAGCAGCCTCACGAAGAAATTTTATATAAATATAACAGAATATAATCAATGGAAACAGGTAACAATTCCATTAGCTTCCATCAAAAATCCAGGCATATCTGAACCAGGAGATATTATTGCAATTGTCTTCTCTCAAATGAGTAAAAACGAATGTAGAGAGAACAGTATTTACATTGATGATATTGAACTGTTACCGGCAAAAAAAGCCGCTAAGGTTACAGAAGTACCGGTAATTCAGTCTTTAAAAGGGTATGCAAAACATGTGGACATTACCTGGAATAAGATTACAGACAAAAACGTCCACCTGATTGAAATAAACCGGTCAGAAAATGGTAGTGAATACCATCCTGTTGGCATTCAGCAAAATTTTATTAATCGTTTCACAGACTATACAGCCGAAACCGGGAAGAAATATTATTATATGATCTCTTTCCTGAACAGTGGTTACAAACTCACGAACCTATCCTTACCTGACAGCGTTTCAACCAAACCAATGACCGACGACGAATTGCTTACCATGGTGCAGGAAGCAAGTTTCCGGTATTATTGGGAAGGCTGCGAACTCAACAGCGGAATGGCAAAAGAAAACATTCCGGGCAGACATAACATGATGGCAACCGGAGCTTCCGGATTTGGGATTATGGCGCTTATTGTTGGTACAGAAAGAGGCTTTATTACACGGGAGGAATCTGTTGCCCGATTCGTTACAATTGTAAATTTTCTTGAAAAAGCTGAAACATTTCATGGAGTATATTCCCATTTTATTGATGGCCCAACCGGCAAGGCAGAGCCGTTTTTTGGCAAACGTGACAACGGTGCCGACCTGGTTGAAACCTCTTTTCTGATGCAGGGTTTACTAGCTGCAAGGCAGTATTTTTCAGGCGATAATGCTAATGAGAAACTGATCAGAGATAAAATTACATCTATCTGGGAAAAAGCGGAATGGGATTGGTTCAGACAGTATCCGGATAGTAAATTTTTATACTGGCATTGGTCGCCCGACCAGGGTTGGGTGATCAATCACAGGTTGATTGGCTGGAACGAAACTATGGTAACGTATTTACTGGCTATTGCCTCCCCTGCTCATCCTGTTCCGGCAAGCATGTACTACAGCGGCTGGGCCAACCAGGACAGCACTGGCATAAAATATCGCTCAAACTGGGGGCAAACAACTGATGGTTCAAGGTACACAAATGGCAATACCTATTTCGGAATTAAGCTTGATGTTGGTGTTTCGAATGGCGGTCCGTTATTCTTCACACATTATTCGTACATGGCATTCGATCCGCATTTTATTACCGACAAGTACACCAACTATTTCACTAACAATCAAAATATTGCAAAAATAAATTACAGGTATTGCGTTCAGAATCCTAAAAACTTCAAAGGATACGGCGAAAATGCATGGGGACTCACGGCCAGTGACGGTCCGTTTGATTATTCGGCAGATGAACCTGTTCCGTGGCAGGATTGCGGGAAGATTGCACCAACCGGTGCCATCAGTTCATTTCCATACACTCCGGAGGAATCAATGAAAGCGCTCAAAAACTATTATTATAACTACGGCAAATTCCTCTGGGGGGAATACGGTTTTAAAGACGCATTTGATCTGACCAATAACTGGTGCTCCGAAATATACATGGGACTCAACCAGGCTCCGATGGTGGTAATGATTGAAAATTATCGAACTGGTTTAATCTGGAAACTCTTTATGCAGAATCCCGAAATACAAAACGGGTTGAAAAAACTTAACGGGGAAAGCAAAAATAAATGAGAAATAAAATAATTACAATACTTATTTGTTTCAACCTGGCATTGTCATTCAACCTGGCATTTGCTCAGCTAACCAACATTGGCAGAGTTATTTCATGGAAGAAAACAGATACAGGTATCGAAGGCAAAACAACTTCAGCATTTTTCAAAATACAGGTGTACAACAACAATACCATCCGTGTACGGGTTTCGCCTGATAAAACTATGGCGGAATTTTCCTACGCTTTGGTGGATCAGGTTGTTTTAAGTAATCCTGACTTAACTGTTACCGAAAACGCACTTTCCATTCAGTTGCAAACAACAGCTATCAACTTGGAGATTGAAAAAGAGCCTGCTTTCCGGCTGATTTTCAGGAATAAACATGGCAAAGTAATCAACGAAGATGTTGCCGGTGAAGGGTTCGGGACAAGTTTTATTGGAAACAGATCTAATTTGTACAAAAAAATACAACCTGGCGAACGCTTTGTTGGCCTGGGCGAAGTATTAGGCAACCTCGATAAACGTGGCAGCGGATTTACATTGAATAATACCGATACATACAAGTACGGCGATCCACGCCTCTCCATGTACACCAGTATCCCGTTTTTTATAGGGATTCATCAGCAGGAAGTGTACGGGCTGTTTTATCACAATACATATAAAACCTTTTTCAACTTCGGCCTTTCGACTCCTTTCACTTCAATTACTGCCGATGGCGGTGATGTTGATTATTTTTTCATCTACGACTCAAGTATTGCAAACATACTGACTAATTATACATCACTGACCGGAAGGATGCCTTTACCTCCGCTTTGGAGCCTGGGTTACCACCAGAGCCGATGCAGCTATTATCCTCAGGAAAATGTGAAGTTACTGGCTGAAACTTTTCGCAGAAAAAATATTCCGGTTGATTGTATTGTGCTGGATGCCGACTACCTGCAGGATTACGAACCTTTCCGGATCAACCTGAAACGGTTTCCCGACATGCCAGGTTTGACTAACTATTTGAAAAACATGGGGATCGAAGTAACCGCATCAGTAAATCCCGGTATAAAAATCGACAGCACGTATTTTGCACATTTCGATGGCCTCAAAAAAGATGTGTTTGTTAAATACTCCGACGGAAGTATTTACACCGCCGAAATTGCTCCCAGCCTGAATAATTTTGTAGACTTCACCAATCCCAAAGCCCGTAACTGGTGGATCGATAAAATGAAATTCCTTCCTGAAAACGGAATTCATGGGTATTGGAATGACATGAACGAGCCGGCAGTTGGGGGAAGCTATCTGCCTGACAACCTCCTCTTTGATTTCGACGGTCATAAAGCAAATGCACTGGAAGCCAAAAATGTTTATGGGATGCAAATGGCCCGTAGTAGCTTTGAATCGGCTTTAAAATACGGAAACGGGAAACGGCCATTTGTTCTCACTCGTTCAGGATTCGCAGGCGTTCAACGTTATGCAGCAGTTTGGAGCGGTGATAATACTGCCAAAGATGAGTACCTTCTCGGAGGAACTTTGCTGAACACACAAATGGGTTTATCCGGTCTGTCATTTGTCGGCGATGATATCGGCGGATACATAGGCAATACTTCAAAAGAATTGTTCACCCGGTGGATGCAGGTCGGCATGTTTGCTCCTTATGCCCGTAACCACAAAGAAGCCTACGCCAATGCCAACGAGCCCTGGAGCTACGGCGAAGAGGCCGAAGCCATTTCAAAGGAATTTATTGGTTTCAGGTACAAGCTGATGCCCTATCTCTACTCAAAATTTTACGAAGCATCACAAACAGGAATGCCCATTGCACGAAGTTTGAGTATTAACGATCCGTTTGATGATAACGTCTACCATAACATGTATCAGTACCAGTTTTTATGTGGAGATGCGATATTAATAATTCCAGTCACCAGCCAGGAGAAAATAAAGAAGTTCTATTTGCCAAAAGGCAACTGGTACAATTTATATTCTGATGAACTCACCAAAGGAAACCAGGAAATAACAACAGAATGTCCGGTTTATGAGATACCTTTGTATATTAAAGCATCCTCTGTGATTCCGATGCAAAGCCTTGTACAAACAACAAAGCAAAAGCCCTCGGATACTCTATTTGTTCACATTTATTATGGCAATGAAAGTAACACTTTCGAATACTACGAAGATGATGGAAGCACACTGGAGTATCAGATAGGAAAGTACTATAAAAGAAGCATTGTTTTTAACCCGGAAAATAAACAGATCCTGTTTTCCAGGTCACAAGGGATGTTCAATTCAAATTTCACAACCATCCAATGTATTTTACATGGATTTAGCGCTGAGATCAGAACAATCAGAGTAAATGACCAACAGGTTTCAGCTAAAAACGAATCAAAAAAAATATTGGATGGACTAAGGTACCTGGAAGATATTTACGATCCGACCTATTTCCGGAATCTGAGAAAAGCAGAGAAAATCACATTTCAAAAAACAATAACATTTTCAAACGCCAACGAAGAAATCGTTGTTGGTTGGTAAAAGCAGTTAAATACTAAAAAAGTTTATGCGATGAATAAAGCTAAATTTTGTCTGATAATCATCTTCTTACTTATGGTAGTAATAGAATCGCATGCTCAGCAAAAGACCTATTGCAATCCCGTGAACATTGATTATGGGTACACTCCTATACCAAATTTCAGCGAATGGGGAAAACACCGTGCCACAGCCGATCCGGTGATCGTAAATTACAAAGGCGACTATTTTCTGTTTTCGACAAACCAATGGGGATATTGGTGGAGTAGTGATATGATAAAATGGAATTTCATTTCCCGGAAATTTCTCCGCCCCTGGAACGAAGTATATGACGAACTTTGCGCTCCTGCAGTTGGAATTATTGGTGACACCATGCTTGTTTTTGGCTCAACATACACAGGTGAATTCACTATATGGATGAGCACAAATCCTAAGGTTGATGACTGGAAACCATTAGTCGAAAAATTCACTATCGGAGGATGGGACCCTGCATTTTTTACTGACGACGACGGGCGGTTTTATATGTACAACGGAAGCAGCAACCAATATCCGCTTTATGGAGTTGAACTAAACAGAAAAACTATGCAACCCCTTGCTACCCGTAAGGAAATGTACTTACTGGAACCCTGGCGATATGGATGGCAACGCTTCGGCGAAAACATGGATGATACATTTCTCGATCCATTTATCGAAGGCGCATGGATGACAAAATACAATGGAAAATATTACCTCCAATACGGTGCGCCAGGAACTGAGTTCAGTGGATATGCGGATGGGGTTGTTGTTGGCGACAATCCTCTCGGTCCTTTTAAAGCGCAGTCACTACCACTTAGTTATAAACCTGGTGGTTTTGCCCGTGGTGCGGGGCATGGGGCTACATTCCAGGACAAATGGGAAAACTACTGGCATGTTTCAACCATTGCTATTTCAGTTAAAAATAACTTTGAACGCAGGATCGGAATCTGGCCTACCGGTTTCGATAACGATGATGTAATGTATTGTAATACAACATTCGGCGATTACCCTACTTATTTGCCGGATGGAAAAGAAGATCATCTGAAAAGCCGGTTTACCGGATGGATGCTCCTGAATTACAATAAACCGGTAACTGTTTCGTCAACCTATGGAAATTATGTTGCCAATAACGCTGTCGACGAAAGCATAAAGACCTACTGGTGTGCTGCCTCTGCCGATGCCAATGAGTGGATACAGACCGACCTGGGTGCCATTTCAACCGTGAGGGCCATACAGATAAATTATGCTGATCAGGATGTTGAATTCCTTGGAAAAACACTGGCAGTATTTCATCAGTACAAAATCATGGAATCATCAGACGGAAAAAGATGGAATGTATTGGTTGATAAAAGCAAGAATAGAACTGATGTTCCGCATGATTATATTGAGTTGGCAAAGCCCGTTCAAACCCGTTCCCTTCGCCTGGTAAATATCCATGTGCCTGCCGGGAAATATGCGATCAGCGGATTCCGTGTTTTTGGTTTGGGAACAGGTAAAAAACCAACGGCTGTAAGCGATTTTATTGTCCTCCGCACCAGCAAGGACAAACGCAGTGCCTGGCTTAAATGGAGCCCGGTCGATAATGCTTATGCCTACAATATATACATGGGTACCTAACCTGGTAAAATGTACAATTCCATCATGGTTTACAACGCAAATGAATATTGGTTAAAAACAATGGATAAGGAAAAACCATACTACTTTATCATCGAGGCAATAAACGAAAATGGAGTAAGTGTTAGCAGTCCTGTTTATAAAGCGGAATAATAGGACAAACACATGAATATGATATCTTTAAATTAAAAAAAAAAGATAAAAGGCATTCGGATAACAGGTTTTCAAAAAAAACAAATAAAGACCAGGATTACGAAAAAAAAACTTATCTCTCAGACAAACCCGGATTCGGTATTTCCCTGTAGTGTTTACATCCTCAGATCAGCATAAAAGAATCTGCATAAAAACTTAATATCCATTGAAATCACTGAATCCTTATACCCTTATATCTCTGTACTCCTATACAACTTGAATAAACCAACTCATCATACAAATGAAACAAAAAACATATTTTCTTGGCATAATCCTGTTCCTCAGCGTATTTCAAAGCTTCGCTCAGGATGTAGAATATCCCTTTGCCAACGATATCCGCAAATTCAAAACGCTCGACAGCATAAATCCCCCGCCTCCGAATTCAATTCTATTTATTGGCAGTTCTTCATTTACCATGTGGACTGATATACAAGATTATTTCCCCGGATTCACCATTATTAACAGGGGATTCGGAGGATCATGCCTTACCGATCTGATCCGCTATACCGATAATATTGTGGTTCCGTACAAGCCGAAGCAGATAGTGATATATTGCGGCGAAAACGATTTTGCCTCATCCGATACCGTATCACCAACTACAGTAAACCTTCGTTTCGTGCAGTTATTCGACCTGATCCGGACTAAAATGCCTGATGCCAGGATCACATATGTTTCCATCAAGCCAAGCCCAAGCCGCTGGTATTTGAAGGATAAAGTGATAGAATCAAACAAATTTATCCGGAAATACCTGAAAAAAAAACACAACTCAAGTTTCGTGGATGTCTGGCATAAAATGCTGGGCAGCGATAAACTACCTCTCAATGGAATTTTTCTTGAAGATCAGCTACATATGAATCCGGCCGGATATAGCATCTGGCAAAAGTCGATTAAAAAACACTTACTTAAATAAATTACATCCTTATGAAACGTACATTACTTTTTTTAACATGCATTCTGTTTTTAGGAAATGCAATAGTTTTCGCACAGTCAAAAGCATCTCCCGCCGATCCGAAAATGAAAGCCTTTATTGATGGCCTCATGAAAAAAATGACCATTGATGAAAAAATCGGGCAATTTAATCTTCCGGGTGCCGGTGATATAGTTACCGGTCAGTCAACAAGTTCAGATATCGGGAAGAAAATCAAGGAAGGTAAAGTTGGAGCAATATTGAATCTTAAATCTGCTGAAAAAATCCGTGATGTCCAAAAAGTAGCGGTTGAAGAAAGTCGCCTGAAAATCCCGTTGCTTTTTGGAATGGACGTTATTCACGGATATCAGACTACTTTCCCTATACCTCTTGCATTATCCTGCAGCTGGGACATGGCGCTGATTGAAAAATCGGCACGAATAGCAGCCACCGAGGCCAGTGCCGACGGTATTTGCTGGACTTTTTCACCTATGGTTGATATTGCCCGTGACCCACGTTGGGGTCGTATTGCCGAAGGCTCAGGCGAGGATGTTTACATGGGATCGCAGGTTGCAAGAGCGATGGTTAAAGGCTACCAGGGAAGTGACCTGAGCAGGAACAACACTATTCTGTCATGTGTAAAACACTTTGCAATGTATGGTGCTGCCGAGGGAGGACGTGACTATAATACAACTGATATGAGCCGCTTACGCATGTATAATGAGTACCTGCCTCCATATAAAGCGGCTATTGATGCAGGTGCTGGCAGTGTTATGACATCCTTTAATGAGGTCGACGGCATTCCGGCAAGTGCCAACAAATGGTTAATGACCGACCTTTTACGCAAGCAATGGGGATTTAACGGATTTGTAGTAACTGATTTCACGGCTATTAACGAAATGATTGAACATGGAATGGGTGATCTGCAAACCGTTTCGGCATTGGGACTCAAGGCTGGTACTGATATGGATATGGTTGGTGAAGGCTATCTTACCACCTTGAAAAAATCACTGAAAGAAGGGAAAGTCACTATTGCAGAAATTGACAGGGCTTGTCGCCGGATACTGGAAGCCAAATACAAGCTTGGTCTCTTTGATGACCCATACCGCTATTGCGATCTGAATCGGGCAAAAAATGAAATTGGTACAGACGAAAACATGAAAGCTGCCCGCGAAGCCGCCACCCAGACTTTTGTATTGCTGAAAAACGAAAACCAGCTTCTGCCTTTACAGGCAAAAGGGAAAATAGCACTTATCGGTCCGTTGGCTGATAATCTGTATAATATGGCCGGTATGTGGAGTGTTGCAGTTGATCACAATCAATCCATTACCGTTTTACAAGGCCTTAAAAACGCAATCGGTAATCAGGCTGAAATCCTTTATGCAAAAGGCAGCAATTTTGTTGATGATCCTCAACTGGATCTGAATATCAATAATACCATAATACCTACAATTGATTCCTTACGCACTCCTCAGCAACTGAGAGATGAAGCCGTTGCCATTGCATCGAAATCGGATGTTATTATTGCTGCACTTGGCGAGGCTGCCGAAATGAGCGGAGAGTGTACCAGCCGTACAAATATCCAGATTCCGGAAAATCAACGCGAACTGCTTAAAGCCCTCCTAGCCACCGGCAAGCCTGTTGTTTTGCTGTTGTTTACCGGTAGGCCGCTTGATCTTTCCTGGGAAAGCAAAAACATTCCTGCCATTTTAAATGTTTGGTTTGGCGGAACTCAAACCGGCAATGCCATTGCTGATGTTGTTTTTGGCAAAGTAAATCCATCAGGAAAATTAACTGCAACCTTCCCTCAAAATATTGGCCAGGTACCTATCTATTACAATCACAAAAACACCGGCAGACCAATAAATGCAGGCAAAGGAGATTGGTTTACAAAGTTCCTTTCCAATTATTTGGATGTGTCAAATGATCCGCTCTATCCGTTTGGTTTTGGGCTGAGTTATTCTTCTTTCAGTTACTCCGATCTTAAACTGGACAAACAGAAACTGACTTCAGGAGGAAAACTTACTGTTTCGGTAACGCTTACCAACACGGGAAAAGTAGATGGTGCCGAAGTAGCTCAATTATATATCCGCGATATGGTTGGCAGTATCACTCGTCCGGTCAAGGAACTGAAAGGTTTTCAGAAAGTATTCCTGAAAGCGGGTGAAAGCCGTACGCTTAATTTCACAATCACTCCGGCTGACCTTGCATTTTATAACAGCGACCTTCAATTAAAGTCTGAACCCGGTGATTTTAAAGTATTTGTTGGCACAAATTCAGCGGATACGATCGAAAGCAGCTTTGTTCTGGAATAAGGAACACTCCCTGAGTATTACATTAATACCTGGCAATAAGGTTAAAATGTTCCTTTCCGGGAAAAAGTGAATCAAACATTAATATTTGAAATAAGTATTTATCGGGATAATTAAATTAAACACATGATGAAGACAATTAAAACTCTTTGCCTGCTTTTAGGACTATTCCTGGTAAAGGATGGACCTTACTGCTCCCAGTTTACTTGAACGCATGGGAACCGAATTGCGCAAATTCCCGGTTGAATCAGCAATACCCGCCAAACAGGGCCTCAATTCATTACGTCTTACATGGACATCCAATGCAGGAGGCGACTGGGTTGCTATTGCGGCAGGTACAGGTTGGACTGCTAAAAACCTGGTTGGAACTGATACTCTTTCCTTCTGGCTTTACACAGCAACTTCATTGGCTGCCGATGCACTTCCAAAAGTATTTATGGAGGATAATAGTAATAATAAAACAACGAAAATCAGTATTTCTCCCTACAGTGCTGATTTGCCGGCAGCTACCTGGATGCGTATCCGTATTCCGATGAGTGTATTTTTCGATTCAAGCCCGTTAGTTAATTTTTCACAGATTAAAACTGTCGGCTATGGTCAAAATCTCGCCGATGGCATTTCGCATACTCTCCTTATTGATGATGTAAGGGTTTATGAAGGTTCCGGCACTTCTGATCCGGTAGCTCCACCAACCGGGCTGGTAGCTGCAGGGTATGACAGTCATGCATTTTTAACATGGAAGCCTAATACTGAATCATTTCTGCAAGGATATGAAATCCATCTTTCTACAGATGGAGGTGTTACATACCAGTTGCGTAAAATCATACCGAAAACAGATTCTACATGTACCGATTTTGTGAGATCCATAGGCACAAATCTTTCAATGATATACCGAATAAAAGCCTTAAATAGTGCAAATGAGCCTTCCGAATTTTCCGATCCGGCCAACTGCAGCACTCGCGATTTTTCGGATGATGAACTTAAAACTATGGTTCAGGAAGCCACATTTCGATACTTCTGGGAGTATGGCCATCCGGCTTCCGGAATGGCTCGGGAGCGATTAGGGTCCGGGAATACTGTCACAATTGGAGGTTCAGGGTTTGGTGTTATGGCTCTGTTGGTAGGAATTGAAAGAGGATTTATTACACGGCAGCAAGGAATAGATCGCATATTACGAATATTAAATTTCCTCGAAAATGCTGATCGTTTTCATGGTGTTTGGTCGCATTGGATTGATGGAAACACAGGAAATGTTATACCATTCAGTACAAAGGACAATGGTGCTGACCTGGTAGAATCCGCTTTTATGATCCAGGGATTACTCGCTGTGCGCCAGTATTTCCAAGGCAATGATGCTGAAGAAGAACTTATCAGGCAAAAGATTACTTCCTTGTGGGAAGCTGTAGAATGGAGCTGGTTTCGGAAAAATAATGAAAATGTACTCTATTGGCACTGGTCACCAAATTATGGCTGGGACATGAATTTGCAAATCAGGGGCTGGATGGAAGCATCCATTGTGTACATGCTTGCTGTTGCCTCACCCACTTATC
>JAIFMH010000125.1 GCA_020048595.1 Bacteroidota bacterium | reverse complement strand
GTGCATTAGCCATCGGCGCCACCAATTATTGGAAAGAATATGTTTAAAATTGGTCATTATGTTTGTTTGTTATGCAAAGATAAACAAATATTAATTCCGGAAACAGAACGATACTTTTTTTGAATGAAAAATTTAATCATCATTTTTTTATCAGTGATCCATCAGATAATTCTGGCGGCCAGGGATGGTTCAGATTATATTTTGAACAAAATGAAAAAGCTCATTTTTCTTTGTTTTTTCCTGATAGAGATAGAAATGGATTTATTACAGTTTGGCTTTAGCCAACTGATATTAAACAAATACCTTTTTTTGAATTTGTATTATTCTTTCTTCAGTAATCCGTCAGATAAATCTGCCGGCAAGGGATGGATCGGGCAACAAAGCCTCATTTTTAGTTTTATTGTTGCCTCAGGTTTTATCGAAATTTCTTTTGTGTTTCACTCATTAGGCTTCAATTCCCATTTCCATTACCTTTGCACCCTCAATTTTATAATCTCTATCTAATGCAAACAGCCGAACGCAGCTCCGGGCACGATCCATCAGAACAGGTAATTTATAACCGATGCCTTTATGCCTACAAGGCTGCTTCCGAATTTGTGAAGGGAGACATTATCGAACTTGGCAGTGGCGAAGGTTATGGTATACAAATGCTCGCTCCACTGGCCCAACATTACCTGGCTGTCGATAAATTTGATACTGATATTTCTGGTCATGCCAATGTGGAATTCAGGAAACAATTACTTCCTTCGTTAGTCGGCATTGCCGATAATACATTTGATTTTGCAGTTACATTCCAGGTTATTGAGCATATTCAGGATGATAAAACATTTATCAGCGAAATACACCGGGTACTGAAACCGGGTGGTATGTTATTTCTAACTACACCTAACCGCTTAATGTCTTTAACACGTAATCCATGGCATATTCGTGAATATACTGGTTCCGAATTAGCTGCGCATGTTGGAAAAAGCTTTGGAAAGGTTGACGTTAAAGGCGTATTTGGCAGCCCGGTTGTAATGGAATACCACGAAATGAATAAGGCTTCCGTGCAACGTATAACAAGATTTGATATATTAAAACTGCAATACAGGCTTCCACGCCAGTTGCTGCAGATACCTTATGATATTATGAACCGGCTAAACCGCCGCAAACTGATGGAAGGCAATACTGAAATTGTGAACAAAGTTTCGCTTTCCGATTTCTTCCTTAAAGATACAACTGAAGATTGCTTTGACCTGTTTGTAGTTGCAACAAAGTAAGTTCTTTTATAATTAACCACGGAGGCACGGAGAACACTAAGGGTCGCAGAGTTATTTTTATAAGCATCTCATAAAGAGTCAGGTATAGTGTTGCACTATGAGAAAACAGATTTAGCAAGCTAATCATTTGATACCAGTCTCCATGATTCTCCGTGTTCTCCGTGCCTCCGTGGTAAAAAAAAGATTTTCAGATAACTGTCGGATTCAAAATAAAAAGACACAGTATAAAAATCGGAAATGCTTTGATTTTTTATTTTTATATCAACTTTTTTATTGATCTAAAAATAATGTTCCCTATATTTGGTGCATATCAAATCAAATACAAAACCAATTTATCCCATATGTATATGAAGAGAATTATCGCACTGCTAGCCTTTGCATTGGCAGCATTTCCTGTGTTTGCCAGTGAGGCCGACCTTAAGATTCCAGAACTAAATCCTGATCAGAATCAACTTCTTCTGCTCGGTTTCCTGGTTTGCTTTGCCGGATTGGGTTTCGGATTGTACCAGTTTTTTAAAGTAAAGAATTTACGTGCTCATAAGAGTATGTTGGATGTTTCGTCAGTCATCTTCGAAACCTGTAAAACATACCTGATCCAACAGGGGAAATTCCTGATGATACTTTTTGCCTTTATTGCCGCTTGTGTTGCTTTTTACTATGGAGTTTTACAGGATGCAGGAATTGGCGGTGTTGCTCTTATTCTTCTTTGGGCAGTTATCGGTATTCTTGGTTCGTATGGAGTTGCCTGGTTTGGTATTCGTATGAACACATTTGCAAACAGCCGCATGGCTTTTGCATCGCTCGAACGCAAACCACTTAAACTGCTCAAAATACCATTGGATTCAGGTATGAGCATCGGTGTGGTTCTGGTTTGTGTTGAGCTGATTATGATGTTGATTATCCTGCTTTATATTCCACGTCATTTAGCCGGTGCATGTTTCATCGGGTTCGCAATTGGTGAATCACTAGGTGCTGCTGCTTTGCGTATCGCCGGTGGTATTTTTACGAAAATTGCAGATATTGGTTCCGACCTGATGAAAGTGGTTTTCAAAATAGGGGAAGACGACCCGCGTAATCCTGGTGTTATTGCTGACTGTACCGGTGACAATGCCGGAGACAGTGTTGGCCCGACAGCCGACGGTTTTGAAACGTATGGCGTAACAGGTGTTGCTCTTATCTCTTTTATTGTTTTAGCAGTAGGTACTGTTGCAGATGGTACTTTTATAGCAAATCCTGAATGGCAGGCAGCTTTCCTTACATGGATTTTTGCCATGCGTATTTTAATGATCATTACTTCAATTGGATCCTTCTATGTTAACGATATTATCAGTAAGTCATTGTATAGCAAAAAAGATGATCTTGATTTTGAAAAACCACTTACTAATCTTGTCTGGATTACTTCGATTATGTCGATCCTGGTAACTTTTATAGCAAGTTATTTTATGCTTGGACCTTCTACCATGATAGGTGCTCTGGATTCAAACTTGTGGATTGTATTATCTGTTATCATCAGTTGTGGTACTATTGGCGGGGCTGTTATTCCTGAATTCACTAAAATATTTACTTCACCAAAATCGGCCCATGTTCAGGAAATAGTAAACTCAGGGAAAGAGGGCGGAGCTTCGCTTACTATACTTTCGGGTTTTGTAGGTGGTAACTTCAGCGCATTCTGGATGGGAATGGTATTCGTAGTGCTTATGTTTATTGCTTATGTGGCAAGTACATTTGGCCTCGAGAATTTTATGATTTACTCTTCGATCTTTGCATTTGGTCTGGTTGCTTTCGGATTATTGGGAATGGGACCTGTTACCATCGCTGTTGACAGTTATGGCCCTGTAACTGATAATGCACAATCGGTTTACGAACTTTCATTGATCGAAGATGAACCAAATATTGCTGCGGAAATTGAAAAAGAATTTGGTTTCAAACCCGATTTTGAAAAGTCGAAACATTACCTGGAAGCAAACGATGGTGCCGGAAATACCTTTAAAGCAACAGCCAAACCGGTATTAATCGGTACTGCAGTTGTTGGTGCAACCACCATGATTTTCTCTCTTATATTGGTTATCAAGAATGTATTGGGTGTTGAACCCGAAACTATTTTAAATATTCTGAACCCATGGACAATTCTGGGCTTCCTTTGTGGTGGATCTGTGATCTACTGGTTTACAGGAGCTTCTACCCAGGCAGTTACTGTTGGTGCTTACCGTGCAGTTGAGTTCATAAAAAAGAACATCAATTTAGATCCAAACGCTCCTAAAAAAGCAGATGTTGAAAAATCGAAAGAGGTGGTGAAAATTTGTACTCAATATGCTCAAAAAGGGATGTTAAATATCTTTATTGGTATTTTTTCTTTTGCTTTGGCATTTGCATTTATTTCCGGGTATGAAGCTACCGGAGGGGCAACAAAAGCAATTCAGTTTGCAGCTGCATCATTCTTCGTTTCATACCTGATTTCGATAGCAATTTTTGGTTTGTTCCAGGCAATCTTTATGGCCAACGCCGGCGGCGGTTGGGATAATGCCAAAAAAGTGGTTGAAGTTGATTTGAAAATGAAAGGCACTCCGCTGCATGATGCTACAATTGTTGGCGATACTGTAGGAGATCCGTTTAAAGATACCTCTTCAGTAGCTATGAACCCGGTTATAAAATTCTCCACTTTATTCGGACTGCTGGCTATGGAAATTGCCATCTCTCCATCTTTCCGTCCGGTGGCTCCTTATGTTGGTGTAGCATTCTTACTTGTTGCACTTGTATTTGTATGGCGTTCGTTCTACAAAATGCGGATTGAAAAATAAAACCAACTAACCAACCAACCAACCTCTGTTGCGAAGCCCCGTTCTACTTTATAAGTTGCGGGGCTTTTTTTTGTATGTACTTCAGCGAATGAAAACTGCATAATAAGTTTTATAATTGGTAGAATCGGAGTATTTTTGCCGCTCTGATTTACAATTTACGAATAACGATTTACGGATAACGAATTTAGCAATACACAATGGGAAGAGCATTTGAATTTCGCAAAGCACGCAAAATGAAGCGGTGGGGCAATATGGCCAGGGTTTTTACACGCCTGGGAAAGGACATTGAAATGGCTGTTAAATCCGGAGGTCCTGATCCTGCCAGTAATTCAAGGTTACGTTTGCTTATACAGACGGCTAAAAGTGAAAACATGCCGAAAGATAATATTGACCGTGCTATAAAACGCGCTGTTTCAAAGGATTCATCGGATTATAAAGAAGTTGTTTATGAAGGATATGCACCTCATGGTGTTGCAGTTGTTGTGGAAACTGCTACTGATAATCCCACCCGTACAGTTGCAAATGTGAGGATGTATTTCAATAAATACGGCGGAAGTTTCGGTACAACCGGAATGTGCGATTTCCTGTTCGACCGAAAATGCACTTTCAAAGTTTCAATGAAAGACGGTATTGATATTGAAGAACTTGAACTTGAAATGATTGATTTCGGACTCGATGAAATATTTGTAGAAGAAGGTGAAATTGTACTCTATGCTGATTTTCACAACTTTGGTTCCATTCAGAAATACCTGGAAGACAATAAGTTTGAGATCAAAACTTTTGCCTTCGAACGCATACCTAACGATACCAAAGATTTAAATGAGGAACAAAAAGCTGATGTTGAGAAATTAATCGAAAAAATGGAAGAAGATGATGATGTGATAAATGTATTTCACAATATGAGATAATTTCTCAAATCTCGAAAAGCCTTTGCGGATAAATCCCGAAGGCTTTTTTTTGATATAATTTTTCAATTCATTGAAAGCATTATCTGAAAATGCTGTCCGGAATACATCATTCGAACGGGTGGGGATAAGCAATCAACCCTGGTTTATTTTCCAAAAAGCGAAGCGAAAAAATTTTCCATGTCATTCCATGAGGCTTTATCAGCAGCTTCATTATATTCAATTGGCATATTGAATTTTTTTCCGGTTTCGGTGGAGGCAGGGTTAGTAAAAGCATGAGTTGCGTTAGCATAGGATCTAAAAGTGTAATCAGCTCCAATAGAATCCAAACCGTGTCTGAAATCTGTAATACTCTGTTCTGAAACAAATTTATCGGCGGCACCATTACATACCAGTATTTTGGCTTTTAGCAGTGCTTTATTCGCAGGAGCACCTCCAAGTCCGCCATGGAAACTGACCACACCTTGGAGGTCAGCACCCAGTTTAGCAGCGTTCAGAACACAATTGCCACCAAAGCAATATCCGATTGCAGCCAATTTATTTAAATCAGCTACAGGATATGTTTTCAATTTATTGATAGCAGCATCCAGTCTTGATTTTGCTAATTCAGGATCAGCGTAAAAGGGCTTTGTAAATTCCTGTGCCTCTTGCGGATTAGCTGCTGTTTTTCCATTGCCATACATATCCACGGCCATAGCTATATACCCCATGCCAGCCAGTTGCCGTACCCTTGATTTGGTGTAATCATTAAGACCCCACCATTCAGGGACTACGAGTATTGCGGGACGTTTACCACTTTTGCTGTCGTCGTATGCAACGAAACTTTTATACGTAATGCCATCGGCAATATAAGTCACTATTTCTTCCTTTATTTTAGGGGAAGCACTGTTAGGTTCCATAAATGATACTATTGTTGCTGACATTACTGTAAGCAGGATAAACCAGACTAATGAAGTTTTCATTTTACAAAGATGTTTGATCTGATAAAAAAAATAACTGAAAATCATTGTATTAAAACACTTTTACCCTGTAATAGTTCAAAATGAATACGATGCGTTTGAATTCGCGATGAATTAATTGTTGAATATCTATTTGAAATACACCAACATCTGATATTGATCTGTATCAGTAAAATATGAAAAAGCCTGGAATAGAGTTTTTAAATATGTTCCTTCTTCTCCCGGTTTCTGAAAATCAGATATAACATCGTTAATGAAAAGAATAGTACCACAATATTGGTGCCTATAATCGAAATACTGTTGATCATAATACCATAGATAAGCCAGAGGGTTGTACCTAGTGTAGCAATCAGAAACATGGTAAGCGAGACATCTTTAGTGGATTTCGATTTCCATGTTTTAATAACCTGAGGCAGAAAAGTGGTACACGAAAATGCACCAGCAACAAGACCGATAATTTCGCTGTTCATTTAGCTAAATATTTTATTCAATGAAACCTGAACTTCCTCTATCGAGGGATTTATTTCTAAAACCTCAGATGGCTTAAGGTAGTATAGGCTTTTTCCACTTTTAAATTTCTCATCGCCACCTCCGGTAATATTTAGCATTACGATTGCTTCAGGCTCTATTTTACCATCGTTCACAGCTTGAATCATCGTGGCTACTGCAACTGATGCTGCAGGATGAATATCATTGCCTTCGAGTTCCAGGAAGAGTTCAGCTGCCATGCGTGCTTCTTCGTTGGTAGCTGACAATACTTCTCCTTTTGTTTCAGTTAGTGCATCAAAAAGGCCACCAATAGGAGGGTAGGGCGGCTTGCGGTTCGAAAGTACCTTGGCATCAATAATTTCAACTTCTTTACGCGCAGTTTCATCATCGAATGGAAGCATATCACGCGAATTGGCATTCCATGCATTCATAATAGGTACAAACGGGTGGTTTTGCGACACTATCAGTTTCATTATTTTACTTCCGAAACGTCCGTCAGCTATCAGGCGCAGATTGGCTTCCCATGCTGCAATTGCCCCGGTGCCGCTTCCAATAGCCTGAAAATAGTAATCTGGGATTTCACCGATATGAGTCGTAGCTGAAAGCATAGTAGTGCCCATTCCGTCGCGGCGGGCAACATTTTTGGCACCGCCTTCGGCTACAAATCCCTCGCATTGGCAAGCAAGGTTAGATAAATGAATGGCATCAAAATAATCACTCCCAGTGCGGCTGGCAATCAGTTTAACACAATCGTTGAGCGGTTTCTCAAACCATAATGCATCAAGATTATCTTCGGGAACGCATAAAAGCAAAGGGATATTATTTTCGGAACACACCTTGGCAAAAGCGCGTGCAGTGTTTCCGGCTGAAGCTACAACAAGAACTTTCTTCTGATCAGGATCAAGGCGGCCGCAAACGGAATATGCTTCAGTTTCTTTGAAAGAGCAAGTACTCATTTCCACACCTTTTTCGGGCCAATAGCCACTGAACGTGATGTACAGGTTTTTAAGTCCGAGGTGTGATGCCAGGCCGGTACTTTTATAGGTAAGTGGAGCTGAAGATCCTTGTAACATGCGGCTTACAGGCAACCAGTCGGCAAAGCGATAAATACCGTAAGAGTTGTCCTTAGGATTAATCTGTTTGTGTTTGTAAATCGCTCTTATTAATCCTGGTTTTTCCTGATCAGGTGCGTCGAGAAGCCACCCTGTATCTTTAAAAAGTTTACCTGTTACCAAAGATTGTAATGAGTATTCTGTTGCTTCGAAATCCATAAATAATTATATGATGCCTGTTTTTAAAATGCAAAGATAAATAAAAGGAATCCATTAGCCTGATTCCTTTTGGTATTTCGATTAACTAAATATATAATTCAGCTTTTTGATAAGTTCTGAATAAAAAAAAACCTCCGGAAATAATCATTCTTTCCGGAGGATCAAAGCATTTAAGAAAAAGTATTACTTTTTGAGAAATCCCTTTTTTTGCAGTTCATATTTAATGGTATAGATAATCTGATCCATTGTTTTTTCGAGGCTTGTGGGATTTAGCGACGAAGTTGTTCCGGACCATAGTAACTTATTTTTCCTGATGGAATAGAAATTTGTTTCAACCAGGAAGGTTTTATCTTCGGTATAATAACCGGGGGAGTAGCTGCCATAGCCATAATATCCGCGGTATCCGTAATATCCTCCGTAAGATGAGCCTTGCACGTACGAAGTCGATTTTTCAACATCAGTCAGGCGCATAACTAAAACTCCATCAAAACCATCTTTTATCAGCTTTTCGTCCACCATTTTTTTATTGGTATCAGCTGGAGATAAGTATGTATAAGATTGAATTCCAACACCTTCTTTAAGTTGTTTTGCAAGTTTATCTTCTGCAATGCGTTGCGAGGATGCATCTTTAAGAGGAGCTACAATCAAAACCTTGGTAAATGGCTGTGTTGTTGAAGCATTAAATGAAGGATCAGCCCAGCTTTTTTCAAGTTTGGTTGAAGGACCGCAGGCAAACATCAGTGCTAGAAAACTAAATGGTAATATTGTTTTGATTTTCATGGCTTTAAGATTTAATTTTTGTTTTAAAAACATCAAAAATAAGTGTTTTAAAAAAGTGCGAATTAATTATTGTCCAAGTTTAAATGTTAATCCACCTCCAAGCACCCACTGGTACATGGTTGAATACATACCAATACCAGCTCCTGAGCCACCGGTTCCAAAATAGAAACTACCTCCGGCAGATTGAACTACGGAAATTAAATCGGCCTGTAGTTTTATACCAACTTTGTCAGTCGCCCAGATATTTGTTCCCAGCTTTACACCCCATGCAAATTTTGTGGACTGATTATCACCTGATTCAACATTTTTCAGAGTGATAATGGACATTCCTAATGCTGCACCGGCATAGGGTTCCACTTTTCCACCTGTTTGAAAATAATTACTTCCACCCAGTAAAATATGGTTAATGGCAACGTCAAATGTTTTGTACTGAATTCCGTTTTTATAATACTCCATAGGGGCAGTACAATCACGGCGCAGGTATTTGATTTCAATTCCTTTGGATGGACTGACCATATATTCAAGCCCGGCACCCCATTGAAATCCACCGTTGATTTGTCCATCGTAGTAGTTGTTCGGGTCGTAGTATGAATCAACATTATCGTCGAAAACATAAGCGGCATAGCCATTTAATCTTACGTTCTGAGCTATTGCCATGCTGGTAATGCCGGCAAAGAAGATTATTCCAAGGATGAATTTCTTTAAATGTATCATTTCCTTTTTCATGTTAATTGTTTTATAAAATTAATAACTGATGATATACTGTTTAATTTTTATTTGTTGTAAATATCATTGTGAATATCAAAGTTTTTGAAAAGATATGCACTCAATGAAAAGTAAAATACATGAGAGTTAAGACCTGCGTATGGTTTTGTGTTACCGGAAACATATTCCTGGTTATGAAATTCACTGACGTAATACTTGAATTTTAAATTAAGTCCATATGGAAATTGAACTCCCACAAGGAATCCGTGTTGAAATAATTGTTGCCTGTCACTGAACCATCCGGTGATTTTATCGATTTTATCGCCATTTTCAAAAGTTTTCTCTTTGTATAGGAAAGGAAGTTCAACTTCATATCCGCCGTACAAAAACATTTTATCAAGGTTACCTATTTTTATTCCAACAGGAACAGCAAGGTTGTAAGAACGGAATTTCTTTTTATAAGATGATACGCCTTCGGGTAAATTGGTTGTATAATGATCATAAATATAACCAACGTTTCGTACAGCCAATCCCGAAAACAATCCAAAATGCTGATTGAGATCAGCATTCACCATGCTTTGTATATTGAGAACCGGTGCCCAGCGTAAAGTTGAATTTGGATTGCTTCCCTGGTCATCAATATTGGCAAATGAAAAAATCATTTCGAGGCCGGAGGAGAAATAAGTTTTTGTTTGGCTTAAGCCTGAAGCTATTATTAAAATAAAAAATGCAATTGTTAGGTTTAGTTTTCTCATATGATTTTTGGATTAAAGTTGATTTTAAGTGTCTGATTTTATCTACTTTGGTTAATGTTTATTTAAGAGCATAAAAATAATATATTTCTTTTAATCTGGAAATTCTCACCCATTTTTAGTGAAGGTGATTCATTGTTAAACGGAGCTGTGTTTCATTATTCTGCATTAATGCAACTTTATATTCGAAGTCTTTAATTCGCAATTTAACTGCTACGCATTCAAACTGACGGATTAACAAATAATAGCGCTTTTTGTTCCCAATTAATGACTGTCGGATTGTAAAACTGTAAAATATATGGTATGAAATGCTTAATCTGAATTTTGTGTTTCAACTGCCATTTTAGTTTTACCTGCACTTCTTTGTCTTTTATTGCTTATGTTTAAGCTGAATTATTTCTTGAAATACTTTTGTATTAATTTTTGAAATTCGTCATTCATAATGGGTTTTGCAATATAATCATTGCAGCCTGCTTCTATAGCTCTTTCTCTGTCGCCAGATAATCCATAAGCGGTTTGTGCTATTATGATAACATCTTTGTTAAATTGGCGGATTTGTCGTGTAGCATCGTATCCGTTTAATCCTGCCATTTGAATATCCATGAGTATTAAGTCGATGTCAGAGTTGTTACGGTAAGTCTCAACAGCTTCATCCCCTGTTCTTGCTTTTAATATTACTTTTCCAACCGTTTTGGCTACTATGCTCAGTAATTTTTCTGACGTTTCATCATCTACGGCAATCAATATTTTTAGACCCGAAACTTCATTAACAGAGGTATTTTCTCTTTTATTATTATGCAAATCTTTTTCAATTACGATACTTTCATGCCTGGCATTGTATGGAAAAGTACAATAAAATGTGGAGCCAATTCCTTCTTCGCTTTCAACCCATATTTTTCCACCAAGCATTTCAGAATAGGCTTTCGAGATTGACAAACCCAATCCTGCGCCTTGTCGTGCCTGCAAGTCGCCTATATCGGCCTGAATAAAACGTTCAAAAATGGCTTTTTGCCGGTTTTTGGGAATTCCAATTCCTGTGTCTTTCACATAAAATTCAAGGAAACCATCTTTCCTGGAACACCCTAATTCTATTGTTCCTTCCTCTGTGAATTTAATGGCATTTTTAACCAGATTAGTTAAAATTGCATAAGTCTTCTCACTATCGGTATTGATGGTGGATTCTTTTGCCGGTAAGGAATTTCTGAGTGAGAACTTTATCCCTTTAGCTTCCACTTCGGGTTTAAAGAAAGAATAAATGTATCCGATCTGATCGTTTATATCTGATTCCCCAATGTAAAGTTTCATCAAACCAGCCTCTATTTTAGAAATGTCGATTATATCGTTAATGATATTGAGCATTCGGGTGCCACTTTTTTCAATAATACTAATGTACTCTTGTTGCTGGTCACCTGTTAGTTCAGGGTTTTTAAGCAACTCGGAAAAGCCTAAAATGCCATTCATCGGAGTTCGGATTTCGTGGCTCATATTGGCCAGGAAGGCTGATTTGAGCCTATCGCTTTCCTCGGCACGTTCTTTGGCTCTTTGCAATTCAATTTCTGCAAGTTTCCGGTCAGTGATATTGCTGCCAAAGCACGAACCACCAACAACCACACCTTTTTTAATAATGGGATTAAAAGATACCAGAATGTAAATCATTCCATTTTTTGATTCAACCGCATCTTCAATAGTGAATTGTTCATTGTTCAGCACCTTCTCATATCGAGGTCTCCATAAGGGACGCAGTGCTTCGGGAAGGGATTCAATAAGGTTAACGCCTGGAGCTAACCAAACACCAAATGTTTGATGAAATTCTGTTTGAAATATATGATTGATATATAATATTTCGAAATTTCTGTTAAAAGCCCAGATATTATTTTGCGTACCTTCAATTATTGCAGTAACGTTAGCATTGTTTGTTTCAGCCGCTTCCTTGGCTAAAAGTAGTTCATTGGTACGTTCTTCTACAGTTTTTTCCAGGTTTTTGTTACTGTTTTCAACAAGTAACTTTTTGTTGTCAAGTTCATGGTTCAGAAAGAAATTGCGACGCGCATAATACTCTATGTTATATGCTGCAAACATTCCGATAATATTAGAACTTATGAAAAAGAAATTAGTGCTGATAAGAGTAATATTAGGGGAATGCACATAAAATATTTCTCCTAAATTATAAACCAGCAGAATAATCCAACCACCTATTGACGCTAAAAAAAAACGAAGTTTAATGAAAAAATAACCTGCTGAAAAGATCAACATCATCCCGGCAAAATAGGCATAATTTTCAGGCACCAGCATAATCATAATACTAATACCGGTTCCACCAATTATTAAACTTATGAACAATAACAATTGCCATATTTTACGGAACACTTTGGTGAAGGAAAGGAGAAATACTGCTGATAGTATTGGGACAACAAATAAATAGCGGATTTTATGGAAAAGATTTGCATACTCCGGCAACATTATTGAATCGAGGTATCCAAATATGCCATATAGTATAGTAACTAATACAAACGCAATTCTAAACTGAATGAGAGAATCAAAAAAGTATTTTTCGAGGAAAAGCTTTTCCTCCTTTTCGGGAAAGGCCAGAGTTATTTTATTGTATATCACTTTCGGGCTTATTTTGTTTTGTAAAAGTAATAAAACTGCAGCTAGATTTTGCAGTGAGCAATGGATTAAAAGATTGATGCTCCCATAAAATCGAAACAAGTTATGGGGTATGGCGGTTTAATCGCCTCACAAATGAGACTGGTTCACTAAGTTGCCTGGTAATTTATTATGAACAAACACGACCTGACCAGGTTTTTGGGGAAATGATTCCCTTAAAACCAGTTAAGATAAAGCTGGTTACAAAACTCTCAATTATGAACTCTACCCTCAATATTTATAGCCGTTATTGCGCAGCCTTTATTTTGTTGGTTCGATTAATTCCAGCGCTAATGGATAATATAAATTGTAATGCTCATAAGGATTACAAAAAGCTACTTCGGTAAGTAAAGTGTAAAAATCTTTTTTCTCAGTTTCCTTAAGAGACTTTACGTAGGCTGAAAGTTCTTTATCAGTCCGCATGTTTATTAAAGCACAGAAATCATCTGAGAATTCTTCTGCTGATGCACCCTCGACAATAGTGTAGAATTTAAAAAATTGCAAAAAATGCATCGTTGTCTTTTTCTTGAATTCTTTTTGACAAAAGTTTAAGTCAAATCCAA
>JAIFMH010000077.1 GCA_020048595.1 Bacteroidota bacterium | reverse complement strand
TCTACGGTTACTTTATGCCCGAAAATGCCTTTGTACGAAGGACCTACTATTTTAGTTCCATCGGAAGAATGACAGGCAATACATCCTTTTTGTTCAGAGAGAAGTTTTCCTTCGAAACCAGGTTTTGCCGCGACAGTTGAATCAACTTTTGCCGGGGCCGATGCATACCATTTATCGAAAGTGCCCTGATCAACAACTTCTACAATAGTGCCCATGTAGGAATGCCTTAATCCGCAATATTCAGCGCAGAACAGATCATAGGAGCCAATAACAAGTGATTTAAACCACATATAATTCTCTGCTTTTCCAGGAACAACATCTTCCTTGATTCTGAAAGCAGGAATGTATAAGCTGTGAATTACATCCAGTGAAACCATATTTAAAACAACAGCTTTATTAACCGGTACAATAAGTGTATCTTCTACTTTTCCGTTTGGATATTCAAAGCGCCAGCTCCACATCTGTGCGGTAACTTTTACTTTCATGGCGTCGGCAGGTACTTTGCGCATAGGGATATACGAACTCCAGCCCAGCCAGAACATGAATAAAACAAGAATCAATGGGATAACGGTCCAGATGATTTCCAGTTTATTACTTCCTTCAATTTCAGACGCAACAGGATTTTTCTTCTTATTGTATTTAAAAATGAAGTAAATAATTACGGCAGTGATTCCTATAAGGAAGAAAAGGGAGATTCCAACAATGATAGCAAATGCGGTATCAACTCCTCCCGAAAAATTTGAGTATCCTTCGAACATAATTTTTATCGGTATAAGTAATCAAAAAATGTAATAATGATCACCACCGCGTAAATAGCTAACACAAGTGTAACCATGAAGCGGTATATTTTTTCATCAAACTTCAGATGCATGAAGTAAAGTAGTACAATTGCAGCTTTTACAGATGCAATCAGCATAGCAGCAGCCGTGTTGAACGGGCCCAGGTGAACACTTGTAATGACTACAGTAAGGACTGTAAGCATAATAAGTGTTAGCAGAACAAGAATCTGCGACTTATAAGTGGATATATGGTTTTTATGCTCGCTCATAAGGCTTAATGAATTAGATAGAACAACGGGAACAGGAATATCCAGATCAGATCGACAAGGTGCCAGTAAAGTCCGCCGTTTTCGAGCAACGAATACCTGTTTTGATTCACGGTTCCGTTTTTAACTTTTACAAAAACAACTCCCAGCAACGCTAATCCTGCGATAATATGTAAGGCATGAAGTCCTGTCATAAAGAAGTACAACCCAAAGAAAAGCATATCGCCTTTGCTGAGACTAAGCAGAAATTCACTTCCCGGATAAATATCGTGGTGAATTTTTGCTCCCCACTCGAAGTATTTGTTCACCAGGAAAACCAATGCTAATAAAATGGTTGCTGCCAGCAATATAAGAGTGAGCTTTTTATTTCCAAGCTGCAAAGCTGTGATTGACATTGCAACCGTCATACTGCTGATTAATAGAATGATAGTATTAATCAAACCAATAGTTACATCAAGTTCCTCTGCTGCCAGGTGAAATTCAACCTGGTGATTATACCTGTAAACAGAATAAACAATAAACAGTCCGCCAAAGAGTAAAATTTCGGTGAAGATAAACAGCCACATTCCAATTTTTGATGCAACCGGATCAAAGTGATCTGTGTGTGCTACATGATTTTGTTCCATAGACTGCTTATTTTGATTTTAGTTCATAAGGTTCGCTGTCGATAACAGGAATTTCCTCAAAGTTTTCGAGTGATGGAGGTGATTCTATTTTCCACTCAAGTGTACGGCCGCCCCAAGGATCGTCCATTTCTTCCGGTGTTCCTTTCCTGGCACGAAGCAGGTTTACAATCACAACGATAAGAGATGCAGCCATAATCCATGATCCAACTGTAGATAAGAGGTTCAGGTCGGCAAATTGCGGAAGGTAATCGTAATAGCGTCGTGGCATCCCCATGAATCCAAGGAAAAACATTGGCATATAAGTAGTATTGAAACCTACAAATAATCCGATAAGTCCCCAGTTGGCTATTTTCTTGCTGTACATTTTACCAAACATTTTCGGATACCAGTAATGCAGCGCCGCAAAGAAAGCTATGCCGGCACCTCCAAATACAATATAATGGAAGTGCGCAACAACAAATACAGTATCATGAACGTGCACATCAGTGGATACACTGCCAAGTATAAGCCCGGTAAGACCGCCAATCATAAAAATAAAGATAAAAGCCATTGCCCACCAGAACGGTGGTTCCAGAGAAATAGATCCTTTGTACATGGTAGCTGTCCAGTTAAAAACTTTAATAGCACTTGGTATTGCTACAAGGAAAGTTAAGAAGGAAAATACAAGGCGTGCCGTTTCGCTCATTCCCGAAGTAAACATATGATGTCCCCAAACCAGGTAACCTACAAATGCAATGGCAAGACTTGACATGGCGATGGCTTTGTACCCGAAAACAGTCCTTCGGGAGAACGTTACAATAATTTCGGTAATCGCACCCATAGCAGGTAAAATCATAATATATACAGCAGGGTGAGAGTATATCCAGAAAAGATGCTGGTACAATACAGGATCTCCGCCTTTGGCAGGATCAAAGAAACCAATATCGAGCATACGGTCAGCAACAACCATCAGGAAAGTGATTCCCACAACCGGAGTGGCAAGTAGCTGAATCCATGCTGTTCCATATAACGACCAGATAAACAAAGGCATACGGAAAAATCCCATTCCCGGTGCCCGCATACGGTGAATCGTAACAATAAAGTTCAAACCGGTTAGTATGGATGAAAAGCCGAGTACAAATGCCCCGAAAACAGAAAGCACTACGTTGGTATTCGTTTTCAGGCTATAAGGTGCGTAAAATGTCCAGCCTGTGTCAGGAGGACCATCACCTGAAAATATTCCGATTAATATAATTACAGCTCCTGCAATAAAAAGGTACCAGGAAAATAAATTAAGTTTTGGGAAAGCCACATCCTTTGCCCCGATCATAATCGGGATCATAAAGTTGCCGAATGATGCCGCCAGTCCTGGAATGATAAAAAGGAATATCATGGTTAATCCATGAACTGTAAACAGTGCATTATATGCCTGTGGCCCCATTATTTGTTGGCCTGGTGCAATAAGTTCGAGCTTCATAAATATTCCCATTACCAATCCGGCCAGGAAGAAAAATAGCTGCGAATACAAGTATAACAGAGCTATACGCTTGTGATCGGTGGAGAGAATCCAGCCAAGAATTCCGGTGTATTTACCCTGATACTCAAGGTAACTTGGCAACCGATGTGTTGAAGTATTTCCGGTCATGTATATTTAAATAATTATTGGTTAACTGATTTAGCTTTTTTTCTCCGGCCACGTATCAACAGGTAGGTCAATAAGGAAACGCCAAAGATTATTATTAATGTAGCTGCAATCCGGGTTACTTCCAGTGAGTAACGTTCTGCTTTCCGATCGTAGGAATAGCAGTATTGTAAAACTTTAATCAGAGTAGGAGCCGATTTCCCTTGTGATGCTTCATAAACCGCAAGTTTAAATTCAAAAGGCTGGAAACTTATTCCTTTCAGGTACCTGGTAATTTTGCCATCGGGGCTGATCATCATCAATGCTCCTTCGTGCATAAACTCGTTATTTACGAACTTAAATCCAAAGCCAAGAGCATTTGTAGCTTTTGCAATATTGGCGCTGTCACCTGTCATAAACGTCCAGCCTGCACCATCTTGTCCTTTAATCTTTTTGAGGTAGGTGGCTCTTTTTTTCTGACCAAGGTCATAGGATTCGCGGCTGTCGAAGCTTATCGTGATTGCCTGGTAATCTTTTCCCAATGCCAGGCCTGTATTGCCTATAGTTTCGGCAAGGCCATTCATCAGCGGGCTACAAATGCCGGGACATCTGTAATACACAAAGCAGATTACAGTTGGTTTGTCGATAAGTTGTTTCAGGTTAACCAGTTTGCCATTGTGGTCAGTGAGTATAATATCGGAGGGTATATACTCATCGAGATGCTCGGTAATTCCTACTTCAGTGCTTTTTTCATTTTCGGCAAATGCAACACTGGTGTTAATAATTAAAACTACCAGTAATAGAGGCATTGCAAACCAGGTAATGGTTTTTTTCATTGTAATTTTTAATTTTAGTATTCAAAAGAATTCAGCTTATCCGATTTCAGATAGGAACACCTGTTTATTTTTTAATATCGGATCAGACATTTAAAAACGGATTAACTCTTTATTAACAAAGGGTAAGCGTGTTTTGTTTTCCGACGATTAATTTTTTGTTATGTTTTTCAATATAATCTCAGCTTGTAAAAAGTGCCAAATGCTAATACTCTGCATTGCAAAATATTAGCATTCTTAAACGGAGGTGCAGATTTGGATGAATCTATATTTTAGTGTATATGATGATGAATACTTTCCTCAAGGTATGGATGGTTTTTTGCAATTAAAGGTGCTTTTACAAGTGCTTTGCTGAAAGCGAAAAGGAATAAACCTGCTAATCCGGCAAAAACTCCTATTTCAATCAGTCCAAATTGGGGCCGGGTGGCAACATCAGGCATAATCTGTTCGAAAATATCGGTATACAAGCCAACGAGCAGCAGAATACAGATGAAATAAACAAAGTTGATGCTTTTGTCAAGCTTCTGCGGAAGCAGCCCGATAAATGGAATAAACCAGTTAATAATAAAATTGGCGTAAAAGAAAACCATCCATCCGTTATCCCAGCGCTTTGCATAATAAATAGTTTCTTCGGGTATGTTACCGAACCATATCAGTGCAAACTGCGAGAAATAAAGGTACCCCCATATGATGCTCAATCCAAACATATACCTTGAAAAATCAAGCAGATGGTACTCGTTCATATCCTTGAAATACCCTTTTTTATGAAGGATAATTGCAATCAGAGCCACCAGCGAAGTACCGTGATAAAAAGCAGCAGCAAAATTCTTGAACGCAAAGATGGTGCTGTACCAGTGTGCGTCAATGGACATGATCCAGTCAAAAGAGGCCATCGAGAAGGTGAGCGCTAATACAAAAATGAAAATCTTTGACCAGAACTCCATTTTTTCGAACATCACTTGTCCACCAAGGTTGTCTTCCTGGAGCGAAAGTTTGCGCAAATAGCGGGTAAGTAAAATCCATGCTGCAAAGAATATCACCATTCTTATCATGAAGAAAGGTATATTCAGGTAAGGCGATTTGTGAAGAAGTAATTCATCATGCGCAACCGCATCCTCATGCGACCAATGGTAAATATCGTGCAATCCAAAAAACATTACCAGCATAATAATAGCAGCATACGGGATGTAAGCCATCAATGCCTCCGGAATTCGCCGGAACATAGCCGACCAGCCTGATTGCGTAATATACTGGAGGCTGAAAAAGAAAGCAGCTCCTAATGCCAATGACAGAAAATAATAGTTGTTCAGCAGCAGGTTGGCCCAGGTTCGATGTGTATCAGTAAGGAAACCATATACAAGCCCAATAACTCCAAGGCCCATCAGGCCGTAGGTTATAAAATAAAATTTCTTCGTAAAAATAACTTTGGTATCCATATACGTGGAGCTTATTTAAGGTTTTTTTGAAGATTGTTTTTAACGTAAAGGGCTATCTTCCAGCGGTCTTCGGGCTTGATCTGCGGTCCGTGCGGTCCCATAGTATTCCATCCTGCGGTTATCACATGATATACTTCGCCAATCGGAGCCACAAGCATTCGTTCCGAAATGAGGGATGCCGGCTGAATTGTGAATTTGCCACTGGTATATAAGTGTCCGTCACCTTTCCCCGTAACTCCGTGACAATTCTGGCAGAAAATTGTGTACATGTCTTTGCCACGTACCAGGTTTGTGTCGCTGGATTCTATTTTGCAGATAAGTTCTTTGCCCGCCTGCATGCGTCCTTCGGGAGTTGATGCATACTGGTAAGGAATCATTTCGCGGGGAATAGAGCCCAAAACCGGCGTTTGCATGGTAATACCGTTATTGGCACCTTTGGCAGGGGCATAGGTTTCGTATGCAAGCGAATGAGCCATATCAGGGAAATATTCGTATCCTTTCTCGATACGCGTACGGTCGCATGAAGCAAATAACACTACAGAGAGTGCTATAGCAGCAGTTAATCTGATCGGGGCTTTTTTGAGATAACCCATATAAGTATGTTTTTTACGTAACATGTTAAAATTCCTTTTCATATACTTCGGATGCTCCACTGGCTTTTAATACAGACGAAATTGCTTCAAAGCCTGCACCGGATGTATTTTTATCAAAAAGCATGATAAACTTATCGTCGGTCGAACGTTCGTCGGGCAGAAAATATTTTTTACCCGGATAAATACGGGCTCTGAGCGAAAAAATAAATAAACTGCCGAGTGTGACTGAAAGTATAGTAAGCACAAGAGTAATGATAATAAAGGATGGAAAAGCATTGGTAGGCTTTCCTCCGTAATTTATAGGCCAGTCGATTACCGAAGTCCAGTATAAAAACGAAAGTACTCCCACTACTGCCAGAAAACCAATAACAAAGGCAGCGATAGTGAACCGGGATTTTCGCTTCAATGCATCTATGGCTTCCATAACAGGATATGGGGTATATATTTCATCGATAATGAAGTTTTTGCTTCTGGCTCCTTCTATACCTGCCAGCAAATCACTTTTGCTGTCGAAAACCCCTATGATATGTGTTGTATTCATGTGTGCGGTGTTTTAATGTTTTTCCGTTATTTCGGTGGGTTTCAGTACGCTCTTCACTTCACTGATAGCAATCATTGGAATAAAGCGGAAGAAGAACAGCACTCCAATGGTGAAGATGCCTATAGTTCCGACATAAATTCCGACTTCAACCCAGGTTGGGGAGTAGGTAGTCCATGATGATGGAAGATAGTCTTTCGAAAGAGACGTAACAACGATATTGAAACGTTCGTACCACATCCCAAGATTGATGATAAGCGAAATGATGAATAGTATGGTAGTATTGCTTCGGACTTTTTTCGACCACATTACCTGTGGAATAACAGCATTGCAAATAACCATAGCCCAGAACATAAATGAGTAATCACCTGTGAGGCGGTTGTGGAAGAAAGTAAACATTTCGTAAGGATTGCCGCTGTACCATGCCATGAAAACCTCGGTAGCATAAGCTGTTCCCATAATAAGTGAAATGAAAACCAGGATTTTTGCAATAGCATTTAAATGCGAATCAGTCACATAATCCTCTAGGTGATAGTATTTGCGGATTACGATCATAAGTGTCATAACCATGGCAAACCCTGAGAAAATAGCACCAACCACAAAGTATGGAGGGAACAATGTTGTATGCCATCCGGGAATTACTGAACTGGCAAAGTCGGTAGATACAATGGAGTGAACTGATACAACCAGCACCGCTGCAATACCGCCAAGTACATAGCTAAGACCTTCGTAACGTAACCATTCTTTGGTCGAGCCGGTCCAGCCAAAAGCGAGGAAACCGTAGATTGCTTTTTTAAGTTTGGTTGTTGCACGGTCGCGTATGGATGCAAAATCAGGAACCATTCCGAAATACCAGAATGAAGCCGAAATAAGCAGGTAGGCGCTGATAGCGATAAAATCCCAGAAAAGGGGTGAGTTATAGTTTACCCAAAGCGAACCGCGTGTGTTAGGATAAGGAAAAATGTAAAATGCAAGCCAAACCCTACCCATGTGAATAGCCGGGAATATAGCAGCGCACATTACTGCAAAAACGGTCATAGCTTCAGCAGCCCTGTTGATAGAAGTACGCCATTTCTGACGAAGAATCAAAAGAAATATACTGAAAGCAGTACCGGCATGCCCAATACCGATCCACCAAACAAAGTTGATGATTTCCCAGCCCCATGCAACGGAATTATTTACATTCCATGTACCCAAACCATAACGTACGGTATAGTACAATGCAAAAAATCCGATACTTGCCAGTAAAAAAGCTACGCCCATGGCTACTTTCCACCAGTTGGGTGCTTTATTGTCTATCGGTGCAATAATGTCGCTGGTGATCTGACGGTAATCCTTATTACCCAGAATCAGCGGACCTCGTACATCTGCTTTATACATATTAAATCGGTATTGCCAGTTATTTTATTATGCTTTTATTATGTTTTTTCAGATATAAGAATCTGAGAATTTTCATGCCTTGTTTCCTTCTTCAGCCTCCCTGTTGCGGACTTTGGTCAAATATCCAACCGATGGAAGTGTGTGGATTTCTTCAATCAGATTGTAGTTACGCTGGTCGGTGATCAGATCGGTCAGCTTTGCCTGTTTGTTGTTCATATCGCCGAATATGATAGCTCCGGCCGGGCAAACCTGCATGCATGCTGTAAGAATCTCGTTATCACCCAGTGGACGGTTTTCCAGTTTGGCAAGCAATTTTTTGTCCTGTATACGCTGTACGCAGAAGGAACATTTTTCGACCACACCGCGCTCACGAACGGTTACGTCCGGATTTAGAACCATACGCCCCATGTCGCTGTTCATATTATAATCAAACGAATCGTTGGTTGCATAACGAAACCAGTTGAAACGCCGTACCTTATATGGACAGTTATTGATGCAGTATTTTGTTCCGATACAACGATTGTATGCCATCTGGTTGAGGCCTTCGCTGCTGTGGTTGGTTGCTGAAACAGGACAAACATTTTCGCAGGGTGCGTTGTCGCAATGCTGGCACATAACAGGCTGGAAATATACCGAAGGATTGGCCGAATCTTCGGAATAATACCTGTCCATGCGGATCCAATGCATAATCCGTGATTTTGCTACTTCCTTCTTGCCTACAACTGCAACATTGTTTTCAGCCTGGCATCCTATTACGCAGGCACTGCAGCCGGTACATGCATTAAGGTCGATTGACATTCCCCAGTGGTGTCCTTCGTATTTGATCTCCTTATAAAGAGTGAGATGCTTTTTTTCGATTTCTTCATGCATTTCATTGCCTGCATTCGGTTTCTCCTGCCATTCCTTAAGAGTGGTTTCACGGACTATATCGCGTCCTTCCATCGAATGATAGCCCTGAGTTGAGGCAAGATCGTATTTCTTTCCGGTTTTGCTTACCGAAGCAGTTGCCATGGAGGCTTTACGGTTACCGCCATCCATTTTCATTAACGGGAATACATTCACACCCACGCCATCAGCTACTTTTCCGGCTTTGGTCCGGCCGTAACCGTACGCAACGGCAATGGTGCCTTCGGCTTGTCCCGGTTGTATGAAAGCCACGAGTTCAAGGCCTTCAGCGAGTTTTAAAACATCGCCGGTTACAACGCCAAGTTTTTTAGCTTCCAAAGGCGAAATTGCCGCGAAATTATCCCAGCATACCTTCGAAATCGGGTCAGGCATTTCCATCATCCATGGATTGTTGGTATGCTGACCGTTTCCTAAAGCTATTGTTTCATAAAATACAAGTTCGTTTTCTGCTGATTTTATAGCGGCAGCTTTGGCTGCTGCATCAGCAAGAACTTGAGTTGTAAATGCAGGCTGAGCGGGAGCTGCAGGAAGTTCGAAAACTCCTTTTTGTAAAGTATAATTCCAGAAATCAGCTACCGAAGTATATTCCGATTGTTTTCCTGTGAAATTCTGTTGCCAGTATTGTTTCAGATATGCACTAAAAAGTGTGGTACTGCCGGCCCATTTGAGCAGGCTGTCCTGTGCCTGGCGGGTATCATAAATATTACGGATAGTTGGCTGTTGCAGACTGAAAAATCCTTTTTTAGGTTCAGCATCATTCCACGACTCAAGAAAATGATGGTCGGGTGCAACAACTGAACATACTGAAGCAGTTTCGTCCATAGCATTCGAAAGACTTACTGTAAGCTCAACTTTCTTCAGACCATCCTGCAGCAATTTAGGTTCGCTGTAATTGTATACCGGGTTTACATTATAGAATATAACAGCGCCTGTTTTGCCTTCGTTCATTTCTTTTACCAGGGCGGTCATATCTTCGTCAATACCTTTACGGATATTGAGTGAAGCTGAAAAATCTATTGTGCTGCCGTAGTTTTGCAACATCTGGTTGATAGCATTTACAACGATCTGAATCGAAGTATCATTTATTCCGCAAACAACAATTGATTTGCCTTTTGCTCCAATAAGTTTTTGTGCCAGTTTGGATACATCAACTGCTGAAGCCGGTGAATTGTAAGTAGTTCCACCTGAAGATTTTGCAATTTCATTGTACAAACTCAGAATAACAGATGCTTGCTGACTTGGTTTTATAGGAAACCGATAATCGGCATTGGCACCTGTAAGCGACATCCCAGATTCGAAAACAGTAAGCTGTGAAATAGTACGCTTATCCTTGTTCAACCTGCGGCTTGCAGCAAAACGACGGGTAAACTCTACCGGCATAAGCCAGGTTCCCAGGAAATCAGCATCAAAGCTTACAATTACATCTGCTTTATCGAAATGATAATCAGGGATGGTTTGTGACTCAAAAGTCAGGTTATTCGCTTGTAACAATGCCGATGACGAAACCGCGTCGTACGTTACATGCTTTGCACTGGGGTATTTGGTTTTAAATTCATTAATAACTGATAGGGTAGAAGGGCTGATGATGGTTGATGTAACCAGCGCAATGCCTTTACCTGTTAAAGATGCTGCAGCAAGTTTAGAGGAAACCTCCACATCAACCATATTCCATGTAGTCTCTTTTGCTGCTATAACAGGTGCTTTGAACCTTGCGCCATCATCATAAAGACTTAAAACTGATCCCTGAACTCTTGCGCTGGTTGCACCCTGACTTATTGAGGAAAGATCATTTCCTTCAATCTTGATAGGCCTGCCATCACGAACTTTAACAAGAATTCCGTTATAATCCTGGCCATCGAAATAAGTCGATGCATAATGGTTTGCCATTCCCGGTGTAATTTCCTCCGGTTTGCTCAGGTGAGGAATTGCCGTTTGAATGGGGTTCTGACAACTGGTTGCAATGGCAGCCGTGGCAAAACTGAATCCGCAGAATTTCAGGAAGTTTCGACGTGATGATGGTTTGCTGTCAATTTCGTCATCAATCAGGTCGAGAAGCGAACGCGATGCATCAACATCCTTCTGACCGGGATTTGCTATGGGCAGGTTAGCTTGCTCTTCAAGACTTTTCCAATATTTCTTTTCCATTTATATATTGAGGTATAAAAGGTTCTGTTTAATTTGTTCTTTAGTTGCTGATTTTAACAATTCCCTGGTTTAATAATGGCATTTGCTGCAATCAATTCCGCCAAGGCGCTCAGCAGTAATCTTTTTACCTGCTTTTGCATCATCATGTAAGGCTTTGAATCCTTCATAATATTTGTTTGTGGTAGCCTGAATCCCGGTTTGACGGTGGCAGTTTACGCACCATCCCATCGAAAGGTCCGAAACCTGTTTCACAAGGTCCATTGTTTCAACTGGTCCATGGCAGGTCTGGCATTCAACTTTTCCGACGCCAACATGCTGTGCATGGCTGAAGAAAGCATGATCAGGTAGTTTGTGTATACGAACCCATTCAATAGGTTTGCCCGATTCAACAGCTCTTTGTATTTTCTTGATTTCAAATTTTCCTGAACGGGTACCGGCAACCACAACTTTGTGGCAGTTTAAACAAAGATTGGCCGAAGGAATTCCTGCTGATTTACTGTAATCGGCAATAGAATGGCAATATTTACAGTCAATTTTATTCTGACCCGCATGTACTTTATGTGAAAATTTAATAGGCTGATCCGGCATATAATCCTTAGTGCGGCCCAGGTTAATTCCTTCCTGGATAACCAATGTTCCATGGACTCCAAGACCAACAATTATAATAAGCACATGAATTACGCGGTATTTAACTTTCCTGAACCAGATCAGATCAGCAAGTGCCCAAGCCATCAGCAATCCGAGGAAAAGGAAGAGCAGAAGCCGTGCCGGGAATGTTTTTTCCCATGTCATGCCATCTTTTCCCACTTTTGAGAGGTAAGCTGAAATATCATAAATCTCCTTGTCTGATAACTGCAGTCCTTTATGAACTTCGGCCATTTTGGAGGATGTCGGCTCCCTGAGGACCTGGTAAAGGTTTGTACCGTTTGGTTCCTGCCAGGCCTGTGCCAGGTCGACAGCTGAAGGATTGAAGTTAAGCGAATCGGTTGCAATTATAGCATGGCACGAAACGCAATTCAGTGTGGTGCCTTTTTCGAAAGGGATAACTCCTGCAAACAGTCTTTCTCCACGAACGATCTCATCACGCCAGAATCCGTCTTTTTTAGCTATATCAACAGAAACCTTAACTGCCTCTGCAGGTTTATAGGTTTCTATGTACGTTAGCAGTTGATCCAAATCATCATCCGAGAGGAATTTGTGATCCGGCATCGGGATTTTCATGTTTTCGTTAAAAACCTGAACAGCTAGCTTATCGCCGGCTTTTACCATATCCTGAGAAGCAGGGATAAATTTCTTTAACCAGGCTTTATCGCGCTTTTCAGTAATCCCTTTAAGTCCGGGACCTACCAGTTTTTCTTCTGTAAGCTTGTGACAAATTACACAGTTTTTCTCGAAAATCTCCTTGCCTTTGTTTTGCGCTGGCGAAACTGAACTGAATAGCAGTCCGGCCATAAGCAGGATCAATGGTGCTGTCAGTTTGAATGTTATCAGTTTCTGTTTGTTGGATGCTTGTAGGTGCATACGTGGTTACTGATTAATAAGGTATATAAAATGACAATACGAACGCGCAGAACTACTTTGCGTCCGCATGACGTTTATGATTTATAAAGTTGAAAGGTGATGGGAAAGTAAAGATTTATCATTCCTCCGGCTGTGTTTTATTTTAGTTTCACAGCACAGCGAATTTAGATAATAAGCAATATACAAGCAATACAATTTTTTTTGTTTTTTTAACATTTCTGTAATTTGGAAGCATTCTAAATTGTGGAGATATTCGAATATGGCAATTAATGCTCAGGAATACAACTGTATACAAGGGGTGTCCTTATTTAATATGAATTGCTTATTTTAGGATTTAGGTATCACAATACCTGAATATTTTAGTAAAATAATAATAATAAGTGCAAAATTGTCAAAATATTGCAGCAATAATTTTCTTTGTATTTTCCTTATCAGGGCTCCATTTATGATTAATTGGAAAGGATTTTAAGTTCATGTACACACAAAAAAAAGGAAGAAAAATAATTCCTTCCTTTTGTTTTTTAAAATTTGAACCAGCTATT